>NZ_DATFAV010000171.1:0-19825 GCF_035254145.1 Caulobacter sp. | reverse complement strand
AGGGCGGCGGCCGTGTCGATCACGTCCTCGGCCTCGGGATCCTGGCGGGCCGAGACGACCGGGGCGTCCGGCTTGATGATCCCCGCCTTCTCGACAGCGATCTTGGCGATGGTGTCGCCGAGGAACTCGCGATGATCGATGTCGACCGGCGCGATGACGCTGACGGCCGGCCGCTGGATGACGTTGGTGGCGTCCAGGATGCCCCCCAGCCCCACCTCGACGATACAGAGGTCGGCCGGAACCTCGGCGAAGGCGACGAAGGCCGCCGCCGTGGTGATTTCGAAGAAGGTGATCTCCTGGCCAGCGTTGGCCGCCTCGACACGATCCAGCACATCGGCCAGGTGGTCGTCGGTGATCAGGGTCCCGGCCAGACGGATGCGCTCGGCGAAGCGCACCAGGTGCGGCGAGGTGAAGACGTGGACCTTCAGGCCCGCCGCCTCGGCCATGGCCCGGAGGTAGGCGACGGTCGAGCCCTTACCGTTGGTGCCGGCCACGTGGATCACTGGCGGCAAGCGGTCCTGCGGATCGCCCAAGGCCGCGCAGAGCCGCCGCATACGGTCCAGCGACAGGTCGATTAGCTTGGGATGCAACGCCCGCAGCCGCTCCAGGGCGGCGTCGTGGGCGCGGAGGTGGTCGGTCAAGGCCGCGCTCAGGCCGCTTTGCGGTTGCGCCCCATCATCAGGGTGCCCAGAATCGAGCCCAGCACCTCGGGCAGCTCCTTGCGGTGCGTCACGCGGTCGACCATGCCCTTCTCGACCAGATATTCCGAGCGCTGGAAGCCCGGCGGCAAGGTCTCGCGGATGGTCTGCTCGATGACGCGGGGCCCCGCGAAGCCGATCAGGGCGCCCGGCTCGGCCAGGTGGACGTCGCCCAGCATGGCGTAGGAGGCGGTGACTCCGCCGGTGGTCGGGTCGGTCAGGACCACGACGTAGGGCAGGGCCGCGTCCTTCAGCTCGTTGATCGCCAGGGTGGTGCGGGCCATCTGCATCAGCGACAGCGCGCCTTCTTGCATCCGGGCGCCGCCAGCGGCGGTGAAGGCGATCATCGGGACTTCACGCTCGAGCGCGGCCTTGGCGGCGGCGATGAAGCCTTCGCCCGCGGCCATGCCCAGCGACCCGCCCATGAAGGCGAAATCCTGAACCAGCACCACGGCGTCGACGCCGCCGACCTTGCCGTAGCCGATGGCCATGGCGTCCGGCTCGCCAGTCGCCTTACGGGCGGCGGCCAGGCGATCCTTGTAGGGCTTGCCGTCCGAGAAGTGCAGCGGATCCTCGGCGACTGGCGGGGTCGGCAAGGCTTCGTACTGGCCTTCGTCGAAGGTGAACTTGAAGCGGGCTTCGGGCCCGATCCGCATGTGGCGACCGGCCGGCGTGACCCACAGGGCCGCCTCCAGGTCGGAGCGGAAGATCATCTCGCCCGTGTCAGGGCACTTGACCCAAAGGTTCTCGGGCGTCTCGCGCTTGGCGAACGCGCCGCGCACGCCTGGCGCGATGCGCGACAGCCAGCCGCCGCGACGGTCCGCGACCTTGGATTTATCGCCCTTCTTCGGGTCCTGGGGTTCAGCCATAGCCATAGCCTTAGAGCCTCACTTCGTCCCGACTCGCGCCGACCGCACAGCCTTAGCCAGCTCCGACGCCTTGAGAAGAACCTTCTCGGTCACGTTTTCGTTCAACTTGGCCGCCGCCTCGATTTCATCCACAAGCGCAGAGCCCACGACGGCCGCGTCCGCCACCCGGGCGATCTGCGCCGCGCGCTCGGGCGTACGGATCCCGAAGCCCACCGCCACCGGCAGTCCCGAGGCCGCGCGAACCCGCTGGACCGCAGGAGACACCGAATCCGCGTCGGCCTCCTTGACTCCGGTCACACCGGCCACCGAGACGTAATAGACGAAACCCGAGGTGCGGCGCACCACCACCGGCAGGCGCGCATCGTCGGTGGTCGGCGAGGCCAGGCGAATCAAGGAAAGGTTTTCGGCCTCAAGCGCGTCCGACAGCGGGTCGGCCTCCTCCGGCGGGCAGTCGACCACGATCAGGCCGTCGACGCCGGCCTCATTGGCCTGCTTGGCGAAGGTTTCGAAGCCCTTGTTCATCAGCGGGTTCAGATAGCCCATCAGGATGATCGGGGTCTCCTGGTCGCCCTCGCGGAAGGCGCGGACGATGTCCAGCACGCCGTTCAGCGTCATCTTCTGGGCCAGGGCGCGCTGACTGGCGCGCTGGATGGTCGGCCCCTCGGCCATCGGGTCCGAGAACGGGAAGCCCAGCTCGATCAGGTCGGCGCCGGCGGCCGGCAGGCCCTTGACGATTTCGAGCGCGGTCGCCGCGTCCGGGTCTCCGGCCATGACATAGGCCACGAAGGCGGCGCGGCCCTCGGCCTTCAGCGCCGCGAAGCGACGGTCGATGCGGTCTTTGGTCAAGTGTCGCTTACCCTAGATCGCCATGGCCTAGATGGTGCGCCCAAGCGCGTCGGCCACGGTGAAGATGTCCTTGTCGCCACGGCCCGACAGGCAGAGCACGATCACGCCGCCCTCGCCGATCTCCTTGGCCAGTTGCGGCAGCTTGGCGATGGCGTGGGCGCTTTCCAGGGCGGGGATGATGCCCTCGAGCTCGGCGCACAGCTGGAAGGCCTTCAGCGCCTCGTCGTCGGTGCAGGTCAGGTACTGGGCCCGGCCGATGTCGTGCAGGAACGAATGCTCTGGACCAATGCCCGGATAGTCCAGACCCGCCGAGATCGAGTGGGCGTCCAGGATCTGGCCGTCGTCGTCCTGCAGCAGATAGGTCTTGTTGCCATGCAGAACGCCCGGCCGACCGCCGGTCAGGGACGCGGCGTGCTTGTCGGTCTCCAGCCCGTGGCCCGAGGCCTCGACGCCGTAGATCTTGACGTTCTCGTCGCCCAGGAACGGGTGGAACATGCCGATGGCGTTCGAACCGCCGCCGACGCAGGCGACCACCGCGTCGGGAAGACGCCCTTCCATCTCCTGGATCTGCTCGCGGGTCTCGGTCCCGATCACGGCCTGGAAGTCGCGGACCATGGCCGGATAGGGGTGCGGACCGGCCGCGGTGCCGATCATGTAGTAGGTGTCGTGGACGTTGGTGACCCAGTCGCGCATCGCCTCGTTCATGGCGTCCTTGAGGGTCGCGGCCCCCGAGGTCACCGGTCGCACTTCGGCGCCCAGGAGATTCATGCGGAAGACGTTGGGCTTTTGCCGGGCGACGTCGACGGCGCCCATGTAGACGACACAGGGCAGGCCGAAACGGGCGGTGACGGTGGCCGAGGCCACGCCGTGCTGCCCAGCGCCGGTCTCGGCGATGATCCGGGTCTTGCCCATGCGCTGGGCCAGCAGGATCTGGCCCATGCAGTTGTTGATCTTGTGCGCGCCGGTGTGGTTCAGCTCCTCGCGCTTGAAATAGATCTTGGCGCCGCCGATGTGGCGGGTCAGACGCTCGGCGAAATAGAGTGGGCTGGGGCGGCCGACATAGTGGGTCAGATAGCCCTTCAGCTCGGCCTGGAACTCAGGATCGTTCTTGGCTTCGGTGTAGGCGCGATCCAGCTCGAGCACGAGCGGCATCAGCGTCTCGGCCACATAGAGGCCGCCATAGTCGCCGAAGCGGCCCTTGGCGTCCGGATAGGCCGACCAATCGTTCGGTTTCGCGGGAACGTTCACGAGCTCAATCCAAGCCTAGGCGCGTTTGACGGCGTCCAGGAACGCCGAGATCAGAGCGGGGTCCTTTAGGCCGGGACCGCGCTCCACGCCAGAGGAAACGTCCACCAGGGGCGCCCCGGACGCATCAATCGCATCGGTCACGTTCCACGGATCCAGGCCGCCGGCCAGGAAATGCGGACGCGAAAATCGCCGGCCGGCCAGCAGGCCCCAGTCGAATCGCGCGCCGGTGCCGCCGGGCAGGCCAGAGGTCGCCCCGGGGCCTTCCACTGGCCTGGCGTCGAACATCAGGTGCTGGACGACGGTCTCGAACGCGCTCGCCTGGTCGATGTCGCTCGCGGCCGAGACGGAAAACGCCTTGATCACGCCCACCCCGGCGCGGGCGGCGATCTCGCGGACGCGCGAGGGGGTCTCCTTGCCGTGGACCTGGATCAGGTCGGGCCGCATCGTCGCCATCAGCCGGTCGATCAAGGCGTCGTCGGGATCGACGGTGACGGCCACCGTCTTCACGCCCCGGCCACGAACAGGCTCGACCAGGCGAGCGGCGGCCTCGGGCGTGACGTTGCGCGGGCTCCTGTCGAAGAAGACGAACCCCAGGAACGCGGCGCCGCCGTCGAAGGCGGCCTTGACCGTCTCGGGCGTGGACAATCCGCAGATCTTGGCCCCGGCGCGGGCGGAAATGCTCATCATCGGGGAGTTACGGTCGCGGCGCGTCCGACGCAAGCCCAGCAAATCTCACTGGCGCGTGAGAGGATTGGGGACGCCGCCGGGCTTGGTCAGGTGGTCCCCACGGCGATGGCGAGGTCACTGAACCCAAGCAACAGCGGAGATAGTTCGTGAAATTGTCTTCCGGCCCTTATAGGACTTGAGATCTCTCGGCCTCGCCGAAACTCCGCCAGGTGACTTGATGCACGACCGCGCCGGCCTTCGCGCTCTTCCAGAAGATCTTGTCGACATCGACGCGTTGATCCGGGCCTATTTCGAGATCAGGCCGGACGTCTCAAATCCCGCCCAGAAGGTCGTGTTCGGCACCTCCGGCCACCGGGGGTCTAGCCTGGACGGCGCCTTCAACGAGGCCCACATCTTGGCGGTGACCCAGGCGGTCGTCGAATACCGCGCCGCCCAGGGCGTGACCGGCCCGCTGTTCGTCGGCCGCGACACCCATGGCCTGTCCGAGCCCGCTTGGCGCTCGGTGCTGGAGGTCCTGGCGGGCAACGGGGTCGAGACCCTGGTCGACTCCCGCGACGGCTTCACCCCGACGCCAGCGGTGTCGCATGCGATCCTCACCCACAACCGTCAAGGCGGCCGCGAGGCCGACGGCCTGCTGCTGACGCCCTCGCACAATCCGCCGCGCGACGGCGGCATCAAGTACAACCCGCCCTCCGGCGGCCCGGCCGGGTCGGACGCCACCTCGGCGATCGCCGCGCGAGCCAATGAGCTGCTGGCGCAAGGCCTGGCCGGGGTAAAGCGCGTTCCGTTCGAGACCGCCCGCAAGGCCGTTGGGAGCTACGACTTCCTGGGCCGTTATGTCGACGACCTGCCCGGCGTGATCGATATCACCGCCATCCGCGCCGCCAAGGTGCGGATCGGCGCCGACCCGCTGGGTGGCGCGGCCGTCGCCTATTGGGGCGCGATCGCCGAACGCCACAGACTGGACCTGACCGTGGTCAACGCCGCCGTCGATCCGCGCTGGGCGTTCATGCCGCTCGACACCGACGGCAAGATCCGCATGGACTGCTCGTCCTCGTCGGCGATGGCCAATCTGATCGGGATCATGAAAGGCGGCGCGGCCCCCCACATGACGCTCTATGACGTGGCCACCGGTAACGACGCCGACGCCGACCGCCACGGGATCGTCACCCCCGACGGCGGGCTGATGAACCCCAACCACTACCTGGCCGCGGCGATCTCGTACCTGTTCACCCACCGCCCCGGCTGGGGCGCGGACGTCGCCGTCGGCAAGACCCTGGTCTCGTCCTCGATGATCGATCGCGTGGTGGCCGGGCTCGGCCGCCGCCTGCTGGAGGTGCCGGTCGGCTTCAAATATTTCGTGCCGGGCTTGCTGGACGGCTCGGTCGGTTTCGGCGGCGAGGAGTCGGCCGGCGCGGCCTTCCTGCGCCATGACGGCGGGGTGTGGACCACCGACAAGGACGGGATCCAGCTGGCCCTGCTGGCCGCCGAGATCCAGGCGGTGACGGGCCAGAGCGCCAGCCAGCTCTACGCGGGCCTGACCGAACGCTACGGCGCGCCGGCCTACGCCCGCATCGACGCCCCGGCCAGCCGCGAGGAGAAGGCGCGGCTCGCCAAGCTCAGCCCCAGCGACGTCTCGGCCAAGACCCTGGCGGGCGAGGCCATCACCGACATCCTTACCGCCGCCCCCGGCAACGGCGAGGCGATCGGCGGCCTGAAGGTGTGCACCCAGAACGCCTGGTTCGCCGCCCGGCCGTCTGGCACCGAGGACGTCTATAAGGTCTATGCGGAATCGTTCCTGGGCGCGGATCACCTAAAGCAGGTCCAGGCCGAGGCGCGCGAGGTGGTGGCGGGCGCCCTGAAGGGCTGATCACCACCGCCCTAGCCCTCCGCCGCGTCAGCGCTTATACCGCCCCGCATGTTTGAAGGCCTCTCCCCCCTCGCCCGCGAAGCCCGCTCCTGGCCGTTCGAGCAGGCGCGCGCCACCATCGCCCGCGTCCTGCGCGTGCGCATCCCCGACCGCGCCGACCAGGAGGCCGCCAAGGCCTTGATCGAGGCTGGGAAAGCCGACGAGGCGGTCAAGGCCTATCCGGCGCTGGCCAAGGCGGTGATCTTCGAGACCGGCTACGGGCCGTCGGGCCTGCCGCACCTGGGCACCTTCGGCGAGGTGGCGCGCACGACCATGGTCCGCGCGGCGTTCCGCGCCCTGACCGACGAGGCCATCCCCACGCGCCTGATCGCCTTCAGCGACGACATGGACGGCCTGCGCAAGGTCCCCGAGAACATCGAGAACAAGCAGCCGCTGATCGAGGACCTGGGCAAACCGCTGACCGTGGTCCGCGACCCGTTCGGCACCCATGACAGCTTCGGCGCGCACAACAACGCCCGCCTGCGCGCGTTCCTGGACGGCTTCGGCTTCGAGTACGAGTTCGTCTCGTCGACCGAGTGCTACAAGGGCGGCCTGTTCGACGCGACCTTGCTGACGGCGCTGGAGCGGTTCGACGCCATCCAGAAGGTCATGCTGCCGACCCTGGGCGAGGAGCGCCGCGCCACCTATTCGCCGTTCCTGCCGATCAGCCCGACGACGGGCCGGGTGCTGCAGGTCCCGACGCTGGAGCGCAACGTCTCGAAGGGCACGATCGTCTTCCAGGACGAGGACGGCCGCAACGCCGAGGTTCCCGTCACCGGCGGCCACGTGAAGATGCAGTGGAAGCCCGACTGGGCCATGCGCTGGACCGCCCTGGGCGTCGACTACGAGATGTCGGGCAAGGACCTGATCGACTCGGTCAAGGCCTCGGGCGCGATCTGCCGGGCGCTGGGCGGCACGCCGCCGGAGGGCTTCAACTACGAGCTCTTCCTGGACGAGAACAACCAGAAGATCTCCAAGTCGAAGGGCAACGGCCTCTCCATGGAGGACTGGCTGCGGTACGGCGCGCCCGAAAGCCTATCGTACTACATGTTCCAAAGCCCCAAGTCGGCCAAGAAGCTCTA
Source organism: Caulobacter sp. (assembly GCF_035254145.1). Taxonomy (GTDB): domain Bacteria; phylum Pseudomonadota; class Alphaproteobacteria; order Caulobacterales; family Caulobacteraceae; genus Caulobacter. Next base: position 12,486 of record NZ_DATFAV010000171.1, on the reverse strand, counting down.
TTTCGACGTCATTCCCAAGGCGACCGACGAGTATCTGCAGCAGCTGGACGCGTTCGGCCGCCAGGAGCCGGCCAAGCAGCTGGACAACCCCGTCTGGCACATCCACTCGGGCGCGCCGCCGGAGCAGGGCTCGCCGGTGTCGTTCAGCCTGATGCTGAATCTCGTTTCGGCCGCCGACGCCTCGACCAAGGAGATCCTCTGGGGCTTCCTGTCGCGCTACATTCCGGGCGCGTCGGCCCAGACCCAGCCGCTGCTGGACCGCCTGGCCGGCTACGCGATCCACTATTACGAGGACTTCGTGAAGCCCACGAAGGTCTTCCGCGCGCCCAGCGACCAGGAACGGGCGGCGATGCTGGACCTGCTGGCCAAGCTGAAGGCCATGCCGGCGGGGACCCAGGACGCCGAGCTGATCCAGAACGAGGTGTTCGAGGTCGGCAAGACCCACGGCTTCGACCCGCTGCGCGCCTGGTTCCAGGCCCTCTACGAGGTGCTGCTAGGCCAGAGCCAAGGCCCCCGCTTCGGGTCGTTCGCGGCGATCTTCGGAATCGACCGCACGATCGCGCTGATCGAGGAAAAGCTGGGCTGATCCCGTACTGCGACACCATGTCCATGCGGATGAACGAATCCTGAATTCGCTATTAAGGGTCTGACCACCTTTCGGAGTCTAGTTTTGGATCTTCAGGACCAAGATTAGTCTTCAGGGTTATTCCCATGGCTTCGTTCACTCTGCGCCCCACCGACCGACAAGAATTCGATTCCTTGCTCGGCGGCATCGTCCAGCAGTTCCCCGACGCTCGCGTCGAGGCCGCGCATAACGACACTTGGCAATCCTATCGCGTCGACGTGTCATGCGCCGATCCGGCGGCCGGCCCGCTGATCGCCTGGCTGCTCGACGCCCACGCCACCTGCCCGCGCACGTAGGCTCCAGAGGGCTGGCCTACTGGCTGGCCCAGACGATCCGCGCGATCCAGGCGACCTCGTCCCGCGGCAGCAGGCGGTCGCTCTCGGCGCGCCCCAGGGCCAAGAGCTCGATGGCCCGGGCCGTCACGCGGCCCAACTCCCGCACTAGAACCTCGCCCGCCTGGGTCCGCGCCACCACGCGATCGCCCTTGCGCGGCTCGTCCGTTGGCGAGACCAGCAAGCGGTCGCCGTCGCGATAGACCGGCGCCAGGGCGTCTCCCGACACCTCCAGCGCGAACAGGCCCTCGCCCAGCTCAGGTGCGGGAACCTCATCCCAGCCCGAGCCGACCGGCATCCCGGCCTCGTCGAAGAAACCCTCCTGTCCCGCCTGCGACAGGCCGATCAGCGGCGCGCCCCGCCGGCCCGGCGCGCGGACCGGCGCCTTTTCGGTCAGGGCCGCGAACTCCGAGAAATTGACCCCCGTCGCCTCCAGCAGCTTGGCCAGGCTTTCGGTCGAGGGCCAGCGCGGCCGACCGTCGGCGTCGGCCGAACCGCGTTTGGAGCGGTTGAAGCTGGTCGGATCCAGGCCCGCCATCCGGGCCATGGCCGAGGGCGTCATGTCGAAGCGTTCGGCCAGCGCGTCGATGGCCCGCCAGATTTCGCCGTGAGACAGGGTCGCCATGCGGGCGTCTCCTAAAGCGTCCGGCCTTCGCCAAGGAAAATACGCCCTCGCGCCTAGGAAAGTAAACCTATGCGCCGCGTTCAAGTTGACGTTTACGTAAGCGTTGACGACCGCCGGGCGTCGGGTTTAGAGTGATCGCCGATAACCAAGCGGCCCGGCCGCAGTAGCCAGGCCCTCTTCACCCGGGAGGTTTCAACCCATGGCCGACCTGCGTCGACCCGAGCGGACCTTTACGATCCGCCAGCTCTGCAATGAATTCAAAGCCACGCCCCGCGCCCTGCGCTTCTACGAAGACAAGGGCTTGCTCAATCCGGCCCGCGAGGGGCTGAACCGCGTCTACTCGCACAAGGACCGCGTTCGCCTGCAACTGATCCTGCGCGGCAAGCGCGTGGGCCTGTCGCTGTCGGAGATCCGCGAGCTTCTGGATCTCTATGACGAGAACGACGAGGGCGCGGCGCAGATGGCCCGCTCGCTGAAGAAGTTCCGCGAACGCGCCACGGCGCTGGAGCAGCAGCGCGACGACATCGACAACGCCCTGATCGAGCTGCGCGAGGCGTGCAATCGCCTGGAGCGCCGCCTGACCGAGATCCGCCCCGACCTGCTCCCGCGCGCGGCCGACTACGAGCAGGTGCTGCGCGCCCGTCTCGACGGTCATGCCGAGGCCATGCTGGGCAAGTAAGATCCTTCGCGACGCCGATTTCGCCCACGCGCGGCAGGACCGGCGATCGCCTATCCGTTCCCCTCCCCGATCCTAGCCAGGACCGTTTCATGACTTACCAGCCGCCCGTTCGCGATCACGCCTTCATCCTGCGCGACGTGCTCAATATCGACCAGCATGGCGACCTGCCCGGCTTCGCGGACGCGTCGTTCGACGTGGTCGAGCAGATCCTGGACGCCGCCGCCCAGTTCACCGGCGAGGTCCTGGCCCCGCTGAACACGGTCGGCGACAAGAACGGCTGCCAGCTGGACCCGGCGACCAACGTCGTCACCACCCCGCCGGGCTTCAAGGACGCCTACAAGCAGCTATGCGAAGGCGGCTGGACTGGCCTGGGTTCGGACCCGGCCTATGGCGGCCAGGGCCTGCCGCACGTCGTCAACCTGGCCTTCAGCGAGATGTCGAGTTCGGCCAATATGGCCTTCTCGATGTATCCGGGCCTGGCTCATGGCGCCTATTCGGCCATCCACACCGGCGGCACCGACGAGCAGAAGCAGACCTATCTGCCCAAGATGGTCACCGGCGAATGGACCGGCACCATGAACCTGACCGAGCCGCACTGCGGCACGGACCTGGGCCTGCTGCGCACCAAGGCGGTTCCGAACGGCGACGGCAGCTATCGCATCACCGGCCAGAAGATCTGGATCAGCGCCGGCGAGCACGACATGTCGGACAACATCATCCACCTGGTGCTGGCCCGCATCGAGGGCGCCCCGGCGGGCGTGAAGGGCATCAGCCTGTTCATCGTGCCGAAGTTCTTCCCCAAGGCCGACGGCTCGGTCGGCGACCGCAACCAGGGCGTCAAGTGCGTGGGCCTGGAAGAGAAGATGGGCATCCACGGCAACGCCACCTGCGTCATGCAGTATGACGACGCCGAGGGCTATCTGATCGGCGAGGAAAACGCCGGCCTGAAGATCATGTTCGTCATGATGAACGAGGCGCGCCTGGGCGTCGGCATGCAGGGCGTGGCCCAGGGCGAGGCCGCCTACCAGGCCGCCGTCGCCTTCGCAAAGGATCGCCTGCAAGGCCGCTCGCTGACGGGCCCGAAGAACGCCGACGGCCCGGCCGACCCGATCATCGTCCACCCGGACGTGCGTCGCATGCTGCTGGAGAGCAAGGCTCTGATCGAAGGCGGTCGCGCCTTCCTGTTCTGGACCGCCCTGCACGGCGACCTGTCGCACGTCCACCCCGACGCGGCCGTGCGCGAGAAGTCGGCCGACTACATGGGGCTGATGACGCCGGTGCTGAAGGGCTACCTGACCGACAAGGGCTTCCAGGTCTGCTCGAACGCGGTGCAGGTGCACGGCGGCAGCGGCTTCACCGAGCACTTCCCGGTCAGCCAGTTCATGCGCGACTGCCGTATCGCTCTGATCTACGAGGGCACCAACGGCGTCCAAGCCCTGGACCTGGTCGGCCGCAAGCTGGCGGCCAAGGGCGGCCGCGCGGTCATGACCTTCTTCCAGGAGATCGACCAGTTCATCGGCGAGAACGACAGCGATGAAGCGCTGAAGCCCTTCATCGAGGCCCTCGGCGGCGTGAAGGCCCAGCTGCAGGACGGCACCATGTGGCTGATGCAGAACGGCCTGCAAAATCCGGACAACGCCGGCGCGGCCTCGACCGACTACATGCACCTCTTCGGCCTGACGGGCCTGGCCTACATGTGGGCGCTGATGGCCAAGGCCGCCAACGCCAAGATCGCGGCCGGCTCGTCCGACCCGTTCTTCACGACCAAGCTGACGACCGGCCGTTATTTCATCGAACGCATCTTGCCTGACGCTGCGTCGCATCTGGCCAAGCTGAAGACCGGTTCGGCGACCCTGATGGCGCTGCCCGCGGAGGCTTTCTGATCATGAGCGTGCTCAACGTTGAAAAACCCGCCTTCATGGCCGAGGAAGACATCGCGATCTTCGAGGACGCGGTGGGCAAGTTCTTCGACGAGCACGCGCCTGAAGCGACCGTCGCGAAATGGCGCAAGAACCACTGCGTCGACCGTGACATGTGGACCAAGGCGGGGGAGGCCGGATTGCTCGGCCTCTCCACGCCCGAGCAATATGGCGGGGCAGGCGGCGACTATCGCCACGAGGTCGTGCTGATGGAGCAGTTGGGCAAGAAGGGCGTCGACGGCTTCGGCGCCAGCCTGCACAACGCCATCGTCATGCCGTACATCTTCCACTACGGCACCGAAGAGCAGAAGCAGCGCTGGCTGCCGCGCCTGGCGACCGGCGAGCTGGTCTCGGCCATCGCCATGACCGAGCCGGGCGCCGGCTCCGACCTCCAGGGGATCAAGACCACCGCCAAGAAGGTCGGCAACCAGTACGTCATCAACGGCTCCAAGACCTTCATCACCAACGGCCAGACGGCCAATCTGATCATCGTGGTCGCCAAGACCGATCCGGCGGGCGGCGCCCGTGGCACCTCGCTGCTGATCGTCGAGACCGACGGAGCGGAAGGCTTCGAGCGCGGCCGCAACCTCGACAAGCTGGGCCAGGAGGCCCAGGACACCTCGGAGCTGTTCTTCAACGACGTGAAGATCCCGACCGAGAACCTGCTCGGCACGGACGAGGGCCAGGGCTTCTTCCAGCTGATGGGCCAGCTGCCGCAGGAGCGGCTGAACATCGCCGTGCAGGGCATGGCGACGATCGAGCGGGCGCTGGAGCTGACCATCGACTACGTCAAGAACCGCAAGGCGTTCGGCAAGGCGATCATCGACTTTCAGAACACTCAGTTCGTCCTGGCCGAGTGCAAGACCGAGGCGACCGTGGCCAAGGTGTTCGTCAACCACTGCATCGGCCAGCACCTCGAAGGAAAGCTGGACGCGGCCACCGCCTCGATGGCCAAGTACTGGGTCTCGGACCTGGAAGGGAAGATCGTCGATCGCTGCCTGCAGCTGTTCGGCGGCTATGGCTTCATGAACGAGTACCCGATCGCACGCATGTACAAGGATAGCCGCATCCAGCGCATCTACGGCGGCACGAACGAGATCATGAAACTGCTGATCGCGAGGACCTTGTGATCGCCGCACTGTCGATGATCGCTCTGGCGGCCGGCCCGGCCGCGGCGCAGGACGCCCGCTCGGCCGTCGTCTGCGTGCGCGCCGAGCCGGGTCCGCGGCCTTTGACGTTCTCGGGAGAGCTGGTCGGCAAACGGCCCCAGCCCGGCGCCTTCAAGCTGCCCCTGAAGCCGCGAGCCGACGTCTGCCAGACCCTGCTGCGCTCCAAGGTCGCCGAGTGGCGGCTGGAAGTGACGACCTCGGGCTTCACCGCCTGCGCCTTGCCCGCGCCTGAGTTCGGCCAGCGCGCCACCTACAGCGCCAAGGCCTCGGCTCGCGGCCTGATCTGCAAGCCGCTCGGCAAGTCTCCGATCGGGACCTGGAAATAGATGTCGACCCACGTCGCCATCGTCGACTGGAACCTGGAGCCCGGGGCTGACTTCGCCAAGGGCCGCTATAGCCGCGCCCACACCCTGTCGTTCGACGGCGGAGTGACGGCGCTCGGCTCGGCTTCGCCATCGGTGGTCCCCCTGCCCTGGTCGGACCCGGCGGGCGTGGACCCCGAGGAGATGTTCGTGGCGTCCCTCTCGGCCTGCCACATGCTGACCTTTCTGGACCTGGCCCGCCGGGCCGGCTTCCATATCACCCGCTATCGCGACCGGGCCGAGGGCGTGATGACCAAGAACGCGCACGGCGCGCACTGGGTCAGCAGCGTCGCTCTTCGCCCCGAGATCGTCTTCGAGGGCGCCGCCCCCGACGAGGCCCAGCTGGCGGCCCTGCACGAGGCCGCCCACCACGCCTGTTTCATCGCCAACTCGGTTCGCACGGACGTGCGGGTCCAGCCGGCGCTGCAAGACCAACCCGCTTAAAGATACGCAGGAAGGAGCCATTCCATGGCTGACGCTTACATTTTCGACGCCGTGCGCACGCCGCGCGGCAAGGGCAAGAAGGACGGGTCCCTGCACGAGATCACGTCCCTGTCCCTGGCCACCCAGGTGCTGGAAGCGATCCGCGACCGCAACAATCTGGACACTTCCTACGTCGACGACGTCGTCCTGGGCTGCGTCGCCCCGGTCGGCGAACAGGGCAGCGACATCGCCCGCACCGCCGTGCTGACCGCCGACTACGCCGAGAGCGTCGCCGGCGTGCAGATCAACCGCTTCTGCGCCTCGGGGCTGGAAGCGGTGAACATGGCCGCGGCCAAGGTCGCCTCGGGTGAGGCCCAGCTGGCCATCGGCGGCGGCGTCGAGAGCATGAGCCGCGTGCCCATGGGCAGCGACGGCGGCGCCTGGCCGACCGACCCGTCCTCGGCCTTCAAGACCTATTTCGCCCCGCAGGGCGTCTCGGCCGACCTGATCGCCTCGCTCTACGGCTTCAGCCGCGACGACGTCGACGCCTACGCCGTCGAAAGCCAGCGCCGGGCCGCCGCCTCGTGGGCCGACGGCCGCTTCAAGAAGTCGGTGATCGGGGTCAAGGATCAACTGGGCCTGACCATCCTGGACCATGACGAGACCGTGCGCGGCTCGACCACCATGCAGACCCTGGCCGCGCTGAACCCCTCGTTCACGGGCATGGGCGAGATGGCCTTCGACGCCGTCGTCACCCAGCGTTATCCGCAGGTCGAGAAGATCAACCACGTCCACCACGCCGGCAACAGCTCGGGCATCGTCGACGGCGCCGCCGGCGTGCTGATCGGCACCAAGGAAATGGGCGAGGCCCTGGGCCTGAAGGCTCGCGGCCGCATCAAGGGCGCCGCCTCGATCGGCAGCGAACCCTCGATCATGCTGACCGGCCCCTCGCTGGTCACCGAGAAGCTGCTCAAGAAGCTGAAGATGGAGGTCAAGGACATCGACCTCTACGAGCTGAACGAAGCCTTCGCCGCCGTCGTCCTGCGCATGATGCAGGCGCTGGACATCCCCCACGACAAGATGAACGTGAACGGCGGTGCCATCGCCATGGGCCACCCCCTGGGCGCCACCGGCGCGATGATCCTGGGCACCATGCTCGACGAGCTGGAGCGCTCCGACAAGGAGACCGCCCTGATCACCCTGTGCGTCGGCGCCGGCATGGGCACCGCCACCGTCATCGAACGCGTTTAAGACCGAGGAGCTAACACCATGGAAAACTTCAAGATCGAGGTCGATTCCGACGGCGTGGCCCTCGTCACTTTCGACGTGCCCGGCCGTTCGATGAACACCCTGACCGCTTCGGTCATCAAGGAAATCGGCGAGGTGGTCGAGACCATCAAGTCGGACGCGGCCATCAAGGGCGCGGTCATCACCTCCGGCAAGGCCAGCGGCTTCTGCGCCGGCGCCGACCTGGGCGAACTGGGCGGCTCCGGCGGCCTGGGCGGCGGCGCGGCGGGCGAAGCGGGCCTGAAGGCCGCCTTCGAGGCGGGCTTTGCGCTCAACAAGGCGTTCCGCGCCCTGGAGACCTGCGGCAAGCCGGTCGCCGCGGCGATCAACGGCCTGGCCATGGGCGGCGGCCTGGAGATCACCCTGGCCTGCCACTATCGCGTGGTCGCCGACAATCCGAAGATCCAGCTCGCCTTGCCGGAAGCCAAGGTCGGCCTCCTGCCCGGCGCCGGCGGCACCCAGCGTCTGCCGCGCCTGATGGGCGTGATGGCCGCCGCGCCGTACCTGCTGGAAGGCAAGTCGATGAAGCCGGCCGAGGCCCTGGCCAACAAGGTCGTGCACGAGGTCGTCCCGGCCGACCAAGTGGTGGAAGCCGCCAAGACCTGGGTCAAGACCAAGGGCGACGCCGTCGCGCCGTGGGACAAGAAGGACTTCAAGCTTCCGGGCGGCGGTCCCTACACCCCGACTGGCAGCCAGGTCTTCGTGATGGGCAACGCCATGCTGCGCAAGCAGACCTATGGCAACTACCCGGCCCAGCTGAACATCATGAAGGCGGTCTATGAAGGCACGCAGGTGCCGTTCGACGCCGCCCTGCGGATCGAGACCCGCTACTTCCTGAAGACGATGATGACGCCCCAGGCCAAGGGCATGATCCGCACCCTGTTCCTGTCCCTGCAGGAGTTGGGCAAGGGTTCGGGCCGCCCGGCCAATGTCCCGCACTACGACGTCAAGAAGGTCGCCGTCCTGGGCGCGGGCATGATGGGCGCGGGCATCGCCTATGTCCAAGCCATGGCCGGCATCGAGACCGTCCTGATCGACCAGTCGCAGGAAGCCGCCGAGAAGGGCAAGGGCTACGCCGAGGGCCTGGTCAAGAAGGCCGTCTCGCGCGGCAAGATGACCCCGGAAAAGGGCGAGGCCATCCTGGCCCTGATCCATCCGACCGCTGACTACGCCCAGGTCAAGGGCAGCGACCTCGTCGTCGAGGCCGTGTTCGAGAACCGCGAGGTCAAGGCCGAGGTCACCAAGAAGGCCGAGGCCCAGCTGGCCGACACCGCCATCTTCGGCTCCAACACCTCGACCCTGCCGATCACGGGCCTGGCCAAGGCCAGCGTCCGCCCGGCCTCGTTCATCGGCATCCACTTCTTCTCGCCAGTCGACAAGATGGGCCTGGTCGAGATCATCATGGGCGAGCAGACCAGCCAGGAAGCCCTGGCCAAGTCGATCGACTACGTCCTGAAGATCAAGAAGACCCCGATCGTCGTCAACGACAGCCGCGGCTTCTACACGTCGCGCTGCTTCGGCACCTTCGTGCAGGAAGGCCTGGAGATGATGGCCGAGGGCGTCGCGCCCGCGATCATCGACAATGTCGGTCGCGCCACCGGCATGCCGCGCGGTCCGCTGGAGATGAACGACGACGTCGCGCTGGACCTCTCCTACAAGATCGGCGAGCAGACCAAGAAGGATCTCGGCGACAAGTACGAGGAGCGTCCGTTCGCTCCGGTGCTGGAGAAGATGGTCGTCGAGCTGGGCCGCCTGGGCCGCAAGAACGGCAAGGGCTTCTACGACTATCCGGAGACCGGCCAGAAGACCCTGTGGAAGGGCCTTTCGGACCTGGCTCCGGTGAAGATCAAGGACGCCGACCAGGCGCTGATCCAGGAGATCCGCACCCGCCTGCTGTACCGCCAGGCGGTGGAAGCCGCGCGCTGCTTCGAGGAAGGCGTCATCGTCGACCCGCGCGAGGCCGATGTCGGCGCCATCCTGGGCTGGGGTTTCGCGCCCTGGACCGGCGGCCCGATCAGCCTGATCGACGGCGTCGGCGCCAAGGCCTTCGTCGAAACCTGCGATCAGCTGGCCCAGAAGTACGGCAAGCGGTTCGCCCCGCCCGCCCTGCTGCGCGAAATGGCCGAGAAGGGCGAGACCTTCTACGGCCGCTTTGGGGTCAAGGCGAAGGCCGCCGCGTAACCGTCGCGTCGCATCGTTGAAACAAGGAAGGGCCCGGCGGTGACGCCGGGCCTTTTTCTTGTCGGGTAAGGCCACGCTTGCGCCGCATGGCGGGCCTATCGACATCCGGCGCCGCAGCGCCCGGAGACACCATGAGCACGGCGATCGCCATCGGAACCTGGCGACCGCCCTCACGGCGGGATCTGCGGCGCAACCTCATCGCCTGGAGCGCGGTGCTGGGCGCCCACGCCCTGGTGCTGCTGGCCCTGGTCTCCGGCGCGCGCTGGGCGCCGGTACTGGTCGAGCCGCCGGTCATCGAAGCCCAGCTGCTGGACACGCCGTCGTCCCCGGCCACGGCGCCGAAGCCCGCCCCGGTGGCGCCGGCCCGCCCGCATCGCCTCCCCACGACCCCGACGACGACGCCCTCGAGCGTCCACGCCCCACCCACCGTGGCGTCGTCCGCTCCGCCGACCCTCATCGCCCCGCCTGGCTTTACCGCCCGCAAGCTGGTCGATCAGAGCGAGGAAACCCGCAAGAGCCTGCGGGACAGCCTGGGTTGCCGCCACGAGAAGGTCGCCGCCCTCAACAGGGCCGAAAAGGCCGCCTGCGCCGAGGCCGACGGCGAACGCTCGCGCACCGCGCCGATGTACGCCGCCATCGATCCGGACAAGAAGGCCGCCTTTGACGGCGACTGCAGGAAGGACGACGACTGGTGCCTCTATCGGACCGGCAAGGGGCCCTACCCGGGGATCTTCGCGCTGGGCAAGAAGAAGAAGCGCAAGGGCTGGGACGACTAGCAACGCCCAAAGAAAAAGGGCCCCGCCTTTCGACGGAGCCCCTCGTCTGGTGTTGGCTAAACGCTTACCAGGTCTTGGTCAGCGACAGCATCACCCGGCGCTCGGCCTGCAGGCCGCTGGGGCCCTTGGCTTGCGACTGGCGGTCCTTCATCAGGTTCTGACCGTTCAGAGCGATATCCGTGCCCTTGGCGATCGTATAGGCGACCCGGCCGGCGACCGTGGCGTAGCCCTTGACCGGCTCCAGCAGGTTGCCGTTGTAGGAGTCGAACTTGCTGACGAAGTGGGCGTAGCCGTCGATGGCCCACTTGTCGTTCGCCCAGCCCGCCGCCAGGTTGCTGCGGTACTTCGGCGAGGTCGCCGCGAAGTTCACCTTGCGCAGGACGATCGACGAGACCGTCGTGAACGGGGTGTCCTTCACGTCCGTGTAGGTGGTGTCGGCGCTCCAGTGGAAGCCGCCGTCAAGCTTGCCCGAAGCGGCCAGCTCGACGCCCTTCATCTTGGAGTCCGAGACGTTCTTGTAGGTGAAGGTCGCCCAGGTGGTGGCCGTCGGCGCGATGTCCAGCAGGGAGGCGCTGAACTGGCCCTTCACGTTCTCGGTCTTCTGGGCGAACACCTTGGCGCTGACCTTGGCCTTCAGGGCCGGCAGGTTGCGGTCGTAGGCCAGCTCGTAGTTGGTGACGATGGCCGGATCCAGCAGCGGGTTGCCGGCGATCAGGCCGCCCGTCGGCGCCGGGGTGGCCGGCGGGATCAGCAGACCGCCCAGTTCCAGCAGGGTCGGGGCCTGGACGCCGCGGGCGAAGGTGGCGCGCAGGGAGTCATGGTCGGTCAGCTTGTACACCGCGCCGACATTGACGCTGGTCTCGGTGATGTCGCGGTCCCACAGGGCGTTGTTGGCTTGCGGCGCGCCGGTCGGGAACGAGCCCGTGCGCTTCAGGCTCAGCTTGTCCAGGCGCACGGCGGTGGTGACCGAGAGCTTCGGATTGACCATCCAGTTCCACATCGCCGACGGGGCCAGCACGGTGTAGCTGACCTTGCCGCCGACATAGCCGGCGGTGTCCAGCTGGTTGTCGCGATATTCAACGCCGAGACGGATGGTGTGCGCCGCGCCGATCTTGAACAGGTCTTCCAGGCTGTAGACTGTGATGTCGTTCAGGTAACGACGGCCGGGCGTGGAGCCGTCCAGTTCGTTGCGATAGGCCTGGGCCTGCACCAGACCGAACTTGGTCTCGCTGTTCAGCGTGGCCTTCATCGAGTTGGTCTTAATGCGGTGAACGGCGTAGGCGAAGGTCGAGATCACCTGGGTGCTCGAACCGTTCGACATCGAACCTTCGACCCGCAGGGTGGTCTTGTCGGCCAGTTGGGCGACCGCGTCGAAATTGGCGCGGGCGGTCGACGGATTGTGGATCTGCGAGGCCAGGACGACGCCCGTGCCCGAGGTGTTGTTCTTCCACTCATCCTGATGGTCGACGCCGCCCGAGACGCGGAACGACAGGCGCTCGCCCAGGCGTACGGTCTTCACGACCGAGACGCTGGTGCTCGAATTGGTGCCGGCCTTCAGCTCGATGACGTTGGTGTCGTCGAACTTCGGGTTGAAGGTGATGATGTTGACCACGCCCGACACGGCGTTGAAGCCGAAGATCGCGCTGTTGGGACCGCGGACGACTTCGATCTGGCGGATTTCGCTCAGTTCGATCGGCAGCGAGGCCCAGTCGGTGTAGCCGAAGTGGTCGAGATAGACCTGGCGGCCGTTGATCAGCACCAGCAGGCGCGGCGAGCGGGCCTGGTTGTAGCCGCGGATGCCGACATCCGACTGGCCGGCGGCGAAGTTCAGCAGGTCCACGCCGGCGACGCGGCTGAGGATCGTGGGCAGGTCATTGGCGCCCGAGCGCTTGATGTCGGACGCGCTGATGATGGTCATGTCGACCGGCACTTCGGTGGAGCGCTGCGGCGAGCCGGTGGCCGAGGTGGTGACCGGTTCGTTGAACAGCTGCTCCATCGCGCCGTAGTCGATGGATTGCGCGTTGGCGGCGCCGGCGAAGGCCAGCAGGCACAGGCCGACCGAAGCGCCGGCGAAGAGAGTCGTCTTCATGGTGTGTCTCTTTCGATCG
>NZ_DATFAV010000170.1:0-13302 GCF_035254145.1 Caulobacter sp. | reverse complement strand
GTAGGCGATGAGGCCCTGCTTCACGTCGTCGCGGTCGGGCAGGCCCAGGTGCTCCTTGGGCGTCACGTAGCACAGCATCGCCGTGCCCATCCAGCCGATCATGGCCGCGCCGATGGCGCTGGCGATGTGGTCGTAGCCGGGTGCGATGTCGATGGTGAGCGGCCCCAGCGTGTAGAAGGGCGCCTCGTGGCAGTGCTTCAGCTGCTCGTCCATGTTGGCCTTGATCTTGTGCATGGCCACGTGGCCCGGCCCTTCGATCATCACCTGGACGCCGTGGTTCCACGCTACCTTGGTCAGCTCGCCCAGGGTGCGCAGCTCCGAGAACTGGGCCTCGTCGTTGGCGTCGGCGGTCGAGCCTGGACGCAGGCCATCGCCCAGCGAGAACGACACGTCGTAGGCGCGCATGATCTCGCAGATGTCCTCGAAGCGCTCGTAGAGGAAGTTCTCCTTGTGGTGGGCCAGGCACCACTTGGCCATGATCGAGCCGCCGCGCGAAACGATGCCGGTGACCCGCTTGGCGGTCATCGGCACGAACGGCAGGCGCACGCCGGCGTGGATCGTGAAGTAGTCGACGCCCTGCTCGCACTGCTCGATCAGGGTGTCGCGGAAGACCTCCCAGTTCAGGTCCTCGGCCACGCCATTGACCTTCTCCAGCGCCTGATAGATCGGCACCGTGCCGATCGGCACCGAGCTGTTGCGGATGATCCAGTCGCGGATGTTGTGGATGTTGCGGCCGGTCGACAGGTCCATGACCGTGTCGGCGCCCCAGCGCGTGGCCCAGACCAGCTTGTCGACCTCGTCGGCTACGGTGGAGAGCACCGCCGAGTTGCCGATGTTGGCGTTGATCTTGACCAGGAAGTTACGGCCGATCGCCATCGGCTCGAGTTCGCCGTGGTTGATGTTGGCCGGGATGATGGCGCGGCCGCGGGCCACTTCCTGGCGCACGAACTCGAGCGTCACGAAGTCCGGGATCGAAGCGCCGAAGTCCTCGCCGTCGCGCACGCATGGCCGGGTCTGCTCGCGGCGCAGGTTCTCGCGAATGGCGACATATTCCATCTCAGCCGTGATGATCCCGGCGCGGGCGTATTCCAGCTGGGTGACCAGCTTGCCCGGCTTGGCGCGATAGATCGTGCGGTTGGCGTCGGGGAATTCGGGAGCCAGGTGCTTGCCCTGGGCGAAGCCGTTGTCCTCGGGTTTCACCTGGCGGGGATCGGTGACGATCTCGACGTCGCCCCGGGCCACGATCATGGCCTCGCGCGTGCGCGGCAGGCCCTTCTCGATGTCGATGGCGACCGACGGATCCGTATAGGGGCCCGAAGGATCGTAGACGGTGACCGGCGGCTCGTTGGCCGACGGGTGGACGGCCACCTCGCGGAACGGCACGCGCAGCTCGGGGAACAGCTCGCCAGCCTGATAGACTTTGCGCGAGCCCGGGATCGGACCCGTCGAGATCGTCTCGGCCACGGACTTGATAGTGGTCTGGATATTCATTTCGGGCGCTCCTCAAGCTTCAAGGAGACCCGGACGTGTCGTGCTTGAGTCGGTCTGACGGACGGAATGTTAGGCCGCGTCCGCGTTCCCTCCCTTCGCCGGCATGACCCGGATCAGGTTCTACGGGTCAGGGCATTCGCCCAATCTCAGCCGCGCTAGCGGCCCCCCGGTGAACAGAGGTCGGACACTAGGCGCGTTGACGTGGAGGTCAAGCGCCGCAGCGCATCGCCGATCACGAAGCCGTCATCGATGTATCCTTCGACCGCCCCGGCCCGAATGGTCGCGGGACGGCCAGGACGGAGAATGGGTCTCCGCCGCGGCCAGTCTTGGACCATCGGCATGACGCCTTCCTCCCTCTCCCAACCGGATCGTCGCGCCCTGTTGCTAGGCGCCTTGGGCGTCGGTCTCTCGACCGCCGCCCCCGCCCTGGCCCGCGCGGCTGTCCGCAACGTCGTCCTGGTCCATGGAGCATGGGCCGACGGCTCCTGCTGGAGCGACGTCATTCCGCGCCTGCAGGCCAAGGGGTTCAATGTCACGGCGGTGCAGAACCCCCTGACCTCGCTGACCGACGACGTGGCCGCGACCCGGCGCGCCCTGGCGCTGCAGGATGGCCCGACCGTGCTGGTCGGCCACTCGTGGGGCGGCGTGCCGATCACCGAGGCCGGTCTCGACCCGAAGGTCGCCGCCCTCGTCTATGTCGCCGCGCGCGCGCCGGACGCCGACGAGGACTTCAACGCCCTGGCGGCCAGATATCCGACCATGCCGGCCCGGGCGGGTGTCGTGACCCACGACGGATATTCCTGGCTGACCAAGGACGCCTTCGTCCGCTACTTCGCCGGCGACGTCGAACCCGCGCGCGCCCTGGCGCTCCACGCCGTCCAGCAACCGATCGCCGCCAACCTGTTCGCGGGCCGCACCACGGTCGCCGCCTGGCGCGAGAAGCCCAGCTTCTACGCGGTTTCGGCCAACGACCAGACGACCAATCCCGATCTCGAGCGTTTCCTGGCCAAGCGCATGGGGGCGACAACGATCGAGCTGCCATCCAGCCACGTGTCGATGATCTCTCACGCCCAGGCCATCGCCGACCTGATCCTCAAGGCGGCTGGGTGACCTTTATTTCACTTGCGGGCGGCGGCCAGTCGGGCGATCCGACAACCAGCGTTCTCCGGAGATCCGTCCATGGCCGTCCGCCCCCTGGTCCTGTCCGCCCTCTGCGCCCTCGTCGCCGCGCCCGCCTTCGCTCAGGAGGCCTATCCGAAAAGGATACCCGCCTCCGGCGGCGAGGTGATCATCCCGACCGAGCGCCAGCAGAAGTCCTATGACGAGATCAAGTACGCCCCGGCGCGCCGCGTCGGCGACATGCTCTACGTCTCGGGCGTCATCGTCGGACGCGCCCAGGACGAAGGCACGGATCCGGAGTCGTTCAAGAAGCAGGTTCGCCGCGCCTTCACCGCCCTGGACAACACCCTGAAGGCCTCGGGCGCCAGCTTCGACGACGTCGTCATGATCAACAGCTTCCACGTCTGGGAAGGCCCCGACCAGCCCGCCCCGCGTCGGGAGCAACTGGCGATGATCAACGCCGTGAAGAGCGAGTTCATCAAGGGCCCGAACCCCGCCTGGACCGCCGTCGGCACGACGGGGCTGCTGGCGCCCGGCGGGATCGTCGAAATCCAGCTGATCGCCCACATTCCGCCGAACTAGGCTCTAGAGGCTCGCCGCCGAGAAGGTGTCGCAGGCCGAAGGATCGCCCTGATCATAGCCGCGCGTGAACCACCGCGTCCGCTGGGCGCTGGAGCCGTGCGTGAAGCTGTCCGGCACGACCCGGCCTTGCGTCTGCTTCTGCAAGGTGTCGTCGCCGACGGCCGCCGCGGCCCCCAGGCCGTCCCGGATGTCGGCGCGGTTGATCACGATCTTGCCGCCCGAGGCCTCGCCCGCGTGCGCGGCCCAGACGCCGGCGTAACAGTCGGCCTGCAGCTCCAGCCGCACCGAACCGCTCTCCTGGCCGCGCGCGCCCAGGCGCCGGGCCTGCTGGTCGGCGCCGAGCAGGTGCTGCACGTGGTGGCCGATCTCGTGGCTGATCACATAGGCGCGGGCGAACTCGCCCCCCGCGCCGAAGCGGCCTTCCAGCTCCTGCCAGAACGACAGGTCCAGATAGACCTTCTGGTCTGCTGGACAGTAGAACGGCCCCATGGCCGAACGACCCGTGCCGCAACCGGTGCCCGTCGCCTGCTCGTAGAGCACGATGGCTTCCGGCGGCCGATAGTCGACGCCCTGTTGACGGAAGATCGGCGTCCAGACCTCGCGGTTCGAGGTTTCGATCACATCGACGAACTGGCCCTCGCGATCCGAGACCTGGCCCCGGACACCCTCCTGCTGGGCGGGCTGCTGCAACTGCTGCGTGGCCTGCATCGTCGTCTGGGGATCGATGCCGAACACGAAATAGCCGATGGCGGCCAGCACCACCGCGCCGATGCCGCCGCCAGCTATGCCAATCGATCCCAGACCACGCCGATCCTCGATATTGCCGGAACGGCGACCGCCTTCCCATTCCATGTCGGCCTCAGTCCTTCCTGGGTTCGCTGGCGGGCCGAATGGCCCGCATGCGTGCATTGCTTTCGGCGAGCGCATCCTGCGTCAGACGATCCAGCCGGTCCATGGACGCCGACAGGTCGACCGTTCCGCTCGCCGGGTCCGGCGTCCGAATGGCCGGCGCCGTCAACGGGAGCGAACCGAGCCCCGCTTCCCCGCGACCGGTGGCGAGATCGCGCAACAAAGCCTGTGTCCGGGCCCGCTCCTGGGCGTTGGAGGCCTCGATCTGATTGGCCAGGAGATCTCTTCGGACATCTTCCAAGGCGTGCGCCGCGGCGTTGCGCGCCTGGATCTCCCGCAGGCTTTGGGCCGCGGCGCCCCCGCCTAGGGCCGCGAGACCGACAGACAGAAGAAAGGCCTTACGCACCTTGGACTCCGAGCTCCTTATCGAGACGCCCAAGGTCGCCGGGCGACGTCAGGGACGTTTGACGGTGAAACGCGCGAGTTCGCCCTTCGGCGCCGCCCAGTCCGGTTTCAGCTCGGCGGCCTTGGTATAGTCCCTATAGGCCGCGCGAAGGTCGCCCAGGCCTTCATTGGCGAGGGCGCGGTTGAACCAGGCGCGCTCGGGATCCTTGACGCCCAAGCTCAGGCCCTTGTCGATCTGCTCCATGCCCTCGCGATAGCGCTCTTCGCCAACGAAGGTCGCGCCGCGGTTCACATAGGCCTCGCCAAGGTTGGGATCGATGTTCGAGGCCTCGTCGAAGTCGGCGCGAGCGGCGGCGAACTGACGTTGGCGCATCTGCAGCACGCCGCGGTTCACATAGGTCCGCGCGCGGTCGCGGAAGTTCAGGGTCTCGACTTCCAGGGCGGTGGTGCAGGCGAGCACGGCGCGGTCGTCGGCACGCCCTTTCAAGGCGGCGTCGGAGCACTCCTGGGCCGAGCCGCCGCCGATCACCAGAGTGGAGGCCAAGGCCGCTCCAGCAACGAAAAACGCCGCCGCGCCGAGCGCGGCGTAGGGGATCATCCGGGTCATGTCTTCCTCCCTGGAGCCGGTCGTTCGTCGCGCCGGCTCTCACGGCTGGAGAATACCACCAACACGCCTTTCGCGCCCACCTTCTCGTCGCGTTCGTCTCCAGCCGTGATAACAGGGGACGACTCCGTGAGAGACCGTCAACCATGCATCTCGCCCGCTTTCCCCGCGCCCGCTTCGCCCACCTGCCGACGCCGCTGGAGCCCTTGCCCCGCCTCGGCGCGGAGCTCGGGATCGACCTGTGGGTCAAGCGCGACGACTGCACGGGTCTGGCCGGCGGCGGCAACAAGACCCGCAAGCTCGAGTTCCTGCTCGGCGAGGCCCTGGCCCAAGGCGCCGACACCCTGGTGACCCAGGGCGCGGTCCAGTCGAACCACGTGCGCCAGACCATCGCCGCCGGCGCGCGCTTTGGCCTGAAGACCGAGGTGATCCTGGAAGAGCGCACCGGCTCCAAGGCCGCCGACTACATGGGCAATGGCAACGTCCTGCTCGACAAGCTGATGGGCGCGGCGATCCGCTACGTCCCGAGCGGCGCGGACATGGTCGCCGAGCTGGAGGCCACGGCGACGAGCGTGCGCCAGCGCGGGGGCAAGCCCTATGTCATTCCCGGCGGCGGTTCGAACACGGTCGGGGCGCTGGGCTATGTGGACTGCGCCCGCGAGCTGATCGTCCAGGCCGACCAGATGGACCTGAAGATCGATCGCCTGGTCACCGCCACCGGCAGCGCCGGCACCCATGCTGGCCTGGTCGCGGGCTTCGCGGCCCTTTCGGTCGACGTCCCGATCCTGGGCTTCGGCGTCCGCGCGCCCAAGGCCAAGCAGGAAGAGAACGTCTTCAACCTGGCCGTCGCCACCGCCGAGACGATCGGCGCGGCGGGCCGGGTCAGGCGCGAAGCCGTGGTGGCCGATTGCGACTATGTCGGTGAAGGCTATGGCCTGGTGGACCAGGGCGTCATCGACGCCTTGACCCTGGCGGCCCGCACCGAGGGCCTGCTGCTGGATCCGGTCTATTCGGGCAAGGCGATGAAGGGCCTGATCGACCAGGCGCGCAAGGGCGCCTTCAAGGGGGCCAAGGGGGGAGAGCGCGTCGTCTTCCTGCACACCGGCGGCGCCCAGGGTCTTTTCGGCTATCAAAGCGTACTGGAGCCCGCGCTGGGCTAAGGAGATCCCGATGAGCAAGGTTCTCGGCGTTCTGGGCGGCATGGGCCCGGCCGCCACCCTGGACTTCCTGGCCAAGTTGCAGGCCGCGACCCCGGTCCAGCGCGAGCAGGATCACCTGCGAGTGCTGGTCGACATCAATCCAAAGGTCCCCGACCGCAATGTCGGCGACGAGGACCCCGCGCCCGTGCTCGCGGCCATGGCCGAGGGTCTGCGCGAGAGCGGCGCCGAGGTCCTGGCCATCGCCTGCAACACCGCCCACGCCTATGCCGACGCCGTCCGGGCCAGCGGCCTGCCGCTCGTCGACATGCTGGAGGCCGCGGGCCTGGCCGCCAAGGCGCAAGGCGCGACGACGGTCGGCGTCCTGGGCACGGGCATGGCGCTCGGCCTCTATCGCGACCGGTTCTCGCACATGGGGCTCGAGGTGGTGATGCTGGACGATCACGAGCAGGTCGAGTTCATGGCCCTGCTCTATCGCATCAAGCATGGCGATCTCGGCGCGACGTCACGCGAGACCATGGCCGCCCTCGCTCACCGTCTCGTCGGCAAGGGCGCTCAGAGCGTGGTGGCCGGTTGCACGGAGGTGCCGCTGGTGCTGTCCTCGGCGGACCTGTCGGTCCCGTTCCTCGATGCGACCGAAGAGCTCGCGCGCCGCTGCGTGGCGGTGTGCTTGGCCCAGGCTCAGGACTAGCCGGCTCAAAAACGAAAACGCCCTCGGGCCTCTTGGAGACCCGGGGGCGTTGTCCTGTTCCCCAACAGGACGGCGTCGGCCGCTGCCCGGACAGGCGCGGCGGCGTCGCCTCGAAACTTTCGGGACAGGTCTTCGCCGAACGGCGTCCTCCAGGCAACGCGTCGCGCTGTCGCAGGAGGTCGCGGCCGGCGCGCTCTGGAGCGCGTTAGGTTTAAGTGTGAGCGCCGTTCGAACGCGCTCTAGGCGATCAGGCGCGCCTCGGTCGAGGTCACCTCGGCCAGCAGTCGGCCAAGCGCATGCTGATACAGCGCGATGTCATTCTGGTTTTGCGAGAGAAGCTGGCGATAGGCCTTCCGGCTAAGCGCCGCCTCGGCCGTGTCTTCGGCTCGGGTGACATTCAGTCGCGCGATGTTCGCCAGCCGCCCCTCGAATACGGCGTCCGCCCAGGCCAGCGACTCATACGGATGCTCGCAGACATAGAACCAGATCATCCCGTCGATCAGGGTTCGCGCCGCCGCCAGATCCTGCTCGTAGATCGGAGACCACCCCGAACCCGTCAGCTGGCGATAGTGGTGGTCGTAGGTGTGCAACACCACGGCCGGATCGTCGCAGGTCACGAAGTCGTCCAGCGTCAGGCGCTTGGCCAGGCTAACCGATCGCCAGCGCGGATCGCGGGCCTCGGCGTCGGTGATCTCCACGACATGTCGGAAATAGCGATACAGCGACACGACGCGGTCGACAGGCCAGCGGAAGTTGGTGGCGGCCGGAAGCGTCGGACCCACGATACGATAGATGTCGTGGCCGAAGTGGCCCGCATAGAGATCGTAGCCTCGGAACGCCTCGTAACGACCCGCGCGCTCGGCATGCTCGGTGGCGTCGTTCTCGATTCGCGGGCAACGGCGCTTCGCCGCGAACAGATCGCCCAGCGCGCTGACCACGGATGTGCCGCCGGCCTTTGGGTTGTGGAAGAAGAATAACTGCTCGAGCACACGACGCTCCGACCCGGCGAGGCGCTCTCGCCTCCTTGCTCACACGAGCCAGCGTCATCGTTCCGTCGTAAACTTTTCGTAAAAAGTTGTAGAAGGCGACAATTTCAATTCTTGGTTGCTCGGAAGCGTCGATCGGCCCTGATGGTTCGCGGCCGCCTCGAAGGGCCAAGACGCTTCAGGACGCGCGCCCCAACGCCGCGCGCACGACCTCCGGCGCATGGTCGATCACGCGCAGATAGGCCGCCAGGGCCGCGTCCAGCTTGGCGTCGCCCTGCTCCAGGTCCTGCAGCAGGCTTAGGTCGATGTGGAAGGTCGTCGCGAACTCGGCCTGCGAGAGCCCGGTGCGCCAGCGCACCGCCTGGACGAGCGCGCGGGCCGAGCGGGCGCGCGCGGGGGTGGCGCCTTCGTCGATCGCGGGGTCTGCATGTCTGATCATCGCTACGCTCCTGCACTGGCCGTCCAAGGCGGTCTTCTAGGCCGTCTCGATTGCAGAATTTCGACGGCTTTGAGTCAGGAAGTCGCCAGATCGTCGGCCGCCCCTGAAGCGCCCGTCTTGGCGAGGAACTCCGCGGTGGCCTCGATGGCCTCGACAAGCCCGACCCGCTGGATCGTAACGCCCTCGGGCAGGCTGGAGAACAGGCGTGTCGGCGCGGCGGCGTCCAGCATGACGAACACACCGCGATCATCCGCGCGGCGGATCAGGCGGCCGAACGCCTGACTGATCCGGGCCCGCGCCACGGCGTCGTCATAGCCCTTGCCGCCGAAACGCAGGCGGCGGGCCTTGTGCAGCACGTCCGGACGCGGCCAGGGCACGCGGTCGAACACCAGCAGGCGCAGGGACCGTCCCGGCACGTCGACGCCATCGCGGATGGCGTCGGTGCCCAGCAGGCAGGCGTCCTCCTCGGCGCGGAAGATATCGACCAGCGCCCCTACCTCCAGCGGATCGACGTGTTGGGCGTAGAGAGCCAGACCGTTGTCGGCCAGGGGCGCGGCGATGCGCTCGTGCACGGCCTTCAGCCGGCGGATCGCCGTGAACAGGCCTAGCCCCCCGCCGCCGGCCGCCAGGAAAAGCTCCCGCATCGCGGCCGAAACCTGACGCGGGTCCTCCTTGTTGACGTCGGTGACGACGAAGGCCCTGGCGTTGTTCTCATAGTCGAACGGCGAGACCAGCCGCAGCACCTTGGGCGCCGAGGGCAGTCGCGCCGCGCCGGTGCGCATTTCGGCCAGGGCGAACGGATCCTCAAGGGCCGGGTCGACCAGGGTGGCGCTGGTCACCAGCACCCCGTGAGCCGGCGACAGCACCGCCGCGCGCAGCGGCTCGGTCGGATCGACCCAATGGCGACGGCAGGCGGCGTCGACGACGCGGCCGTACAGGAAGGTGGCCTCGAACCAGTCGACGAAGTCCGGATCGGTCTCGCTAGGATCGACGTCGTCTTCCTCGATCGCCTTGAGGATCGAGCGCCAGGCCGGCAGGGTCATGCGGGCGCGACGGTCCAGCCCGCGCAGAGCGCCCTCGATGCGCGCCCGCTCGGATGGGGCCAGGTGCTCGGCCTCCTCGTCCAGCACGTCCTCCAGGGCGCGGGCCAGGGCCAGCAGCGGCGCCTCGATGGCGGCCAGGGCCTTGGCGGCTTCGGGCGCGCGCTCGCGAACCAGATCGGTGGCCGGCCGCGCGTCGCATTGCAGGCCAAGGTCCGCCCCGCCCCGCTCGCTGGTGCGGGCCCGCAACTGCTCGATCACCGCGACCAGGAAGTTCTCGATCGGTCCAATGGGATTGATCTGGCCATCCGGCGGCGCGACCCGACCAGACCAGCCCTCGCCAGGCAAGGCCGCCGCCGCGTGGATGGCCTGGCTCATCGCGCCCCGCGCGCCCTCGCGGTCGCCCAGGATGTCGAGCAGCCGCGCCTCCAGCCCCCGGCCACGCCGGCCGCGCCCCTCGGGCCCACGGATCCAGCGCCGCAGCTCCGCGGCCTCCGCCCCCGACAAGGCTGCGGAAAAGGCGCTGTCGGCGGCCTCGAACAGGTGATGGCCCTCGTCGAAGACGATGCGCTTGAGGCTGGTGGTCTCGTTATCGCCCTTCAGGCCCCGCGCCGTCCGCGCACCGTCGAAGGCGGCCTGGGTGAGCACCAGGGCGTGGTTGGCGATCACGATGTCGGCGCGCTTTGACGCCCGCACGGCCTTCTCGATGAAGCAGATCCGATAGTGCTGGCAGCCGGCGTGGATGCACTCCCCGCGCCGGTCGACCAGGTTCGAGGCGCTGGCCTGGGCCGAGGGCGGCACCGCCGACAGCGTCGGCAGCCAGGCCGGGAAGTCGCCGCCGGTCATGTCGCCGTCGCGGGTCGCCCGCGCCCATCGCGCCGTCAGGGCCAGGCCGATCAGGTCGCCATTGCCCAGCTGGGCGCCGTTGATCTGTTCCTGGAAGTTCAGAAGACAGAGATAATTCTCCCGTCCCTTGCGCACGACCGCCTTCCTGGCCCGCTCCTTGAGATCGGGATAGATGGAGCGGCTCTCGCGCTCGATCTGGCGCTGCAGGGCGCGGGTGTAGGTGCTGACCCAGACGGAGGGACCGTTGGCCTCGGCCCACAGCGAGGCCGGGGCCAGATAGCCCAGGGTCTTGCCGACGCCGGTGCCGGCCTCGGCCAGCATCATGCGCGGCTCGCCTTCCCGCTCGCGAGGCTGAAAGGCGTAGGCGGCCTCCTTGGCGAAGGTCATCTGAGCCTCGCGGATCTCATCCAGACCCGAACGTTGCAGCAGCTCGACCAGGCGTTGGCCGGCCCGCTCGGGATCGATCGGACGCGAACCGGGCTCGCCGGGCGGAGCCTGGTCCTCCCACTCCGGAAGACGCGCCCAGACGTCGAGGCCCGAGCCGCGAAACTGGTTGCCGACCGGGACGGATCTCAGGGCCCCGATGACCGCCGGTCCCCAAGACCAGCCAGCCTTGGCGAGCGTCTCGGCGACCGCCAGCGCCTCCTCCCGCGAGGGGACGGGGGTCAGGGCCAACTCGCGCAGAAGGGCGTCGGCGCTTTCGCGCAGGCTCTGGGCTTGCTCGGCCGCGCCGTGCGGTTCGGGCAAGCCCAAGGCCATCGCCAGGCCGACCGCCGAGGGAGCGCAGAACGCGCCGGGTCGCACGAAGGCCTGCAGCTCCAGAACGTCGAACAGGCGCGGGTTTCGCGAGGGCGGCGACAGGTTCAGGCGGCGCGCGGTCATCGCCGCGTGGGCCACCAGCACCGGGCCGTGCTCGAACAGGTCGCGGGCGTCGGGCGCGCGCAGCATCCGCCCCTCGCCGCCGCCATCGGCCACGCCGGCGCGCGGCCCGGGCAGGACGACCAGGGCCGGAGCCAGATCCAGAGTCGGCGGGAAGGCGGTCACGCGAGTCTGTTAGCAAAATAGCGCCGAAACAGAAAGGGAACGCTGCGAAACGCCGGTTGCCAATCCGCCCTGCCCCCCGAATACTTTCGCACAACCCCAAATGGAGCTGCGCCGTGCGCCATCTCGCCCTCGCCCCCTGCCTGCTCGCCTTCGCTTCGGCCGCGATGGCGGCGGAGGTCCCGCCGCCGACGATCGCGGTGATCGGCAGCGGTCGCGCCGAGCGGCCCGCCGATTACGCCCTCTTGAACTTCACCCTACGCGGTGAAGGCGCGACCTCGCCCGAGGCCGTGAAGGCGCTGGCCGGCGTCCAGGCCAAGGTTGACGCCAGCCTGCCCAAGCTGCCCGGCAAGCCCGCCACCGAGGCCCGCAGCACCAACCTCCAGATCCGCGAAGTGCGCGGCAAGGGCTGTGAGAACCGGGGCTATGGCAATCCCCAACTGACCAGTGGCGACTGCGCCGTCGTCGGCTTCGTCGCCACTCAGACCTTCCAGCTCCGAGTCACCCCGGCCACGAAGGCTGGCGACGCGGCGTCCTTGGTGGTCCAGATCGGCGGCTTCGACCTCAACGCTTCAGGCGGTGGCGTCTCCGACGAACGCGCGCTCGAGGACGCCGCGATGCGTGACGCGGTCGCCGACGCCAAGCGCCAAGCCGAGCTGCTGGCGGTCGCATCCGGCGTTAAACTGGGACCGATCATTCGCGTGCAGGACAATCAGGCCACGCCGATCGTTGTCACGGGCTCCGCCGTCAACGCGCCGCCGCCTCCGCCCCTGCCGGTCCCGCCCGTGCAACTGGCCTCGCCCCTCTCCTACGCGCCCCAGCCGATTGTCCGAACGGCCCGGGTCATGGTGACCTACGGCCTGGAACCGTAATCCGCTGGACGAAACAGAAGGGGAACATGCTATATCGCGGACGATGTCCGCAGGCGACGCCCTTCCCCCGAAGTTCCGAGACTGGTTCGCCTCTCGCGGCTGGGCTCCGCGCGCGCATCAACTGGCCATGCTGGACAAGGCCCGCGAGGGGCGCGGCGCCCTGCTGATCGCGCCGACCGGCGGCGGCAAGACCCTGGCCGGCTTCCTGCCCAGCCTGATCGAGTTGTCCGAACGCCCGCCGCGCAATACGCCGGCCGGGGTGCACACCCTCTACATCTCGCCGCTGAAGGCCCTGGCCGTCGACGTCGAGCGCAACCTACTCACCCCCATCCGCGAGATGGGCCTGCCGATCGTGGCCGAGAGCCGCACCGGCGACACCGGCGAGAGCCGCAAGGCCCGCCAGCGGATCCGGCCGCCGGACATCCTGCTGACCACGCCGGAGCAACTGGCGCTGTTCTGCGCCTGGGAAGGCGCGCGCGAGTACTTCGCCGACCTGCGCTGCGTGATCGTCGACGAGGCCCACGCCATCTGGCCGTCCAAGCGCGGCGACCTCCTGGCCCTGGGCCTGGCGCGACTGCAGATGTTCGCGCCGTCGATGCGGCGGGTGGGCCTGTCGGCGACGGTCGACGACCCGGACCTCGTGCGGAAGTGGCTGGGGTGGAACAGAGATCCTCCTCCGCTCGCGGGGGAGGTGTCGGCGGAGCCGACGGAGGGGGCGAACTGGAGGTCGGCCGCGCTGGCCCCCTCCGACCCTTCGGGCCACCTCCCCCGCAACGCGGGGGAGGAACTACGGGCGTTGGCGGCGCTCTATCCTCGGTGTTCACGGCCTAGAAGCCCACAAAATCAATCGCTTCCGACTTTTACGCGCTCCCGAATGATCCGCGTTCAAAACCGCCGCCATACTCTTCCTCACCCGATGGCTTGGAAGGGACGTCCGGCCGGCGATCGTGACGGCTGTCGGGGGTGGTCGAGCGGGATGGGTTCGGGCTGAAATCGCTCGGACGGTCCGGGGACCGGGTCGCCAGCCCGGCCCGCCCGCCGGGGGCCTCTTTCGGAAGCGGGTTAAGACCCCGCGCGTCGAGGGCTCACCGGATAACGACCGCGCGGAGCGTCCTGGCTTCGTCGAAACGGTACTCACTACCCAAACCTCCGGACGAACGTCCGGCGCTCCGCATCCCCT
>NZ_DATFAV010000169.1:0-50077 GCF_035254145.1 Caulobacter sp. | reverse complement strand
CTGATCAAGGCGGCGGGCGCCTACATCGCCTTTCACCAGAACGTCTGGGGCGGCGAAGGCTGCCGGCCGCACGACGCGGTGGCCGCCGCCAGCCTGATCGCGCCGGAGCTCTTCACCTTCGAGCCTGCCCGCCTGCGGGTGATCGTCGACGGCGAACGCCTGGGCCGCATCGAACGCGTCGACGGCCCGCCTAACGCCGAGGTCTGCACGGGGCTGGACGTCGGCGCGGTGAGGCGGCTGATCGTCGGCGGCCTGTTCGGTCAGGGTGCGGTGGAGGCGGCTTAAGACCTCGACATTCAAGGCGGAGAACAACTCCCGCCTTCCTGGGCCTTGTGCCCAGGACCATCGTTCCGCAGCTGCTGAGTTTGATCGGCGTCCTGGGTCATTCAGCCCCAGCTCACTTCAAAACCACAGCCTGCCGCCAGCATGGGTCCTGGGCACAAGGCCCAGGAAGGCGAGCTATTGATTGCGAGCGCTGTGTTGAACGCCGATCCGCGGCCTAGTGCGGCTGGCCCCATTGCGCGGCGCGCTCGCGGACCAGGTCGCGCATGAACTGGTCGAGATCGGCCAGGCGGCGGTCCATCTCCGACACTGGCACGCCGTTCCAGACCGCGTGGTCGTAGGTCGTGCGCGCCGTTCGCAAATCCTCGCCGGCCCGGTATCGCTCGACGATGTGGAGAGTCTCCAGGAGCTTGGTGGGGCGGTCGAGCTTCTCGTGCTTCATCGACCAGTAGCTGACCATGTACTCGGTCAGGATCCCATCGTCCGACGTACTGACCATCGGCGTCTCCCTCGTGGTTGACGGGGAGATAGGAAGGCCGGGGAGAGTTTCCAGAGGCGGGCCGCGCCCTCTTCCGCAAGGGGAGAGGGAGGCCTGGCGTTCACTTCCCGCCCGCATAGTCCTTGATCAGGGCGTAGAGGAAATCCCGCCCGTCATAGAGCGACTTGACCCGCACGCGCTCGTTCAGGCCGTGGATGCCGTCGCCGTCCGAGCTGCCGAAGATGCCCGAGACGCCGTAGGTCGGAATGCCGCCGGCGTTGGTGTGGACGCCGTCGGTGGCGCCGGTCAGCAGGATCGGCACGACCGGCACGCCGGGCCACAGCTTGGCGGCTTCCTTCTCGATCGGGCCCATGATCGCCGGCGTCAGGGGCGGGGGCGGCGAGACGGGCTTGGACTCGTGGGCCAGGGTGACCGCCACGGGCTCTCCCGCCAGTTCGGCCAGCTTGGCGCGGACCTCCTCGACCGGCGTGCCCGGCAGGATGCGGCAGTTGACGTTGGCGGTGGCGCGCTGGGGCAGGGCGTTGGGCGCATGGCCGGCGCTGACCATGGTGGCCACGCAGGTGGTGCGTAGCATCGAGTTCCACATCGGATCGGCGGTCACCGTCTTCAGCGCCGCCGGGTCGTTGATGTCGGCCACCAGGGCCTTCATCGCCGCCGCCTGCTCGGGGTTCACCCGCGCCTGCATCCGCGTGAAGTAGCCGCGGGTGGCGTCGTTGAAACGCGGCGGGAAGCCGTAGGCGCCGATGCGGGAAAGGCTCGCCGACAGCTGGTAGATGGCGTTGGCCGGCACGGGGCGGCTGGAGTGTCCGCCGGGATTGGTCACCGTCAGGGTGAAGTCCTGATAGACCTTCTCGCCGCCCTGCACCTCCAGCACCACCGGCTTGTCGTGCTCGTCCAGCAGGCCGTCGGCGCCCTCGTTCAGGGCGAACTCGGCGTCGACCAGCGGGCGGTGGTTCTTCACCAGGTCCTCGATGCCGTTATAGGCCTCGCTCTCCTCGCCGCAGGTCAGGGCCAGCTTGATATCGCGCGCGGGCTTGAAGCCCGACGACTTGAGGCGGATTAGGCTGTCGACCCAGATCGCCGCCTGGGCCTTGTCGTCCGACGTGCCGCGCCCGAAGAAGTAGCCGTTCTCCTCGACCAGCTTGAACGGATCGCGGGTCCAGTCGGCGCGGTTGGCCTCGACCACGTCGATGTGGGCGAGCAGAAGCATCGGCTTGGCTTTGGCGTCCGTTCCGTGAAGCACGGCGACCAGGCTGCCTTCCTTGGGATGGCCGTCGGCGACCACGACCTTGACGTCGCCCTCGGGGAAGCCCGCCGCTTTCAGCCGCGCGCCCATCGCCTCGGCGGCGGCGGTGCAGCTGCCGACCGACAGGGTGGTGTTGATCTCGACCAACTCCTTGTAGAGGTCGCGGAAGGCCAGCTGGTCGGGGCGGACGGTCTTGGGCGGCTCTGCCGTCTGCGCCGCCGCTCCGGTCGCGAGGGCCATCACGGCGCCCGCCATCATCCATCCCGTCCGCTTCATGAATTTTCTCCCCCAAGGAACTGGACCGTAGGAGAGCCCGGAGCGAGGGCGTGCGCAAGGGCGCGCGTTTACGACTCATTAGGGAAGACGGGGCTTTTCCTCGGGGGCGGAACCGAGGAAAGTGCGAGAACACATGATGAACGCGAATCGCACGCCCATCCGCATTCTTGGCCTCGATCCGGGCCTGCGCCGCACCGGCTGGGGCGTGCTGACGGTCGAGGGCTCACGCATGAGCCATGTCGCCCACGGGGTGATCGCGCCCGACGAGAAGGCCGACTTCGCCGAGCGGCTGCTGCATCTGTTCGACGGCATCTGCGCGGTGATCGAGCAGCACCGGCCCGACGAGGCGGCGGTCGAGGAGGTTTTCCTCAACACCAACGCCCAGTCGACGCTGAAGCTGGGCCACGCCCGCGCCGCCGCCCTGATCGCCCCGGCCCGCGCCGGCCTGGTGGTCGCCGAATACTCGACCCGCCTGGTCAAGAAGGCGGTGGTCGGCACCGGCGCGGCCGACAAGGCCCAGATCGGCTTCATGATCGCCCGCCTGCTGCCGACCGCCGGCAAGACCACGGCCGACTGCGCCGACGCCCTGGCCGTCGCCATCACCCACGCCAACCTGCGCGTCGCCAATCGGAGGGTGGCATGATTGGAAGGCTGAGGGGCGCCGTCGCCGAGGTCGGCGAGGAAGAGGCGCTGATCGACGTCATGGGCGTCGGCTATGTCGTCCGTTGCGGCCACCGCACCCTCCAGCGCCTGCCGGCCCTGGGCGAGGAGACCCTGCTGCACATCGAGAGCCAGTGGAGCGAGAGCGCGGGCCTGCGGCTCTACGGCTTCGCCACGCGCGAGGACCGCAAGGCCTTCGTGCTGCTGCAGGCGATCCAGGGTGTCGGCCCCAAGGCGGCCATGGCGGTGCTGGACGTGCTGTCGCCGGCCGAGCTGGCCAGCGCGGTGGCGCGCGAGGACAAGGCCGCGGTCGGCCGCGCCAACGGCGTGGGCCCCAAGCTGGCTTTGCGCATCGTCACCGAGCTGAAGGACAAGCCGATCATCGACGGACCGGTGCTGATGAGCGCCCCGGCCTCGTCCGCGTCGCCTTCGCCCGCCAAGCCCGCGCCCACCGGCGACGCTGTCGCCGCCTTGATGGGCCTGGGCGTGGCCGAGGTGAACGCGCGCCGCGTCGTCGAGGCCGCCGCCGACCGTCTCGGCGAGGAGGCGACGGTGCAGGCCTTGATCAAGGCCGGGCTACAGGAGCTTGGACGATGACCCGCGTCATCTCCGGCGAGCCCCAGCACGGCGACCAGGTCCCTGCGACCGACCGCGCCCTGCGGCCGCAGACCCTGGCCGAGTTCGTCGGCCAGGAGCAGGCCAAGGGCAATCTCCGCGTCTTCATCGAGGCCGCCAAGGGCCGGGGCGAGGCGCTGGACCACGTGCTGCTGTTCGGCCCGCCGGGCCTGGGCAAGACCACCCTGGCCCAGATCGTCGCCCGCGAGCTGGGCGTGAACTTCCGCGCCACCTCGGGCCCGGTGCTGAACAAGCCCGGCGATCTGGCCGCCATCCTGACCAATCTCGAGCCGAACGACGTCCTGTTCATCGACGAGATCCATCGCCTGTCCTCGAACGTCGAGGAGATCCTCTATCCGGCCATGGAGGACCATGTGCTGGACCTGGTGATCGGCGAGGGGCCCTCGGCCCGCTCGATCCGCATCGATCTCGCGCCCTTCACCCTGGTGGCGGCGACCACGCGGGCGGGGATGCTGGCCACGCCCCTGCGCGACCGGTTCGGCATCCCGATCCGGCTGGAGTTCTACACCGCGGCCGAGCTGCGCCACGTGCTGCAGCACGCCGCCCGCAAGATGGGCGCGCCGCTGACCGACGACGGGGCCGACGAGATCGCCAAGCGCGCCCGGGGCACGCCGCGCGTCGCCGGCCGCCTGCTGCGCCGGGTCCGCGACTTCGCCACCGCCGACGGCGCGAGCGTGATCGACCGCAAGGCCGCGGGCCTGGCCCTGGCGCGGCTGGAGGTCGACGAGGTGGGGCTGGACAGCCTCGATCGCCGCTATCTGCGCGCGCTGATCGAGCACTACGGCGGCGGCCCGGCCGGGGTCGAGACCATCGCCTACGCCATCGCCGAGGCTCGCGACGCCGTCGAGGACGTCATCGAGCCCTATCTGATGCAGCAGGGCTTCATCCAGCGCACCCCGCGCGGCCGCATGGCCTGCGGCAAGGCCTATCTGCACCTTGGCCTCACCCCGCCCGCCGCCCCGCCGGGGCAGGGCGGGTTGTTTGATGAGGGCTAGTCCTCGTCGCGCGCGCCGTGGCGAATACGCAGGACAATCACGGCGTCGTCCCTGATCCGATAGCGGATCAGATAGGGATGGATGACGGCAAGCTCGCGGAGACCTCGCGCCGCTCGGCGGCCACGGTCTGGATGCTCCCCTAGACTGTCAGCCGCCGTCTGTAGCCGCCGCGCCAGCCGCTCGGCCGCAGGCGCATTGAACGCCGAAACATAGCCGAAGATGCTTCGGAGATTGGCGACCGCCTCGGCCGTCCAGATAATCCGCCGCACTAATCGCCGACTTCGGGCGGCGGTAGTGGGTTCCCCTCGGCCAACGAGGTCAGCCAGCGGCTGACCGCCTCGTGACTGATCACCCGGCCGGCCGCGACATCGGCCTCGGCGCGCGCGTCGGCGGCGGCTTCGGCCGCGTCGTCGATATCGTCGAAGATGGCGGGCTCGATCTTCATACCGAAAGGCTAGCACAAAAGAAGAACGTGTCGAGTCCGCGAGGAAGGGCTCGAACCGATTTGAGGGCTGACGTCCTTGGCCGCCCGCGCTAATCAACCTCCATGACCACCCCGTCCGAACCGACCGCTCCTGAGCCCACGGCAGGCGTGTTTTGCGGCCGCGAGCATCAGCTGCCCGTGCGGATCTATTACGAGGACACCGACTTCACCGGCATCGTCTATCACGCCAATTACCTGCGTTATCTGGAGCGGGGGCGGAGCGACTTTTTCCGGGCGGTCGGGATCTCGCACAGCGAACTGGCCCAGCAGGACACCGGCTTCGCCATCATCCGCATGGAGCTGGACTTCAAGCGCGCTGCGCGGATCGACGACGCCCTGGTGGTGCGCACGCTCTATGAGCGGGTCGAGGGCGTGCGGCTATACGTCCATCAGAAGATCACCCGCGGTGACGAAGTGCTGCTGGACGCGCACGCCGTCGCCGTCTGCATCAGTCTTTCGGGACGTCCGCGCCGGCCGACGCCGGAGATGCTGGCCAAGCTGGCGCCCTGGCTGCGACCCGAAGGCGAGACCTGACCGCGCAGCCCTTCGGCGTCCCATTTTTTCGGATCATCCGACCCTCGTCATAGTTTCACCCAAGCGCCGCTTCATGCCATACGGCGCACACCTGTCCTGATCAGACGCCCCAACGGAGCCCTAACCCGCATGGACGCCTCGGCCGCCGCCCCCAATTTCTCGTTCTTCGCCCTGTTCATGCAGGCCGACTGGGTCGTCAAAGGCGTGATGATCGGCCTGATCCTGGCCTCGCTGGGGTCCTGGGCCGTGATCCTGGACAAGCTGTTCCGCTTCACCAACCTGAACCGGGCGGCCGACCGCTTCGAAGAGCAGGTCGGCGGCGGGCGCTCGCTGGAGGACGTGGCGGGCGAGGCCGGCGCCAATCCGCGTCACGCCCTGCCGCGCATGCTGCAGGCGGCGCTGAAGGAATGGCGCGAGGCCAAGACGCGCGGCGCCATGACCGAGAACCAGGCCGCCTTCCTGGTCGCCCGCATCGACCGCATCATGGACACCATGATCGCCCGCGAGAGCGCCAAGGTCGAGGAAGGCCTCGGCAGCCTGGCCATCGTCGCCACGGCCAGCCCGTTCATCGGCCTGTTCGGCACGGTCTGGGGCATCATGCACGCCTTCCAGAACATCGCGATTTCGAAGAACACCTCGCTCGCCGTCGTGGCGCCCTCGATCGCCGAGGCCCTGTTCGCCACCGCCGTCGGCCTGATCGCCGCCATCCCGGCCTATATCGCCTACAACAAGTTCTCGACCGACGCGGGCAAGTACGCCGGCCGCCTGGAAGGCTTCGCCGACGACCTGTCGACCGCGATCCAGCGTCGCCTGGCCGAGCGGGGCTGATCCCATGGCGATGTCCTCCAACGACGCCTTCGCCACCGGCGGCGGTCGAGGCCGCCGCCGTCGCGGCCGCCGCTCGCGCGGGGCCCTGTCCGAGATCAACGTCACGCCCCTGGTCGACGTGATGCTGGTGCTGCTGATCATCTTCATGATCAGCGCCCCGCTGCTGACCGCCGGCGTGCCGCTGGAGCTGCCCAAGACCGAGGCCGCCGCCCTGCAGAACCAGGACCAGCCGATCACCGTGTCGATCCGCAAGGACGGCGGCATCTTCGTCGGCGAGACCCAGATCCCGTTCGAGAACCTGTCGGCCCGCATCAGCGCCATCGCCGGCGACGGCTACGACAAGCCGATCTTCGTGCGCGCCGACGGCGGGGCGACCTATGAGGTCGTCGCCCAGGTCATGGCTGGGCTGTCGAACGCCGGCTTCAACAAGATCAACCTGATCACCGAGACCGGCGGTCCGTCCTCGGGCTCCCCGGCTCCGGGGGCGGCGCCGCGCGACGCCCAGCCGGCGGGCGACCTGCGGCCGGCGCAGTAGGGGCGGCATGAGCGTTCGCCGCGAACACCAGGTCTCTCCGGCGCTACTGGGCTCGATCGCGCTGCACGGCGCCGTGGCGGCGCTGATCGCGTTCGGCCTGCCGTGGAAGGCGTCCAAGCCGATCACCATCGGCGAGTCGGTGCCGGTGACCATCGTCACCAACGGCCCGACCAATGTCCGCCCGGCGCAGGAAGCGCCCGAGGAGCAGACGGCCCAGACGCCTGAGCCGACGCCCGAGGCCACGCCTCAGCCGCCAGCGCCGACGCCGGCCCCCACGCCAACGCCGGCCCCCGCGCCGCCGCCCACGCCGACGCCGGTTCCCAAGCCCGCGCCGACCCCGACGCCGGCCAAGCCGACCCCGACCAAGAAGAGCGACAACGACTTCTTCGCCTCGCTGGAGGCCTCGATCGCCAAGTCCAAGAAGGCGACCGGCAAGCCCACCGCGAACGCCCCCAAGGGCCCGGCTCGCGCCGAGACCTCGGTCTCGGCCCGCCCGGCCATGGGCGCGGCCACGGGCCTTTCCGCCGCCGCGCTCGGTAGGCTGCAGGGCGAGGTGCAGGACCGCTGGAATCCCAATTGCGAGGTCGAGGGCGGCGCCAATGTCAATGTCCGGGTGGTGTTCGTGATCGGCCCGGGCGGTCGCGTGGTCGGCCAGCCGGAGTCGCCGGGGACCTCCTCGCCCGACCCGGTGGTCAAGGCCGCCTCGGACCGCGCCATCCGCGCGCTGTTCGCCGCCTCGCCGTTCGCCTATCTGCCGTCTGACCTGTACGGTCAGAAAATCGCCCTCAACTTCAACGCAAAACAGGCCTGTTCGCGTTGATGCTTGGAAAGAGGAAGAAGGAAGCCCCGATGCGCTTGAAGGCACTCGTGCTCATGGCCGCCGCCCTGCTGAGCGGCGCGGCCTTCGCCGTACCGGCCGCCGCGCAGATCGAGGTCGACATCAACGCCGGCGCGGTCAAGCCGATGCCGATCGCCGTCCCGGCCTTCTCGGGCGCGACGCGCGGGGCCGAGATCGCCCAGGTCATCACCGGCAATCTCGAGCGCTCGGGCCTGTTCCAGCCGCTGAACGTGGCCGGCGTCCCCGACAAGCTGCAGGACGTCAACGTCCAGCCGTGCTTCCCCGACTGGCAAGCCACGGGGGCCCAAGCCCTGATCAACGGCCAGGTCACGGTCGGCCCCGACGGCGGCCTGCGCGTCGACTTCCGCCTGTGGGACGTCTTCAGCCAGCAGCAGTTGCTGGGCCTGCAGTTCTCCTCGACGCCGGACAACTGGCGGCGCGTGGCCCACAAGATCAGCGACGCCGTCTATGAGCGCCTGACCGGCGAGAAGGGCTATTTCGACACCCGCGTGGCCTTCGTCGCCGAGAGCGGCCCCAAGCTGGCCCGCGTCAAGCGCCTGGCGATCATGGACCAGGACGGCGCCAACCCGCAGTACCTGACCGACGGCTCGTATATCGTGATGACGCCGCGCTTCAGCTCCACCAGCCAGGAGCTGACCTACATGGCCTTGCGGCCGACGGGGTCGTCGATCTACCTGCTGAACCTGGAGACCAGCCGCCAGGAAACGGTCGGCAAGTTCCCCGGCATGGTGTTCGCCCCGCGCTTTTCGCCCGACGGCAGCAAGGTGGCGTTCTCGGTCGAGAAGGCCGGCAACAGCGACATCTATGTGATGGACCTGCGCAGCCGCTCGAGCACGCGGATCACCACCGATCCGGCCATCGACACCTCGCCGTCGTTCTCGCCGGACGGGACCAAGATCGCCTTCAACTCCGACCGCGGCGGCCAGGCCCAGCTCTATGTGATGAACACCGACGGCTCGGGCGTGCGCCGCATCTCGTACGGCGGCGGCCGCTACACGACCCCGGTCTGGAGCCCGCGCGGCGACTTCATCGCCTTCACCAAGCAGACGGGCGGGGAGTTCCACATCGGGGTCATGCGCCCCGACGGCGGCGACGAGCGCCTGCTGACCACCAGCTATCTCGACGAGGGTCCGACCTGGGCCCCGAACGGCCGGGTGCTGATGTTCTTCCGCGAAGGCGCCAGCGGCAATCCCAAGCTGTGGACCGTCGACATCACCGGACGGATCCTGCGCCCGGCGGCCTATAACGGCTCGGGTTCGGACCCGGCCTGGTCGCCGCTGCTGGACTGACGGGTCGAGGCCACGCAACCTAAGCCTTGCGGAAGCGTTCTGTCGCCGAGGCGACGGATGCGCTCGCGCGGCCGGGTTTCGCACTTGAAGTGTTTTGGCGCCGTCTGACAGGCATCTGACATCATTGTGAGGTATGGTCAGACATTTAGTGGGTCCATTCCCGGCGTCACGCAGGTATGGATCAGGTCCAGAGTTCGTAGACTTGAGGAGAAACTGGATGAGCTTCGACTCCCGGCGCGCCGCTAGACTGGCGCTCGTTGGCTTGGCCGCCGCTTCGTTGGCGGCCTGCGCTTCGCGTCCGAAGCCCCAGCCTGTCGCACCGACTCCCGAGCCGCCGCCGGCCGCTCCCAGCACGCCCTATACCCCGCCGCCGCCCCCGCCGGTGTCGAGCGGCGTCTTGCCGGGTTCGGTTCAGGACTTCGTCGTCAATGTCGGCGATCGCGTCTATTTCGACACCGACGAGTACGTGGTCCGCGCCGACGCCCAGCCGGTCCTGGCCGGCCAGGCTCAGTGGCTGAACCGCTATCCGGCCGTGAAGATCCGCATCGAAGGCAACGCCGACGAACGCGGCACCCGCGAATACAACCTGGCGCTCGGCGCTCGCCGCGCCAACGCCGTGCGCGACTTCCTGATCGCCCAGGGCGTTTCGGCCGCGCGCATCGAGACGATCTCGTTCGGCAAGGAAAAGCCGATCGATCCGGGCACGACCGAGGAGGCCTGGGCCAAGAACCGTAACGGCCACACGGCCATCACGGACGGCGCCCGCTAAGACCATCGGACCCTTCCCCCTCGATGGGGGAAGGGCAGGGATGGGGGTGATGCGGCCGTTCGGCTGAACCGCCCTGTCACCCCCACCCAACCCTCCTCCATCAAGGGGGAGGGCTTTTTGCGCCCCACTTTTGTCAGCAACCTGGGCATAATCGCCATCATGAAGCTGAAATCCGCCCTGCTCGCCGTCCTGTTCATGTCCAGCGCCGCCGTGGCCGTCGCCCAGACCCCACTGCCGGAGGCCGATCCGCTGGACGACCGCTCGGCCAAGCGCGTGGAGCGGATGGAGAAGGTGGTGCGCGAGCTGCGTTCGATCGTCTTCCAGGGGCGCGACACGGGTAAGCCCGTGGTGGTGCAGCCCGCCGAGACCGACGCCCAGATCGCCGCCCTGAACGATCGGGTCACCGACCTCGAGCAGACCCTGACCAAGCTGAACGGCCAGAACGAGACCGTCACCTTCGAGCTTACCAAGGCCAATCGGGCCGCCGCCGACCAGAAGGCGCGCGCCGACGCGCTGGAGCAGCGCCTGGCGGCGATCGAAAAGACCCTGGCCGACCTGCAGACGGCCGCCGCCAGCGGTCAGCTGGCCGGGGCGCCGCCCGCCGGAACCGTTCCGCCGCCGCCCGCCCCGCCGGCCGACCCGGCCGTGGCCTTCAAGCAGGCTCGCCAACTGCTGCTGGACGGCGACTACGCCAACGCCGAGCAGGCCTTCTCGACCTACGTCAACAACTACCCCGACAACGCCAAGACGCCCGAGGCTCGCTATTGGCTGGGCGAGACCCTGTTCGTGCGCGAGGCCTATACCGACGCCGCCGCCGCCTATATCGGCGCGATCCGCGGTTGGCCGCAGACCAGCTGGGGCCCGGACGCGACCCTGAAGCTGGCCCGCTCGATGGTGGCCCTGAAGAAGACCACCGAGGCCTGCCGCACGCTGGACGAGCTGTCCAAGCGCTATCCCAAGGCGCCGGCCCAGGTGACCTCGCGCGCGGCTTCGACGCGCGTCGCGGCCAAGTGTTCGTAAAATAGATCCCTCTCTCGTGGAGAGAGGGAGGGGCCCATCGCTTGCGATGGGAGGGTGAGTGGGTACGGTCTCGCCGACCAAGGCGCGGACCGACGCCGATCGTGAAGGGCTAGGGATTGTCCGGTGGACGGTGAAACCACTCACCCTCCCACCGCCTCTGGCGGCGGGCCCCTCCCTCTCTCGAAGAGAGAGGGAGGTCTTGGCGTCCTCGACCGACGCCTCGATCCTGCTTCCGCCGCCCCGCTGGCCGTCGGCTTCTCCGGCGGCGGGGATTCCCTGTTCATGCTGAAGGCTGTGCTGGACTGGGCGCGATCGCATGACCGGCGCGTCGTGGCGCTGGTCGTCGATCACCAACTGCAGCCTGACAGCGCCCGCTGGACCGCCGAGGCGGTCGAGAAGGCGAGGACCTTGGGCGCGGAGGCTCGCGCCTTGGCCTGGACCGGTCCCAAGCCCGCCGCCGGCCTCCCCGCCGCGGCCCGTCGCGCCCGCCACGCTCTGCTGGCCGCCGCCGCCCGCGAGGCCGGGGCCTCGGTCCTGCTGCTCGGACACACCGCCAGCGACCTCGCCGAGAGCGCGGCCATGCGCGCCGAAGGCTCGACGGTCCCCGATCCTCGCGAGTGGGCGCCCTCGCCGGTCTGGCCGGAGGGGCGCGACATCTTCCTGCTGCGGCCGCTATTATCTCTGACGCGCGCGGAGATCAGGACGGCGCTGGCCGCCGAGGGCGAGACCTGGCTGGAGGACCCGGCCAACGCCGACCTGCGCTACGCCCGCGCCCGCGCCCGCGCCGGGGGAGCCGAAGAGGCAGCCTCGGAGCCGGAAGCCGAGAGGCCGCCGCCCGCGTTCGCGATCGATGCGGCCGGCGCCATCCGCCTGCCGCGCGATGTCGCGGCCGCCCATCTGGCCGCCGCTCTGCTGTGCGCCGCCGGGACCGAGCGACCTCCGCGCGGCGAGCGCCTGGAGCGTCTGATCCAGCGCCTCCGACGTGGCGAGACCTTCACCGCCACCCTGGCCGGCGCGCGGATCGAGGCGGACGACACGGTGCTGATCTGCCGCGACGCGGGCGAGACGGCGCGGGGCGGCCTGGCGTCGCTGGCGCTGTCGCCCGGCGAGGCCGACGTGTGGGACGGGCGCTGGGAGATCACCGCCGGCGAGGCTCCGCTGACCGTCACCGCCTTGAAGGGCCAGGGCTCGCGGCTGTCGCCCGGCCAGCGCGCCCGCCTGGCCAAGCTGCCCGCCGCGGTCCGGCCCAGCTTGCCGCTGATCCTGCGGCATGGCGCGGCGCCGCAGTCGCTCCCGCTTGACGGCCCGGATTTTGCAGCCGAAGGGGGAGGGCGCGCGCGTCTGCTCGTTCCGGGTCGTTTCGAGGCCGCTGTCGGCCTTTTCGACCAAGAATCCGTGACCGGATGTCACGTCCGTGGCGCAACCGCTCCCGAGCCCTTATCTTGAGGGGCGAAGACCTATCGTTGGGAAGACGAAGCGTATGAATTTTCGGAACGCAGCCATCTGGCTGGTGATCGTGGCGGCCCTCCTGGGCGTGTTCTTCGTCAGCCAGAACGCGCGCACGAAGAGCGGCGGCGAGATCAGCTATTCGCAGCTGCTCAAGCAGGTGGACGCCGGCCAGATCAAGTCGGCCGAGATTTCCGGTCAGGTCGTGCAGGCCAAGGACGCCAGCGGCAAGCTGCTGACGGTCAACGCGCCGATCGACTCCGACGAGCTGGTCAACCGCATGGTGGCCAAGAACGCCGACGTGAAGTTCAAGAGCGGCTCGATCAGCTTCCTGGCCATCCTGGTCCAGCTGCTGCCGATCCTGCTGGTCGTGGGCGTGTGGCTGTTCTTCATGCGCCAGATGCAGGGCGGGGCGAAGGGCGCCATGGGCTTCGGCAAGTCCAAGGCCCGGCTGCTGACCGAGAACAAGAACCGCATCACCTTCGAGGACGTCGCCGGCGTCGACGAGGCCAAGGAAGAGCTGCAGGAGGTCGTCGACTTCCTGAAGGATCCGGCCAAGTTCCAGCGCCTGGGCGGCAAGATCCCCAAAGGCGCCCTGCTGGTCGGCCCTCCGGGTACGGGTAAGACCCTGATCGCCCGCGCCGTCGCGGGTGAAGCCGGCGTGCCGTTCTTCACGATCTCGGGTTCGGACTTCGTCGAGATGTTCGTCGGCGTCGGCGCCAGCCGCGTCCGCGACATGTTCGAGCAGGCCAAGAAGAACGCCCCCTGCATCATCTTCATCGACGAAATCGACGCCGTCGGCCGCCATCGCGGCGCGGGCCTGGGCGGCGGCAACGACGAGCGCGAGCAGACCCTCAACCAGCTGCTGGTCGAGATGGACGGCTTCGAGGCCAACGAAGGCATCATCCTGATCGCCGCCACCAACCGTCCCGACGTGCTGGACCCGGCCCTGCTGCGTCCGGGCCGCTTCGACCGCCAGGTCGTGGTGCCCAACCCCGACGTCGCCGGCCGCGAGAAGATCATCCGCGTCCACATGAAGAACGTGCCCCTGGCCGCCGACGTCGACGTCCGCACCCTGGCGCGCGGCACCCCGGGCTTCTCGGGCGCGGACCTGGCCAACCTGGTCAACGAAGCCGCCCTGATGGCCGCCCGCAAGAACCGTCGCATGGTCACCATGAGCGATTTCGAACAGGCCAAGGACAAGGTCATGATGGGCGCCGAGCGCCGCTCGATGGCCATGAACGAGGAAGAAAAGAAGCTGACGGCCTATCACGAGGGCGGCCACGCCATCGTGGCGCTGAACGTCCCGCTGGCCGACCCGGTCCACAAGGCCACCATCGTGCCGCGCGGCCGGGCCCTCGGCATGGTCATGCAACTGCCGGAAGGCGACCGCTACTCGATGAAGTACCAGCAGATGACCAGCCGTCTGGCCATCATGATGGGCGGCCGGGTGGCCGAGGAGATCATCTTCGGCAAGGAGAACATCACCTCGGGCGCCAGCAGCGACATCAAGGCCGCCACGGACCTGGCCCGCAACATGGTCACCCGCTGGGGTTATTCGGACCTGCTGGGCACGGTGTCGTACGGCGACAACCAGGACGAGGTGTTCCTGGGCCACTCGGTGGCGCGCACCCAGAACGTCTCGGAAGAGACCGCCCGCCTGATCGACAGCGAGGTCAAGCGCCTCGTGCAGTACGGCCTGGACGAGGCTCGCCGCATCCTGACCGAGAAGATCGAGGACCTGCATACCCTGGGCAAGGCCCTGCTGGAGTACGAGACCCTCTCGGGCGAGGAGATCGCCGGCGTGCTGAAGGGCGTGGCCCCCAAGCGCGACGAGGAGGAGACCAAGGAGATCGTGGTCGCTCCGTCCCTGGTGCCCCTGTCCCCCGGCGCGGGCGCCAGCGTCACCGCCTGACGCGAACGCCAAGACTTCAAGGATCAAGCCGGCTCGAAAGGGCCGGCTTTTTTCTTGGCCGCGCGGGCCTCGCGAGCGCTAGAACTCGATCATGAGCCAGGCCCAGCGCCCCCGTGTGATGGGGATCGTCAATGTCACGCCAGACAGCTTCTCCGACGGGGGGCGGTTCTTCGACCCCGCCGAGGGGATCGAGCACGCGCGCCGCCTGATCGCCCAGGGCGCCGACATCCTGGACGTCGGCGGCGAGAGCACCCGGCCGGGCGCGACGCCGGTCTCGGCCTTCGACGAGATCCTGCGGGTCGTCCCGGTGATCGAGGCGATCGCCTCGGCCAGCGCCGTCCCGATCTCGATCGACACCATGAAGCCCGAGGTCGCCCGCGCGGCGGTCAAGGCGGGCGCCACGATCTGGAACGACGTAAGCGCCCTGCGCTACTCGCCCGACGCCCCCGAGGTCGCGGCCGAACTGGGCTGCGAGGTGGTGCTGATGCACATGCTGGGCGAGCCCGGGACGATGCAGCAGGCGCCGGCCTATGACGACGTGGTCGCCGAGGTCGAGGCCTTCCTGCTGGCCCGGGCCTTCACGGCCATGGCCGCCGGGGTGGCCAAGGACAGGATCTGGCTGGATCCGGGCGTCGGCTTCGGCAAGACGACCGCCCACAACCTTGCCCTGCTGGCCGCCCTGCCGCGGTTCGTGGCCCTGGGCTATCCGATCCTGCTGGGCGCCAGCCGCAAGCGCTTCATCGTCGGCGTCGACCCTTCGGCCCGCGAGGCCCGCGACCGCCTGGGCGGCTCCCTGGCCGCGCACCTGGCCGGCGCCGACGCGGGCGTGGCGGCGGTGCGGGTCCACGACGTGCGCGAGACGGTCCAGGCGCTGGACGTGCGGGCGGCGATCACGGGAGCCTAGCTCCTCTCCAGCCGCCAGTAGGTCGCGTACCGCTCGTGGGCGATGCGGTGATAGGGAACCAGCCGCACCTCGCCGCCGCCCTTCGTCGCGACCCTGAACTCCAGCGGCGTGCCGCTGGGCCGGATCCGGGCTGCGACCGAGGCCGCGTCGCCGGCGAGCGTCGGCGGCGCGAACGGCCCGTCGTTGTATTTGCCGTAAAGCCGCTCGTTGACCACGATATCGGCGCCAGGCGCCAGGCCCTCCGTCCCCAAGGCGCCGGCCAGCACCAGCGGGCCGTGGGTGAAGGCGGCGATGTCGCGCGCCCCGGGGCCGGTCTCGAAGCCCGTCCGCATCTCCAGCCGAAGCTCGACCCGGTCGCCGTCCTTCCAGGTCCTGGCGATCTCCAGGAAGCGGCCGGGGCTGGTCGACCGAAGCGCCGCCCTGCCGTTGACCAGCACGGTCGCCGAGGGGCTCCAGCCCGGGTGGCGCAGTTTCAGCGTCAAGGCGGTGGGGCGCGCCAGGCTCCAGCTCAGCGTGGTGGTGGCGGATTCTGGGAACGAAGTCGTCTGGGTGAGCGTCGCGCCATGGGCTTTCCAGCTGACCTTCGACGGGATGAACAGGTTCACATACAGCGCCCGGTCGTCGTGGAAATAGATCGAGTCCCGGTACTTGGCGTGGTTCTCCATGCCGGTCCCGGTGCAGCACCAGAACGAGTCCGTCGGCGTGCAATAGAGCTTCATGTAGCCCGGCCGCGCGCCCTGGAAGTAGGTCACCATCCCGCTGTCGGGGTCCTGCGAGGCCAGGATGCCGTTGTAGAGGCCGCGCTCGTAATAGTCGGCGTATTCGGCGCGCGGGTCCTCGGCGAACAGGGCCCGGGTCAGTTTCAGCATGTTGTGCTGGCAGCAGGTCTCCGAGCCCTTGGCCGAGAAGACGTGCTTGTCGAACTCGGCCGTCGGGAAGAAGTGCTCGCCGTCGCCGGTCCCGCCGGTCGCGAACGAACGCGTGCGCGTCACGGTCTTCCAGAAGAAGGTCGCCGCGTCGTTATAGGGCGCCTGGCCGGTGACCTCGTAGACGCGGCGGAAGCCGACGACCTTGGGGATCTGGGTGTTGGCGTGCATGCCGTCGAGGGTGTCGCGGGCGCGCGACAGCGGCGACAGCAGGGCCTTCTGCGAGAACCGCTCGGCCATGGTCCTGTACCGGACCTCGCCGGTCAGGACGTAGAGATCGGCGAACACCTCGTTCATGCCGCCGTGCTCGGTCTCCAGCATCGTCTCGAACTGGGCGTCCGATAGCGGCGCGGTCGCCGCCGTCGTCCAGTCGGCCAGGGCCAGCAGCACCTGGCGGCAGGTCTGGCTGTCGGTCAGTTCCCAGCCGTCCCGCAGACCCGCGAAGACCTTGTGCAGGGTGTACCAGGGCACGCCGGTGATCTTCTCGCCGCGGATGTGGGCCTCGACCAAGGCTGGGCCTTTGGGGAAGGCGCAGACGAGGCCCGAGCCCGACGCGGCCTGGCAGGCGGCCAGCTCGCCGGCGATATAGTCGACCCGCTGCTTGAAGCGGACATCGGCCGTGGAGCGGTGCATCAGCGCGCAGGCCGACAGGTAGTGGCCCAGGGTGTGGCCGTGACAGTTGATGTCGGCCCAGATCGCCTCGGACTCCCAACCGCCATAGGGCGGGGCCTTGGGCGCGAGGCCAGAATTGGTCCGGAAGGCGCTGAGCAGCCGGTCGGGCTCCAGCGACAACAGATAGGCCTCGGTGCGGCGCTGGGCGTGAAGGAACGGGCCGTCCAGCAGCTCGACGTCGCGCATGTCGAACGGGGCGAGGCGGGGGGCGGGCGCTGTCTCGGCCGCCCGCACGGGTGATCCCAACACGCCCGCCAGGGCGGCGGCGCCCGCGCCGGCGATCAGGTCGCGTC
Organism: Caulobacter sp.; assembly: GCF_035254145.1. Classification (GTDB taxonomy): domain Bacteria; phylum Pseudomonadota; class Alphaproteobacteria; order Caulobacterales; family Caulobacteraceae; genus Caulobacter. The sequence goes on along the minus strand of NZ_DATFAV010000169.1, from coordinate 33,009 downwards.
GCCGCCAACCCGAACCGACTTCACTCACGCGATTGGCCAAGGCGCCGTCTCCCCAATGCTCTTCGATCTGTCCCTCCAGCCGGAGCGGCGACCGAGGATTGTGGGATATTGTCTGAGTTTTTCCGAGGCGCAAGCCTCGGATCGTCAAACGCCGTCTCCCCATCGGGCCGATTCCCGCCTACACACCGACCATGCCCAATGCTCCCTCAAAGGCGGCCCTCGGCCGCGTCCTGGTCATCGCCGGATCGGATTCCGGCGGCGGCGCGGGGATCCAGGCCGACATCAAGACCATCACCGCCCTGGGCGGCTACGCGGCCACGGCGATCACCGCCGTGACGGTGCAGAACACCTTGGGCGTCACCGGCGTGCATCCGATCCCGCTGGACGTGATCGCCGCCCAGGCCCGGGCGGTGCTGGACGACATCGGCGCCGACGCGATCAAGACCGGCATGCTGGGCGACGCCGCCGTGGTCGAGACCGTGGCGGCCGCCCTCGACCATGCGGGCGCGGTTCCGGCCGTGGTCGATCCGGTGATGATCGCCAAGGGCGGCGCGCCGCTGTTGGCGGAGGCGGCGATCGGCGCCGTGAAAACCCTGATGATCCCCCGCGCGGCGCTCCTGACCCCCAACGCGCCAGAGGCCGCCGCGTTGACGGGCCTCGTCGTCGAGACCACCGACGACCTGCGCCGGGCCGGAGAGGCGCTGCTGGCCCTGGGCGCCCAGGCGGTGCTGATGAAGGGCGGCCACATTCTGGTTGGGGAGCGGGCGGGTGAGCGCGTCGTCGACGTGCTGATGACGCCCGGCGGCGAGACCACCTTCGAGGGCGAGCGGATCGAGACCCGCCACACCCACGGCACCGGCTGCACCCTGGCCAGCGCCTGCGCCACGGGCCTGGCCCAAGGGCTGTCGCTGGAAGAGGCCGTGGCCCGGGCCTGGAACTATGTGCACGAGGCGATGCTGCGCGCGCCAGGATTGGGCGGCGGCCACGGTCCGCTGGACCACGGCTGGACGCTGCGCCGATGAGCCAGGACCTGGAAGCCCACCTCGTCGACGTCATCCGCGCCACGCCGACCACCTGGACGGTGCTGCGAACCGTGCGCGACCTCGACCTGCCCGACTGGATGATCTTCTCGGGCGCGGTCTACCAGCCGGTCTGGAACCACCTGACCGGCCGCGCCCTCGATTACGGCATCAAGGACTACGACGTCGCCTATCACGACGCGAGCGACACCTCCTACGAGGCCGAGGACGTGGTCATCCAGCGCGTGGCCGCCGCGTTCGAGCCGCCGCTTCGCGACCTCGTCGAGGTGCGCAACCAGGCCCGCGTCCATCTGTGGTTCGGCCAGAAGTTCGGCGGCGACGAGCCCTATCCGCCGCTGGAGACCAGCGCCGCGGCGTTGAAGCGCTTCGTGGCCACCGCCTTCTGCGTCGGCGTGCGGCTGGAGGCCGACGACAGCCTGAGCGTCCATGCGCCCTTTGGCCTCGAGGACCTGTTCGCCCTGCGGCTGCGACCCAACCCGCTGCGGCCCTCGGGGGCGGGCGGCTGGGAGCGGACGACGGGCTCGGCCAAGGCCCGCTGGCCGGAGATCAGCGTCGAGCCTTGATTGTCACCGGGACAATATAAGCTTTGCGCCCGGCGATCCGGCCGCATAACAGCGGTGTCCATCGGATTTTCGGGAGATCGCCCCCATGCGCCAATGGACCGTCGACGCCTTCGCCAGCGCCCCTTTCCGGGGCAATCCGGCCTGCGTGGTCGAGCCGTTCGCCGCCTGGCCGTCCGACGCCTGGATGCAGGCCCTGGCGGCCGAGAACAACCAGGCCGAGACGGCCTTCCTGCTGAAGACGGACGACCCGGCGCGCTTTGGCCTGCGGTGGTTCACCCCCGCCCTGGAGGCCCCGCTGTGCGGCCACGCCACCCTGGCGGCGGCGCACGTGCTGTTCGCCGAGCTGGGAAGCGACGTCCCCCTGGTGACCTTCGACACCCTGTCGGGACCCCTGACCGTGAAGCGGTCCGGCGAAGGCCTGGAGATGGACTTTCCCGCCGACCCGCCGCGTCGGACGGGCGTCCCCGAAGGCCTCGCCGAGGCGCTGGGCGCGGCGCCGGTCGAGGTGTGGGCGGGCGCCTATCTGGTCGCGGTGCTGGAGGACGAGGCGACGGTGCGCGGGCTCAAGCCCGATTTTCTCGCCCTGAAGTCGATCGACGGCGAAGCGCGCGGCGGGCCAGGCCAGGTGGTCGCCGTGTCCCTGGCCGACGCCGGCCAGCCATACGCCGTGGTCAGCCGCTTCTTCGCGCCGAGCTTCGGCATTCCGGAGGACCCGACCACCGGCTCGGCCCACTGCATCCTCATGCCGCTGTACGGCGACAAACTGGGCGCGGATGTCCTGAAGTTCCACCAAGCCTATCCCGGCCGCGGCGGGGACCTGGAATGCGAAAGCCGCAGCGCGCGCGTCTTGCTGCGCGGCCGCGGCCTCACGGTGGTGGAGAGCCGGCTCCGGGTGGAGCCGGCCTAGCGGGAAGGCCTACCAGCGGCGATCGTCGTCGCGGTAGTCGCGACGGTCGCCGTAGCCATAGCCGTAGTCGCGGTCATGGCGCTCATAGCGGATCTGGGCGCCGATACGGTCGAAGCGACGATCGAGGTCGGCGCGTTCCCAACCGCTCAGGCCGCCGCGGCGATAGCGGTGCTCCAGACGCTCGGCGTCACGCAGTTCGGCGCGCAGGCGATAAGCTTCCGAGCGGGTCAGCGAGCCGTTGCGCAGGCCGATGTCGATCCGGCGCTCCAGCTGGTCCTGGCGTTGGTTGATCGACTGCGCCGAGGCGACAGCGGGAACGGTGGCGGCCGCCAGGGCCGAGACCGTCGCGATCGAGATCAGGATCTTCTTCATCGGTTCGGTTCCTCTCGAAATCTCCGTCGCCGGGAAGGACGACGTTGAGCCAAGAGAAACACGCGACGGCTGAAGCGGTTCTGAGCCGGTCGTTGTGTCGCGTTCATCTCGCGAAGGGAGGTCGGCGGGAAGGAAGGGCGAGACCGCTCAGGCGGCCTTGGCGATCCGCGCGGCGGCCACGGCCTCTTCGATGGCGCCGTAGAGCTTGCTGACTTCGACCGGCTTGGCGACGTGGCCGTCCATGCCGGCGGCCAGGTAGTCCTCGACCTGGTGGGCCAGGGCGTTGGCGGTCACGGCCACGATCGGCGTGCGGGTGCGGCCCTCCTGGACCTCCAGGGCGCGGATGGCGCGGGCCGCCTCGACGCCATCCATGTTGGGCATGTGGATGTCCATCAGGATGATGTCGAACTTGGCCGCCTTCCAGGCCTCGACGCAGGTCGCCCCGTCGGGGACCAGCACGACCTCGGCGTTCATCGGGGCCAGCACGGCCTCGATCACCTTCTGGTTCGTCGGATTGTCGTCGGCGGCCAGCACGCGCAGCGGGGCGGCCTTGGCGACGCGGCCCTTGGAGCGAGCCGGCGCGCGCGCCACGGCCGGGGCGTCGTCGTCGATATAGTGGACGTCGGTCTGGGTCTCTTCGCGCGGCAGGGCGACCAGCACGGTGAAGGTCGAGCCGCGGCCCTCGCGGCTCTGGACCTTGATGGAGCCGCCCATCAGCGTGGCCAGCTCCCGGCAGATCGCCAGCCCCAGGCCCGAGCCGCCGAACCGCCGGGTGGTGGAGCTGTCGGCCTGGACGAACTTGTCGAACAGGCGCGGCAGGATCTCGGGCGCGATGCCGATGCCGGTGTCGGCCACGTCGATCCGCAGGCCAGAGCCATCCTCGGCCGAGGCGAAGCGGACGGCGACCGCGCCCTCCAGGGTGAACTTGAGCGCGTTGGAGATCAGGTTGCCCAGGATCTGGCGCAGCCGGTCGGCGTCGCCGCGCCACAATCCTTGCGCCTCGGGGGCCACGGCCACCTCGAAGGCCAAGCCCTTGTCTCGGGCCTGGGGCGTGAAGGTCTCGCGGATCGATTGGGCCAGCTGGACGATGTCGAACGGGCGATCCTGGATCTCCAGGCGGCCCGCCTCGATCTTCGACAGGTCCAGCACGTCGTTCAGCACGCCCAGCAGCAGGCCGCCGGATTCGCGGATCACCGCCAGGCGTTCGCGCTGGGCCGGGTTCAGCTCGTCCATGGCCATGACCTCGGCCATGGCTAGCACGCCGTTCAGCGGGGTGCGGATTTCGTGGCTCATATTGGCCAGGAAGTGCGACTTCAGGACGTTGGCGGCGTCGGCGGCGTCGCGGGCCTTGACCAGCTCGGCCATGGCGCCGCGCAGGTCCTTGTCGTTGCTGCGCAGCCGCGCGACCAGGTGGTTGAAGCTGTCTATCAGGCTCTGGAAGACGTCGTCGTCGACGGTCTGCTCCACGGGCATGAAGCGGCCGGCCACGGCGGTTTCGTGCATGGCTTCCGACAGGCGCTCCAGCGGGCGGGCCATGCGGCGGGCCAGGCTGTTGGCCAGCAGGATGGCCAGGCCGGCCGAACCGAAGAACAGCGCGCCGGTCAGGGCCAGGTCGCGGGCCAGGATCTGGCTGATCGCGGGCGGGGCGGTGTACACCGTCAGCTGGCCGATGGTCTGGGCGCCGCGCTGGATCGGACGGGTCAGGACGCCGCCGCCCTTGACGGGCGGGCCGCCCCATTCGGCCACCACGTGGCCTTGGCTGTCGGTGACCCGCACGCCGCGCACGTCGCGGGCCTTGGCGGCGGGTTCGAGGGTCCGGTAGAGGGCGATCGGGTTCTGGTTGGCCAGGGGCGCGACCGCGCCCGAGGCGATCATCTCGACCAGGATCTCGTGGTTGGCCCGCGATTCCTGCTGCGCCACGCTCCATTGCTGCAGCATGAAGCACAGGCAGGCCGCCACCAGGGCGATCACGGTCGTGACCAGGGCGACCTGCGCGATCCGTCCCTGCAGGGGAGCGTGCGTGGACGCGGCCTGTTTTCGACGGTCGTTCATGAAGCGTCCACGCAAGATGATCGGCGTCAAGTTAGCGCCATGTTCCTAACGGTTTACTTCCAAAAGTTGCAGGAAGCCCGCTACGCCCACCTCAATCGGCCTGGGTCGATTCGCGTCGCCTGAGCAGGATGGCGTGGACCGTGGCGACGGCCAGCAGGCTCACCGTCAGCAGGGTCATGACGTTCAGCAGCCGGAAATAGACGCTCGCGGTCAGGGGCACGTCGGGCCCCAGGAAATAGGCCGAGATGGTCAGCTCCGCTCCCTGGACGATGAACGCAAAGCCCAGCCAACGGCTGTTGTGCTTCAGGGCCGCCCACAGGAAGACCAGACCCAGGATGAGGCTGATGGCCACGTCCAGCATCGGCGCCGAAACCCGGGCCGTGACGCCTAGGGCGCGGAAGACCGACATCAGGGCGATCTGAAAGATCAGGGTGCCGAGCAGGGCGATCCCGCTCATCCGCTCGGCGGCGCGACCTTTCCAGATCGCGAATCCGCTGACCAGAACCGTCAGCGGCAATAAAAGCAGGGCGATAAGGTTTACTGAGTTTACCATCGGCGACCTCAATAGGATGCCGATGGTAAACCCACGGTAATTAGCCGACCTGAGACATCGGGCCGGTTTCGGCGCAGCCGGCCAGCGCGTCGCTTTCCTTCCACACGCCGGTGTCGGTCACCGGGATCGCGAAGCGGTCGCGCAGGGCGTCCAGTTTCAGGTGGCCCGCGGCGATCTCCTTCTGAGCCGCGCCGACGGCGGCTTGCGCGCCATGGATGTGGTTCATCACGCTCTGAGCCACGGTGGCCGAGACGTTCAACTCGCGCCGCAGCTGGACCAGATCGCCTTCGAGCGCGCCGGCGAGCAACTTGACGTCTTCGAGGGCCGCTTCAAGCCGGTGCAGCTTGGTTTGAGCGGCGGAAGCCAAAAACACGTTTTCCATGGGAGGGTCCCCGACCGGTTAACAAGACGTAAAGCTTAACAGGTCGTTAACGACTGTCTCTACCTGAAATGGTTTGCGCACGCTTGTGTCGCAAATTTAATCTTTCCCGCTATGCGAGAATAGGGCCCGATTTATACAACCGAGAGCGGCGTCGCAATCCATGCGTCGCTCTGGGCGATCTTTGTTTGACCTAACGGAACTTGAGCCTGCGAGGCGCGGGCAAGAATATTCCACGCCATGCGCCCGCAAGGCCGCCCTGCGGCAAATCTCTTCTTGCAATCTGGCTCGAAACACGGTTTGTCGCCGGCGGGCCACGCCCTCCCAACGGGGCGCAGTCCATCTGTAAGGATGGGAGACATCGCTATGACCACGACCCTCGCCAAGCCGGCGATCCGCCCGGCTCGCCCCGAGTTCTCTTCCGGCCCCTGCGCCAAGCGCCCAGGCTGGACCCCCGAAAATCTCCAGAACGCCGTCTTGGGCCGCTCGCACCGGTCGAAGCTGGGCAAGGCGCGCCTGAAGGCCGCCATCGACCAGACGCGCGAAGTGCTGGAGGTCCCCGCCGACTTCCTGATCGGCATCGTCGCCGGCTCCGACACCGGCGCCGTCGAAATGGCGATGTGGTCGATGCTGGGCGCGCGTCCCGTGCAACTGCTGGCCTTCGAGTCCTTCGGCAAGGACTGGGTCACGGACGTCACCAAGCAACTGAAGCTGCCCGACGTCGAGGTGCTGAGCGCCCCGTACGGCCAGCTGCCCGACACCTCCAAGGTCGATCCGGCCAAGGACCTGGTCTTCACCTGGAACGGCACGACCTCGGGCGTGCGCGTGCCCAACGCCGACTTCATCTCGGCCGACCGGGAAGGCGTCGTGATCTGCGACGCCACCAGCGCCGCCTTCGCCCAGGACCTGGACTGGGAGAAGCTCGATGTCGTGACCTTCTCCTGGCAGAAGGCGCTGGGCGGCGAGGGCGCGCACGGGATCCTGATCCTGTCGCCGCGCGCCGTGGCCCGCCTGGAAAGCTACACGCCGGCCTGGCCGATGCCGAAGCTGTTCCGCATGACCAAGAACGGCAAGATCGCCGCCGACATCTTCGAAGGCGCGACGATCAACACCCCGTCGATGCTCTGCGTGGAAGACGCCCTGGACGCCCTGAAGTGGGCCGCCTCGATCGGTGGTCTGGAAGCCATGCAGGCCCGCGCCGACCAGAACCTCAAGGTCCTGGCCGACTGGGTCGCCAAGACCCCGTGGGTGGACTTCCTGGCCGCCACGCCGGAGATCCGCTCCAACACCTCGGTGTGCCTGAAGGTCGTCGATCCCAAGATCTGCGCCCTGCCCGAAGACGCCCAGGCCGACTTCGCCAAGAAGCTGGCCAGCCTGCTCGAGAAGGAGGGCGCGGCCCTCGACATCGGCGGCTATCGCGACGCTCCGGCCGGCCTGCGCATCTGGTGCGGCGCCACGGTCGAGGCTTCGGACCTCGAGGCCCTGACGCCCTGGCTCGACTGGGCCTTCGCCACCGTCTCGGCCGAACTGGCCGCCGCTTAACTCGCGCCCTCCCTCCCCCTTGATGGGGGAGGGATAGGGGTGGGGGGTGATCCCCCGCCGCCTCCCAAGCACCCCCATCCCAACCCTTCCCCCATCGAGGGGGAAGGGCCCGATATCCGGAGACTGACTCCATGACCGCTCCCCGCGTCCTCATCGCCGACAAGCTCAGCCCCGCCGCCGTCGACATCTTCAAGAACCGCGGCCTCGACTTCGACATCAAGGTCGGCCTCTCGAAGGACGAGCTGATCGCCGTGATCGGCGACTATGACGGCATCGCCATCCGCTCGGGCGCCAAGCTCGACAAGGATGTCATCGCCGCCGCCAACCGCCTGAAGGTCATCGCCCGCGCCGGCATCGGCGTCGACAATGTCGACATCCCGGCCGCCACCGCCAAGGGCGTGGTGGTGATGAACACCCCGTTCGGCAACTCGATCACCACGGCCGAGCACGCCATCGCCATGATGTTCGCCCTGGCCCGCCAGCTGCCGCAGGCCGACGCCTCGACCCAGGCCGGCAAGTGGGAGAAGAACCGCTTCATGGGCGTGGAGCTCTACGCCAAGACCCTGGGCCTGATCGGGGCCGGCAACATCGGCGGCATCGTCGCCGACCGCGCGCTGGGCCTGAAGATGAAGGTCGTGGCCTACGACCCCTTCCTGTCGCCCGAACGCGCCGTCGAGATGGGCGTCGAGAAGGTCGAGCTGGAAGACCTGCTGGCCCGCGCCGACGTCATCACCCTGCACACCCCGCTGACCGACAAGACCCGCAACATCCTGTCGGCCGAGAACCTGGCCAAGACCAAGAAGGGCGTGCTGATCGTCAACTGCGCCCGCGGCGGCCTGGTCGACGAGGTCGCCCTGCGCAAGCTGCTGGACGACGGCCATGTCGGCGGCGCGGCCTTCGACGTGTTCACGGTCGAGCCGGCCAAGGAAAACCCGCTGTTCGGTTCGGACAAGGTCGTGGCCACCCCGCACCTGGGCGCCTCGACCAGCGAAGCCCAGGAGAACGTGGCCCTGCAGGTCGCCGAACAGGTTTCGGACTACCTGCTGACCGGCGCTGTCACCAACGCCCTGAACAGCCCCTCGATCACCGCGGAAGAAGCCCCCAAGCTGAAGCCGTTCGTGGCCCTGGCCGAGAAGATCGGCGCCCTGGCCGGCCAGATGGTCGACTTCGGCATCAAGGCCATCGACATCGCCTACGAGGGCGAGGTCGCGGACCTGAACGTCAAGCCGATGACCTCGGCCGCCCTGGCCGGGATCCTCAAGCCGATGCTGGCCGAGATCAACATGGTCTCCGCGCCCGCCGTGGCCAAGGAGCGGGGCATCACCGTCTCCGAGAGCCGCCAGGAAGTCAGCCCCACCTATGACAGCCTGATGCGCGTGACCATCACCACCGAGAAGGGCAAGCGCGCCTTCGCCGGCACGGTGATCGCCGGCGCGCCGCGTATCGTCGAGGTCAAGGGCATGGAGCTGGACGCGGGCTTCTCGCCGGCCATGCTCTACATCAACAACCTGGACAAGCCGGGCTTCATCGGCGCCTTGGGCATGCTGCTGGGCGAGGCGGGCGTCAACATCGCCACCTTCAACCTTGGCCGCGTGGCCGCCGACGAGGACGCCATCGCCCTCGTGGGCATCGACCAGGCCCCCAGCGCCGACCTGCTGGCCAAGATCCAGTCCCTGCCGCACGTCAAGGAAGCGCGCGCGCTGACGTTCTGAGAAATAGCGCCGGGGCCTGGAAAAGCCCCGGCGCACGCTTGCCCAATCTTGGCCGAAATGCTGCGGCCTAACGCGGTACAGGTGAGCGGGGGGGAACATACGCATGGTGAAGCGTCCGAAGCTTCTGGTTTGGAGGTCCCTGGCGCTTTGCGCTGTCCTGGCGACCACCGCTGAAGCACAGACGCACTTCCCGGACATCGATCCCAAGGAACCGATCCAGGACTGCGGGTCGCCGAAAGCCAATCCCGACATCTGCCGCGTGCGTCAGGCCGTGCGACCGGAGGACGCCGCCAGCCACCTCGGCAAAGACCACATGGCCTTGTGGCGCGAGGGAAACCGCCTGCTGCTCGTCTCGTGCAGCGCCGCGCCGCAAGCTGGTGTCGCTGGGGCATTGTTCGCGCCCCTCGCCAAGATCGACGGCACGGCCGATCTGTGGTCGCTGGTCCTCGACATTCCCCGCCTAGATGAGGCGAACCTCGACGTTTTTCCGACCCCGCCAGCGCCCGGCCCCTTCCGCGCTGTCCTGTATCGCGGTCCGAAAGCGCCGCCCGCCGCCGTGACCCAGGCAGACCTGCAAGGCCAGGTTCTTCAGGACGAGATCGACAGCCAAGCCTTGGGCGCCAAGCGGAAGCTGACGATCTACCTGCCGCCGAAATTCGATCCCAGGAAGCGCTATCCCGTCGTCTACGTCGCCGATGGCGCAAGCGTTTCCTACTACGCTCACGTCACTGAACCGGCGATCCTCGACAAACGCCTGCCGCCCCTGGTGTTGGTGGGCTTGCACGCGGGCGGCGGTGAGCGGCGAAACCGGGACTATGTGCTGGGCTGGAGCGATACGAGCGTTCCATTTGTGGCTCACGAACGCTTCCTGATCGAAGAGGTCATGCCGCGCGCCGAGTCTCTCTGGGGCGCGGCGACGAAGCGGGAGCAGCGACTGATCACGGGCAAGTCCGCAGGCGGCTCATGGGCGCTGGACACTGCCTTGCGCCATCCCGATCTCTTCGCCCAGGCCGCGCCAGCGGCGATCGCCAGTGTCAGCGCCGAGGGCGTCGAAAGGCCCGGCCGTCCTCGGCTCTGGATCGTCACGGGCCTGTTCGATCCGTTCCTGCCGCGCTCGCGCTCGATCGCTGAAAGGGCCGCGAAGTCCGGTGATGAGATTGTGCTGAAGACGCCCGTTTCGGGGCATGGGGCGACCTTCTATCAGGATCAGTGGGTCGAGATGCTGGCCTGGGCCTTCGGAAGGCCATAAGGGGAGCCATGTCCCTGCTCATTCCGCGCAAGATCAACTGGCCGGGCCTGGCCGCCTTCCTGGCCGCCGTGGCGTTCACGCTCTACGCCGCCCTAGCGCCCGGAGACGACACGGCCGGGCTGATCCCGTGGGACAAGGCCAAGCACTTCATCGTCTTCTACGGCCTGACCTTCCTGGCCACGGTGGCCCTGCCCAAGAGTCGCTGGTGGAAGATCGCCGTGGTGCTGGTGGGCTTCGGGATCGCCATCGAGATCCTGCAGGGCCTGCCGATCATCGGCCGCGACGCGGATGTCTTCGACGTGGTCGCCGACACCCTGGGGGCGGGGTTCTTCTTCGGGCCCATCATCGTCAGCCAGTGGATGAGCCGGGAAGCTTAGGACGAAAATCCTCCCCCCAGCGGGGGAGGTGTCGGCGCGGCCGACGGAGGGGGAAGAGGCAAGGTCAGCAGGACTTCCCCCTCCGGCGCTGCGCGCCACCTCCCCCGCTGGGGGGAGGATCGATCAGAAGCTATCCACCCTGACCGCCCAGGGCCGGCTGATCCCCGCCGCGGCGTCCAGTCCGCCGACGATCCAGCGCCGCGTGTCGGACGGGTCGATGACCGCGTCGATCTCGAGCGCCGCAGCCATGCTGGTGGCCTTGCCGGCCGCGTAGAGCCTGGCGACCAACTGGTCGTAGAGCGCCTTCTGCTTCACCGGATCGGTCTCGGCCTCCAGCTCCTTGCGATAGCCCAGCTTGACGGCTCCTTCGAGCCCCATGCCGCCGAACTCGCCGGTCGGCCAGGCGGCGATGAAGGCCGGGGCGTGGAAGCTACCGCCGGCCATGGCCTGGGCGCCGAGGCCGTAGCCCTTGCGGGTCACCACCGTGAACAGGGGCGAGCGCAGCTTGGCGCCGGCGATGAACTGGCGGCTGACGCGGCGCACGGCGGCGGCGTCCTCGCTGTCCGGGCCGACCATGAAGCCCGGGGTGTCGCACAGGCTCAGGACCGGGAGGGCGAAGGCGTCGCACAGCTGCAGGAAGCGCGCGGCCTTCTCGGCCCCCTCGCAGTCGATCGCCCCGCCCAGGTGGCGCGGATCGTTGGCGATCAGCCCCATCGGGCGACCCTCGATGCGGATCAGGCCCGTGACCATGCCAGGGGCGAAACCGCCGCGCAGTTCCAGGAACGAGCCCTCGTCGACCAAGCCCGCGATCAGGGCCCGCACGTCATAGACCCGCAGCCGGTTCTCCGGGATCGCGCTCCGCAGCCGCCGCTGGTCCGGCGCGGTCCAGGTCGAGAGCGGGCCCTGGAAGTAGGACAGGGCCTGCTTGGCCAGCCGCGTGGCGTGAGCCTCGTCCTCGGCCAGGATGTCGATGACGCCGTTCTTCCACTGGTGGGCCGAGGGACCGATCTCTTCGGGCCGGAAGACGCCCAGGCCGCCGCCCTCGATCATCGCCGGCCCGCCCATGCCGAGGTTGCTGTCGCGTGTGGCGATGATGATCTCCGACAGGCCCGCTATGGCGGCGTTGCCGGCGAAGCAGCGGCCGGCGACGACGGCGATCTTGGGGACCAGGCCCGACAGCTGGGCGAAGCTCCGGAACGTCGGCACGTCCAGGCCCGCCACCGCCGTGGTGTCGGTGTCGCCCGGCCGCCCGCCGCCGCCCTCGGCGAACCAGACCACCGGCAGCTTCTGGTCGGCGATGACGCTCATCAGCCGGTCGGACTTCCTGTGGTTCATCGCCCCCTGCGTGCCGGCCAGCACCGTGAAGTCGTAGGCCAGGGCCGCCGTCCGCGCCCTGTCCGGCGGGAAAAGCGCGCCATTGACGGTCCCGATCCCGGTGATCAGCCCGTCGGCGGGCGTATTGGCGATCAGGTCCTCGGTCGAGCGCCGGCGCTTCTGGGCCGCGATGGCCAGGGCGCCGTATTCCAGGAAACTGCCGGGATCGAGGAGGTCGTCGATGTTCTCCCGCGCCGTGCGATGGCCGGTCTTGCGGCGCCGGGCGACCGCGTCGGGGCGGGCCTCGTCGAGCGTGAAGCGGTGGCGGGCGATGACCTCGGCCAGGTCGGGACGGAGGGCGTCCAGGTCTTCGGCGGCGGTCTCGACGGTGTCGGCGTCGCCCACCTCGGCCGGCTCCAGCAGGATCAGCGGCTGGCCCTCGGCCACGGTCTGGCCGGGCTGGACGGCGATCGCCAGCACCCGGCCGCCGGCCTCGGCGCAGACCAGGTGCTCCATCTTCATCGCCTCCAGCACGGCCAGGGGCTGGCCGGGACGCACGAGATCGCCCTCGGCCACGCTGATCGCGCCGACCGTGGCCGCCAGCGGCGCGCGAGCGGCCGACGCCCCCTCCGGGCTTTCCAAGGCTCCGGTCTCGAAGCTCCGGGCCTCGGCGACGGCGGGCGACAGCCCCTGCGCATGGACCACCAGGTCGGCGGCGTGACGGACGATAAAGCCGGTGGTGGCCTCGCCGGTGGTGGCTTCCGGATGGGCCAGGATCGCCCGGATCAGCGGGGCGGTGGTGGCGACGCCGCCGATCTCGAACTCCGCCAGCGCCCGGTCCAGACGCGCGGCGGCCTCGCGCGGCGTGCGGCCGCGGGCGATCACCTTGGCCAGCAGGCCGTCATAGGCCGCGCCGATGCTCTGGCCCGCCGCCGCGCCGGCGTCGATCCGCACGCCCGGACCGCCCGGTGGGGCCCAGGTGGTGAGCGTCCCGCTGGACGGCTTGACCAGGCCCTCGGCGGTCAGGGTCTCGGCGTTGATCCGCGCCTGGATGGCTACGCCGAAGGCCGGCGGGGCGCTCGTCAGGGCCAGGTCCGAAAGGCTCGCCCCCGCCGCCAGGTCCAACTGCAACCGCACCAGATCCAGGCCCGTGACTTCCTCGGTCACCGTGTGCTCGACCTGCAGGCGCGGATTGACCTCGATGAAGTAGGGCTCGCCCGTCTCGACGTCGATCAGGAACTCGACGGTCGCCAGACCCCGGTAGCCGGCGCATAGCCGCTCGGACCAGCCGGCCAGGGCGGCGGCCAGATTGTCGGGCAGGATGGCCGGGGCGATCTCGACCAGTTTCTGGTTGCGCCGCTGCAGCGAGCAGTCGCGGTCGCCCAGGGCCAGCACCTCGGCGCCGTCGCCGACGATCTGCACCTCGATGTGACGAGCCCGCTCGATGCGCTTCTCGGCGTAGAGCCCGCCGTCGCCGAACGCCGCCAGGGCCTCGCGTTCGCAGGCGGCGAAGGCCGCATCCAGCTCGCCGGGATCCAGCACCGCGCGCATGCCGCGCCCGCCGCCGCCGGCCCGGGCCTTCAAGAGGATCGCGCCATGCTCGACCTGGAAGGCGCGGGCTTCCTCCAGGGTGGTCGGGCCGGTCCCGGGGATCAGCGGCAGGCCGCGCTCGGCGGCCAGGGCGCGGGCGGCGGCCTTGTCGCCGAAGGTCGCCAGGTGCTCGGGCGAGGGGCCGATGAAGACGATCCCCGCCGCCGCGCAGGCCCGCGCCAGGGCCGGATTCTCCGACAGGAAGCCATAGCCGGGGTGCAGGGCCTGGCAGCCCCGCGCCTTGGCGGCGGCGACGATCGCGTCGATGTCCAGATAGGCCCGGGCGCCGGTTCCGGCCAGGGCCACGGCGCGGTCGGCGGCCGCGACGTGGGGGTTGGCCGCGTCGTCGCTGGCGAACACCGCCACGCTTTCGATCCCGGCCTCGGCGGCCGCCCGGGCGATGCGAACGGCGATCTCGCCACGGTTGGCGATCAGGACGCGGGACAGGGACATGAGAGGCTCACTTCATACGGCCGTTTGAGGCACTTTGACCGGTCGCGCCCGACTCTCCAAGGCTTGACTCCCCCGGGCCGAAAGATCAGAACAAAAGTGGAACATGGAGTGGAGAATGGCCGGATCGCGCGAGGCGCGTCTTGCGGCCCTGAGAGGCCGGATCGCCGCGATCGAAGCGGGGACTCGGACTCCGACTCCGGTCCTGCCGTTCGGCGATGCGGCCATCGACGGCTGCTTTCCGGGCGGCGGCCTGCCGCTGGGCGCCTGGCACGAGGTGACCGGCGCCGGGTTGGAGGGCGAGACCGGCGCGGCCCCGGCCGCCTTCGTCGGCCTGCTGCTGCGTCCGCTGGCCAAGACGGGGGCGGTGGTCTGGGTGGCGCGCCGCGCCGACCTGTTCGCGCCGGGCCTGGCCGGGCTCGGCTTCCCCGCCGAGCGGCTGATCCAGGTCCGGGCCCGGGACGAGGCCGAGGTGCTGTCGGTGCTGGAGGACGCCCTGTCGACCCAGGGCGTGGTGGCGGCGGTCGGCGAGGCCGAGGCTCCCGACCTGACCGCCGGCCGCCGCCTGCAACTGGCCTGCGAGAAGCGGGACGGGCTGGGGGTGCTGCTGCATCGCCGACCCTATGGCGGGCGAGCCGGAGCGGGTTCCCGGACAGTCTCCGGCTCGGCCTCGTTCAGCCGCTGGCGGGTGGCGCCGGAGCCCAGCGGGGCGGCGCCCGACGACATTGGACTTGGCCCGCCGCGTTGGCGGGTTGAACTCGAGCGCTGCCGGGGCGGACGTCCCGGCGGCTGGATTTTGCAAGCAGAGGAGGCCGGCCATGGCCCGCATCCTTTCCGTCTGGTGTCCCAACTGGCCGATCACGACGTGGCGCCGGCGGAACCCCTGCGGCGGGTCGGGTGACCAATCCTCCCCCCAGAGGGGGAGGTGGTCCGAAGGACCGGAGGGGGAAGGGGCAAGGCCAGTAGGACTTCCCCCTCCGTCGCCTGCGCGGACACCTCCCCCGCTAGGGGGAGGATTGACGCCTCCTCCTCTCGCTCTGCTCGTCTCCGAACGCGGAACCCGCCGTCTCGCCGCCGTGAACGAGGCCGCCCGGGCCCTGGGCCTCATGCCCGGCCAGAAGGCCGCCGACGCCCTGGCCCTGGTCCCGGACCTTGTCACCTTCGACCATGACCCGGCCGCCGATCGCGCGGCGCTGGAGGCGCTCTGCGACTGGTGCGTGCGGTTCTCGCCGGCCGTGGCGATCGACGGCGACGACGGCCTCCTGCTGGACATCACCGGGACCGACCACCTGTGGGGCGGCGAGGCGGCGATGCTGGCCGACCTGGTCGCGCGGCTGGCGCGCTGGGGCGTGCCGGCCCGGGCGGCGATCGCCGACACCGCCGGGGCGGCCTGGGGGGCGGCGCATTATGGAGCGGATCTCACGGTTGTCCCGCCGGGCGGCCAGCGCGAGGCGCTCGCGAGCCTGCCTGTCGCGGCCCTGCGCCTGGACGACGCGGCCGAAGCCCAGCTGCCGCGCCTTGGCCTGCACCGCGTCGGCCAGCTCTACGGCCTGCCGCGCGCCCAGCTGGCCAAGCGCTTCGGACTGGGATTCACGGTGCGGCTGGACCAGGCCCTGGGAATGGCGGCCGAGGCCCTGACCTTCCGCCGTCCGGCCAGTCCCTGGTTCGACCGTCTGGCCTTCTTCGAGCCGATCAGCGCGCCCGAGGACCTGGCCCGGGTGACCGGCGACGCCCTGGATCTGATCTGCGCCCGGCTGGAGGCCGAAGGTCGCGGCGCCAAGCGGTTCGAGGTGGTGTTCCACCGCCTGGACGGCCAGGCCTATCCCGTCCGCGCGGGGCTGGCGCGGATCGGCCGCGACGCTCGACGGCTGACCAAGCTGATCGTTCCCAAGCTGGACAAGGTGGATCCGGGCTTCGGGATCGAGGTGGTCACCGTCCACGCCGCCGGGGTGGAGCCTCTGGCGGCGGCCCAGGCGCGGCTGGACAACGCGGCCGGCGTCAGCCTGGACGAGACCCTGGCCCCGCTGGTCGACCGGCTGGTCAACCGCCTGGGCGAGGCCCGCGTCTGGCGCGCCGATCCCTATCCGAGCCATGTGCCCGAACGCTCGGCGGTCCGCGTCGGGCCGCTGGACCCGCCGTCGGCCACGGACTGGGACCCCGACCGTCCGCGCCCGGTGCGGCTGTTCAAGCGGCCCGAGGCGATCACCGCCCTGGCCAAGGTGCCCGATGATCCGCCCGTGTCGTTCACCTGGCGGGGAAGAGCTCACCGTGTCCGCCGCGCCGAGGGACCCGAGCGCATCGGCCAGGAATGGTGGCGGGCCGGGGTGGGCGAGGGCGAGACCGGGCCGGGCAAGGTGCGCGACTACTACCGCGTCGAGGACGAGACGGGCGGGCGGTTCTGGATCTATCGGCAGGGACTGTTCGGCGGCGACGAGGCGCCGAAATGGTGGATCCATGGCCTGTTTGGGTGAGACTCCGAAATCCTCCCCCCGTGGGGGAGGCGGCGCGCAGCGCCGGAGGGGGGAGGGGCAAGGCTTCAAGTCTTCCCCCTCCGGTCGCTTCGCGACCACCTCCCCCGCTAGGGGGAGGATTTAGTCATGCCCGCCTACGCCGAGCTCCAAACCACCACCAACTTCTCGTTCCTGCGCGGGGCCTCGCACGCCGAGGAGCTGGCCATCGCGGCCGAGGCCCTCGGCCTCTCGGCCATCGGCGTCACCGACCGCAACAGCCTGGCCGGCGTCGTCCGCGCCTGGACGGCGGCCAAGACGCGCGATGTCCGGGTGCTGAGCGGCTGCCGGCTGGACTTCATGGACGGGACGCCCAGCCTGCTGTGCTACCCGACCGACCGCGAGGCGTTCGGCCGGCTGACGCGACTGCTGACGCTCGGCCAGCGCCGGGCCGGCAAGGGCGAGTGTCACCTGAGCTGGCGGGATTTCCTGGACCATTCGGACGGCCAGCTGGGCCTGATCGTCCCGCCCCGAACGCTGGACGAGGCCTTCGAGCGCGACCTGTCCCGCATGGCCGGCGACCTCTCCGGACGCGCCTGGCTGGCGGCCAGCCGCGCCTACGCCGCCCAGGACCTCAAGCGCCTCTCGCGGCTGGACGCCCTGGGGCGAGCGGCCGGGGCGCCAATCGTGGCGACCAACGACGTGCTCTATCACGGCCCCGAGCGGCGGCCGCTGCAGGACGTCATCACCTGCGTGCGCGAGCATTGCGCCATCCACGAGGCCGGCTTTCGTCTGGAGGCCAACGCCGAGCGGCACATCAAGTCCCCGGGCGAGATGGCCCGCCTGTTCGAACGCTGGCCGCGCGCGATCGAGCGCACGGTCGAGATCGTCGAGCGCATCGGCTTCGACCTCGGCCAACTGAAGGAGGAATATCCCGACGAGCCGGTTCCGCCCGGCAAGACGGCGATGCAGCACCTGACCGACCTGACCTGGGCCGGGGCCGCCTGGCGCTATCCCGGCGGGGTCCCCGACAAGGTGCGGGGCCAGCTGGCCGAAGAGCTGCGGCTGATCGCCAAGATGGACTATCCCAACTACTTCATCACCGTGCACGACATCGTACGCAAGGCGCGGGAGATGGGGATCCTGTGCCAGGGGCGGGGCTCGGCGGCCAACTCCTCGGTCTGCTTCTGCCTAGGGGTGACGGCGATCGATCCCACCGAGCACCGCCTGTTATTCACCCGCTTCATCTCCGAAAACCGTGGCGAGCCGCCCGACATCGACGTCGACTTCGAGCATGAGCGGCGCGAGGAGGTGATGCAGTACGTCTATGAGCGCTACGGCCGGGAATACGCCGCCATCTGCGGCACGGTGATCCATTACCGTCCGCGCAGCGCCATCCGCGACGTCGGCAAGGCGCTGGGCCTGACCGAGGACGTCACCTCGCTGCTGGCCGGCACGGTCTGGGGCAGCTGGGGCGACGGCCTGCCGGAGGAGCACCTGCGCAACGCGGGCCTGGACCCGGAGGCGCCGCAGATCGCCCGCGCCGTGGCCCTCGCCACCGAGCTGATGGGCTTTCCGCGCCACCTGTCGCAGCACGTGGGCGGCTTTGTCCTGACCAAGCGCCGCCTGGACGAGACCGTGCCGATCGGCAACGCGGCGATGAAGGACCGCACCTTCATCGAGTGGGACAAGGACGATATCGACAGCCTGTCGCTGATGAAGGTCGACGTGCTGGCGCTGGGCATGCTGACCGCCATCCAGCGGGCCATGACCATGCTGCGCGAGGACCACGGCCTGGCCTGGCTGAAGGACCTGGCCGACATCCCCAAGGAGGTCTCCGGCGTCTACGACATGCTGTGCGTGGCCGACAGCGTCGGGGTGTTCCAGGTCGAGAGCCGGGCCCAGATGTCGATGCTGCCGCGCCTGAAGCCCCGCAGGTTCTACGACCTGGTCATCGAGGTGGCGATCGTCCGCCCCGGCCCGATTCAAGGCGACATGGTGCATCCCTATCTCAAGCGCCGCAGCGGGATCGAGAAGGCCGACATGCCCGCGCCGGCCCCGGAGCACGGCCCGCCGGACGAACTGGAGCAGATCCTGGGCAACACCTACGGCGTGCCCCTGTTCCAGGAGCAGGCCATGAGTTTGGCCATCGAGGCCGCCCACTTCACGCCCGACGAGGCCGACGGCCTGCGCAAGGCCATGGCCACCTTCCGCAACCTGGGCACGCCGGCCGAGTATCGCGACAAGTTCGTCGAGGGCATGGTTCGGCGGGGCTATCAGCGCGACTTCGCCGAGCGCTGTTTCAAGCAGATCGAGGGCTTCGGCCACTACGGCTTTCCCGAAAGCCACGCGGCCAGCTTCGCCAAGCTCGTTTATGTGTCGGCCTGGATCAAATGGGCCTGGCCGGACGTGTTCTGCGCGGCCCTGATCAACTCCCAACCGATGGGTTTCTACCAGCCGGCCCAGCTGGTGCGCGACGCGCGCGAGCACGGGGTCGAGGTGCTGCCTCCCGACATCCTGGCCAGCGACTGGGACTGCACGCTGGAGACGGCAAAGGGGAGGGAGGGTTTCAAACCTCGCTCCGACAAGATCGCCGATCACGCCAACCGCCACCGCTGGAAGGCTGTCCGGTTGGGCTTTCGCCAGATCAAGGGGCTGAAGGAGAAGTCCGACATCCCTCCGCTCCTGAAGGCGCGGGCCGAGGGCGCGCGCACGCCCGCCGAGTTCGCGCAAGGCGGCGTGCCGCAGCGGGCCCTGGAGCTCCTGGCCGAGGCCGACGCCTTCGCCGGCGTGGGCCTCTCGCGCCGCGACGCCCTCTGGGCGGTCAAGGGACTGAAGGGCGAGCACAAGGCTCCGGTCCAGGCGCCGCTGCTGGCCGGCCTGCCGCTGTTCGAGGACGGAGTCGCCCTGCCGACCATGCCCGTGACCCAGGAGGTGGCCGAGGACTATCGCACCACCAGCCTGTCCCTGAAGGCCCATCCGGTCGGTTTCTACCGCTCGATGCTGGCCCGGCGCGGGGTGATCACGGCCGAACAGCTGATGACGGTGAAGGACGGCGCCAAGGTCTCGGTGGCCGGCCTCGTCCTGATCCGCCAGCGGCCGGGCACGGCCAAGGGCGTGGTGTTCGTGACCCTGGAGGACGAGACGGGCGTGGCCAACGCCGTGGTCTGGAAAGACCGCTTCGAGGCCGACCGAAACGTGGTGATGACCGCCTCGTTCCTGATCGTCCACGGCCGGGTCCAGCGCGCCGAGGGGGTGATCCACATCGTCGCCGAAGCCTTCACCGACCTCTCGGCGCACCTGTCGACGCTGCGCGACGAACCGGGATCACCGGCCCCGCGCGTGCGCCAGAAGGTGTCGGGGCGGCTGCTGCGAAGCCGGGATTTCCACTGAGGGTGAGGGCCTCTGCCGTTGGGATCAGGCGCGCTCGCGCGGCCTGGAATCCGCCTGACCTTGCTAGTCGAGCATTCTCGACGGCAACGCCGCCCACCCGATCGCCTTCGGCGCCCACCCTCTCCCGCAAGGGGAGAGGGATAAATGTCCGCCAAGGGGCGATCATAGTCCCGCGACTTCATCCCGAGCCCCGGCGTTTGTCGGGCTGGACGAAAGGCCCTACTTAACCCCCGCGCTCACCTCTTTGCTCAACGCTTTGGCGGCGTTGACCAGGGCGATGTAGCTGGCGCCGACGTTCACGACGTACTCGTTCTCGCCCCAGAAGAAGGGCCAGTCTTCCTTGTTCTCGGGGAAGTCGGGCTTGACGATCAGCATGCCCGGCACGACGCCGCCGGCGATGAAGCTGAAGTCGGCGCGGTTGTTGCCATAGGCGACCTCCTTGGAGACCGAGCCCACGGCCGAGACCAGCGAGATGTCCGAGCCGGGATGGGTCCCATAGAGGTAGTCCAGGGCCCGGAACACCGCGCGGCCGTCGACGATCTCGGGGAACGCCTTGTGCAGCGCCCAGTGGGTCAGGCCGAACTCGGCCACCCCGCCGCTGCCGGCCCAGCCGCCCATGGCGATCGGCACGCCGAACGGGTTCTGGGCGAGGAGGGCGTCGCTCTTGGCCTTGTAGTCGCGCACCGCCGGGGCCACCCGCGCCTTGAAGGCGGGCGGCATGAACGGAATGGCGCGGGCGGCGAGGTCGGCGTTCTGGATGAAGCGCGGCTCGACCTTGGGCCACATCGCGTCGATCCGGGCGGCGTATTTCGGGTCCTTGGTGGCGATCAGCAGCTCGACCGCGGCGCTGAACTCCTCGTCGACGATGTCGCCGCCCGTGGTGTTGCCATGGTGGAAGAGGTCGGGCGCGTGGCTGTGCTCCTCGTCCCACACCCGCTGGGCGGTGGCCAGGCAGTCGTCGGCCAGGGCGTCGCGATAGCCGCGCAGAGCTCGGCTGGCGGCGGCGAGGGCGGCGATGGAGCCATAGTTCAGCGGCGTCGAGCGGCTGGTGAACGCCCAGCGGTCGTCCTTCACCCCGCTGCGGCCGTCCTTGATCTCGTCGGGACCCAGGCTGGCGTCGTAGACCAGGCCGTCGGTCTTGGTCACCGCGTCGCCCAGGTGGGTGTACTGGCCGACGTCGGGCTCGACGATGCCGTGGATCGCGTGGCCCACCGCCTTGTGCTGGGCCAGCAGCTGCAGGGTTCCGTGCTCGATCTGCTGCAGGATGTCTGGCGTCCCGTCGGGGCGGTGGATCTCCACATGGCGGCGGGCCTGGTCGATCGTGGTCTGGTCGCGGGTGGGACGGAACTGCTCCCAGGTCTCGACCAGGGTCCGCACCACGGCGTAGTGCGTCTGGGTGCGGATGTCGAAGTCGCCCGCGTCGAACCAGCCCCCGACGTTCAGGCCGGGGATGTGCTCCATCGGCTTGAACGGCGTGTCCGTGGTCGGTCCCTGGCGGTAGAGGTCGATGTGCTCGTGGTTCAGCGGCGCCTGCAGGGCGTCGTCGCGGTGCGAGTCGCCGTGCCAGACGCGGTAGGCTTCCTCGACGAACATGTGGTCCATGGCGACCGGGAAATAGACGTCCAGGGTCGGATGCCAGGCGTCGTCATAGAGCGCCGGATCGATCCGGAACGGCGCGGTGCGGTGGTCGCCATAGGCCAGGACATAGAGGCCTGGCGTCTTGACCGACGAGAAGTCGAACTTGGCGTAGCTGTAGCGCAGATAGGGCGTCCAGCCGCTCAGGGGGCCGGTCAGGACCGGCGTGAAGCTTCCGTCCGCCCCGACCTTCAGCAGGCGAGCCTGGGCCTGCGGCGGCTGGGCGGGATCGCGCTCGATGATCGCCACCTTGGGCTGGGCGGGGGCGTAGCCGAGCTGCGAATGGGCGATCGACGGCGGACGCGTCCAGTTCGGCAGGGCGTTGGCCGAGACCGTCCAGTCGACCACCGCGCCGGTCTTGCCGGCCGGGATCGGGGCGCGGAGCACGAACCAGCCGTTCTGCGCCTGGTTGCGGCCGTCATAGAGGAAGACCGGCGCGCTGGCCTTCACCGTGATCCGCCGGGCGGGCTCCTCCGGCGCCAGGACGAAGGTCGCGCCGCTGGCCAGCGGCAGGGGCTCGGCGCGGCCTCCGGGCGGGGCGGCCTCCATCGCGCTGCTGGGATAGAGCGGGAAGCCGCCGGCGCGGCCGTCGGCCAGGAAGCTCTTGTGGAAATAGGCCGAGGGCAGGACCTCGAGATTGAAGCCCGCCTTGCCCGCGAGCGCCGCCGGCAGCGGCTTGTCGAGGACGACCCGCACCCGGAAGGCGCCGCCGCGCGGCTCGACCTGGATCTGGTAGCGGAACGCGTAGTCCGGGAATTCCAGGGTCGCGGTGATCGCCCCGGTGGCGGGATCGACCCGGCGCTCGACCAGCCGCGCCATCGGGTCCCACTGGCCCGGGGTAGGGCTGAGCCGGACGTCGCCGTTGGTGACGGTCCGCACCCCGTGCTGGATCAGCTCGACCCCGCTCATCTTGGCGTCGTTGAACAGGTCCTCGGACCCGTTGCTGAACACCAGCACGTTCAGGCCGGGGGTCTCGAGATAGCCCTTGGCGTTGAGCTTCAGGCCGGAGGGCGGGGGTTTGACGGCCTGGGCCAGGGCGGCCGGCGCGGCCCCCGTCATCAGGCTCGCGACCAGCGCGAGCGTCGCCAACGAACGCGGCAAGACCTTCATGAACGCTCTCCCTCCCCGGATGTGTCTCCGGGCTGAGCCTTGAGCTTTCATGGCCGAACCGGCCGCGTCAACAAACTTTTGGTACCGCTCCCATTCGAGGCGCGGCGGCCGCAGCCTACCGCCGCTCCACCTGGCTGACGTCGCGCACCGCGCCCTTGGCGGCGTTGGTGGTCATGGCCGCATAGGCGCGCAGGGCCGGGCTGACCTCGCGCTGGCGGTTCAACGGCTTCCAGGCGTCGGCGCCGCGCGCCAGCTGGGCGGCGCGGCGTTCGGCCAGGACCGCGTCAGACACCTCCAGGGTGATCCCGCGGTTGGGAATGTCGATCAGGATCGAGTCGCCGTCCTCGACCAGGGCGATCAGGCCGCCTTCGCCGGCCTCGGGCGAGACGTGGCCGATCGACAGGCCCGAGGTGCCGCCCGAGAAGCGGCCGTCGGTGATCAGGGCGCAGGCCGCGCCCAGGCCCTTCGACTTCAGATAGGTGGTCGGATACAGCATCTCCTGCATGCCCGGCCCGCCCTTGGGGCCCTCGTAGCGGATGACCACGACGTCGCCGGCCGCGACCTTGCCGCCCAGGATGCCGCTGACCGCCGCCTCCTGGCTCTCATAGACCTTGGCGGACCCACGGAAGGTCAGGATCGACTCGTCGACCCCGGCGGTCTTCACGATGCAGCCCTCGGGGGCCAGATTGCCCGACAGCACCGCCAGGCCGCCGTCCTTGGAGAACGGATGCTCGACCGAGCGGATGACGCCGGCGGTGCGGTCCAGATCGAGGTTTTCCCAACGGGCGGCCTGACTGAAGGCGACCTGGGTCGGCTTGCCGCCCGGCGCGGCGCGGAACAGCTCGTGGGCGGTGTTGCTGTTGGTGCGGCCGATGTCCCAGCGGGTCAGGGCCTCGCCCAGGGTGGCGGCGTGGACGGTGGGCTGGCTGGCGTCGATCAGGCCGCCGCGCTCCAGCTCGCCCAGGATGGCCATGACGCCGCCGGCGCGGTGGACGTCCTCCATGTGGACGTCGGCCTTGGCCGGGGCGACCTTGCACAGGCAGGGCACGCGGCGCGACAACCGGTCGATGTCGGCCATCGAGAAGTCGACGCCGCCCTCGCTGGCGGCGGCCAGCAGGTGCAGCACGGTGTTGGTCGAGCCGCCCATGGCGATGTCCAGGCTCATGGCGTTCTCGAACGCGGCCCGGGTGGCGATCCCGCGCGGCAGGGCGGTGGCGTCCTCCTGCTCGTACCAGCGCTGGCACAGGTCGACGACCAGACGGCCGGCTTCCTTGAACAGCGCCTCGCGGTCGGCGTGGGTGGCCAAAACGGAGCCGTTGCCGGGCAGCGACAGGCCCAGCGCCTCGGTCAGGCAGTTCATCGAGTTGGCCGTGAACATGCCCGAGCACGAGCCGCAGGTCGGGCAGGCGGCCTTCTCGATCGCGGCGACCTCTTCGTCGGAATATTTGTCGTCGGCGGCCACGACCATGGCGTCGACCAGGTCCAGGGCGCGGATCTCGCCTTTCACCGTGACCTTGCCGGCTTCCATCGGCCCGCCCGAGACGAAGACCACCGGGATGTTCAGCCGCATGGCGGCCATCAGCATGCCGGGGGTGATCTTGTCGCAGTTGGAGATGCAGACGATGGCGTCGGCGCAGTGGGCGTTGACCATGTACTCGACGCTGTCGGCGATCAGGTCGCGGCTGGGCAGGGAGTAGAGCATCCCGCCATGGCCCATGGCGATGCCGTCGTCGACGGCGATGGTGTTGAACTCCTTGGCCACGCCCCCGGCCGCCTCGATCTCGCGAGCGACCAGCTGGCCCAGGTCCTTCAGATGCACGTGACCCGGGACGAACTGGGTGAAGCTGTTGGCGATGGCGATGATCGGCTTGCCGAAGTCGCTGTCCTTCATGCCGGTGGCGCGCCAGAGGCCGCGGGCGCCGGCCATGTTGCGGCCATGGGTGGAGGTGCGCGAGCGATAGGGAGGCATGGGGATATTCCAGTGTCGGCTGTAGGATCTTTTACGCCAGGCCGAGGCGTTGGAAAAATATATTAGTCCGCGCGCATTAAGTCGCTAAGCCTATCGCCATGGACATCCGGCAGTTTCGCCATTTCGCCGCCGTCGCCGAAACCCTGCACTTCGGACGGGCGGCCGAGCGCCTGGGCATGACCCAGCCGCCGCTCAGCCAGTCGATCCTGGCGCTGGAGAAGGAGTTGGGCGCGCCGCTGTTCGCGCGGACCAAGCGCCACGTCGCGCTGACGCCTCTGGGCCAGCAGTGGCTGCCGCATGTGCAGGGCGCCCTGGCCGCCGTCGACGCCCTGCCCGAGACCGCGCGGCGCCTGCGCGACGGCCAGTCGGGTTATCTCACCCTGTCCTTCGTCAGCACCGCCGACTACAGCGTCCTGCCCGACCTCGTGCGGCGCTACGCCGAAGCCTATCCGGACGTCGAGATCCGCCTGGTCGAGGCGACCAGCGACGTGCAGATCCCGGCGGTGGTCGCGGGCGAGCGTCACGCCGGCATCATCATCCCGCCGCCCGACCGCGCCTTGCCGGAGACGCTGGCCTATCGCCGGCTGGTGTCCGAGCCCTTGGTGGCGGTCGCGCCGGCCGCCTGGGTCGAGGATGGGCGATTGCCGGTGAAGGACGGCGTTCTCGCGCCCGAGGCCCTGCTGGACGCGCCGCTGATCCTGTTTCCCCGAACGGTGGCCCCGGCCTTCCATGATCTGGTGACGGGCTATTTCAGCGCCCGGGGCCAGCCGGCCCGGATCGTCCAGGAGGCGATCCAGATGCAGACCATTATCAGCCTGGTCTCGGCGGGGCTGGGGTTGGCGCTCGTGCCGGCCTCGCTGCGGAACCTGGCGCGGGCGGGCGTGGCCTATGTCGAGCTTCAAGCGCCGCCGGTGCTGGAGACGGGGCTGGTGTGGCGACGGGATGATGACGCGCCGACGCTGCGCGGGCTGCTGGGCCTGGTGGGGGTCTGAAGATCCTCCCCCGCGCCGCGGGGGAGGTGGCCCAGAGGGCCGGAGGGGGCTAATGCGGCATGCGGCCAGCTCGCCCCCTCGGTCGCTACCGCGACAGCTCCCCCGCATCGCGGGGGGAGCATCTAAGGCGCCAGCCCTACGAAGCCCGGATCTTCACCACCTTGGACGGCCCGACCTGGCGCAACGCTTCGACCAGGCCGAACAGTTCGGCGCGGACGGCGGCTTCGTCGCCGGCCTCGGCCAGGGCGTCGAGGGTCGCGAGGCTTTCGTCGGCGATCACCGGGGCCGGCGACATGCGCACGGCCTCCATGATGCCGGGGGCCTTGGCGCGGGCGACCTCGTTCACGTCGACCAGGGTCTCGGTCAGCTTCTCGCCGGGGCGCAGGCCGGTGATCTGGATGTCGATGTCGCGGCCGGGCGTCAGGCCCTGCAGCTCGATCATCCGCCGGGCCAGGTCGATGATCTTGACCGGCTCGCCCATCTCCAGGGTCAGCACCCCGTCCTCGTCGCCATCCGAGGCGATCATCGACAGGGCCACGGCTCGCAGCACCAACTGCACGGCCTCCGGGATGGTCATGAAGTAGCGCTCGACCTCGGCGTCGGTCAGGGTGATGGGGCCGCCGCGGGCGATCTGGCTCTGGAAGATCGGCACGACCGAACCGGCCGAGCCCAGGACGTTGCCGAACCGCACGATGCTGACCCGCATGTGGCCGCCGCCGCCGTACTGGCGGGCCACGGCCTCGGCCACGCGCTTGGCCGCGCCCATCACGCTGGTCGGCGCCACGGCCTTGTCGGTCGAGATCAAGGCCAGGTGCGCCGCGCCGCAGGCCTTGGCGGCGACGGCGACGTTGCGGGTGCCCAGCACATTGGTCCGCACGCCCTCGCACGGGTGGTTCTCGACCAGGGTCACGTGCTTCAGGGCCGCGGCGTGGAAGATGATGTCGGGCTTGTGCTCGTCGAAGACGCGCCGGACGCGGGCGGCGTCGCGCACGTCGCACAGCACCTCGCCGCGCGGCAGGGCGGGATGGGACTCGGCGATCTCGCGGTCGATATGGAAGAGGTTGTATTCGGAGGCGTCGACCAGGGTGAGTTGGGCGCAGCCGCTGGCGGCGATCTGGCGGCACAGCTCCGAGCCGATGCTGCCGCCGGCCCCGGTGACCAGCACCCGGCGGCCCCAGACCAGGGCCCGGATCGGTTCGGGGTCGAGGCGGACCGGCGGACGGCTGAGCAGCTCTTCCAGGCTGATCTCGCGCAGGACCGGGCCGACGGCGGCGCCGGTTCCCATCTCGACCACGCCATGGCGGCGCAGCAGGCGCACGCCCTCGGTCTTCAGCCGGCCCAGGCGCTCGGCGCCGAAGGTGCTCATGGCGCTGTCGGTCAGGAACAGGATGGCCGAGGGCGGCAGGCCGCTGTCGCGCAGTCGGGCCAGCACGTTGTCGAAGCCGGCGATCGAGCCCAGCACGCACACGCCGCGCAGTTCGTCGCCGGTCTCGCGCTCCAGCGGCGAGACCACGCCGATCGGGGCGTAGCGCTCGCCAAGGCCGGCGGGCGCGCGCAGGAAGGCCTCGGCCTCGGCGGTCGAGCCGACGATCAGCAGGCGCGGCAGGGCCGGGTGCATGGAGGCCGGCCCCAGGCGCAGGAACGAATCCAGTAACTGGCGCTCATGCAGGCTGCGACGGATGACGCGCAGGGCCGACATCAGGGTGGCCTGGATCAGGGCCGCGCCGGCCACGGTCCGCAGGCCGCCGTCGACGCCGGGATGCACCAGACGGGTGATGACCATGAAGGCCGCCGCCGTCAGCACCGCCGAGCGCAGCAGGCGCAGGTGGTCGCTGGCCGAGACAAAGCGCCAGGGCGCCCGCTCGACGCGGAACACCAGCTCCACGATCAGGGCGCCCAGGGCGTAGTAGCCGGCCTGCAGCAGGGTGTCGCCCGTGAAGGGCATGTCGATGACGAGGTAGCGGCCGATCAGCAGGGCCAGGAAGGCCAGCAACACGTGGGTCGCGATCTTGCCTACATGCCCCATGAAACGAGCCTCTTGAGCCTGAAGGCCGGGTCATCGCCCGGGATAGAGTCGCCTCGGAGTAGCACGCCAATTCGTCGCCGTCGCGGTTTCAACCACGACGCAGGGGCAGAACCTCGACGACGGCGTTCGCCGAAAGGGCGGGCGCCCCGGCCCGTCTGCGCAGCAGGGCGTCGGCCCGCGAGAACACCCCGACCAGCGAGGAATCCTGATCCGGGAAGGCCTGGGCGGTCATCCGGCCCTCTTCGTCGACCGACAGGGCCGCGCGCATCCAGTGCTCGCGCGGGCCGGTGGCGGGCAGGGGCGCGGCCAGGCGCGCGGCGACCAGGCGGACCTCGGCGTCGCCGTCCGTTAGCGCCGCCAGCAAGGGGCGCAGGAAGAGCTCGGCGCAGACCAGGGCCGAGGCCGGATTGCCGGGCAGGCCCAGGACCGCGCGGCCATCTCCCAGGCGTCCGAACCAGGTCGGCTTGCCCGGGCGCACGGCCACGGTCTCCACGGCCAGTTCGAGACCCAGCGTCTTCAGGGCGGGCTTGACCAGGTCATGGTCGCCGACCGAGGCGCCGCCCACGGTGACGATCAGGTCGGCTTCCACAGGCTGGATTACGGCGGCGATGGCGGCGGCGTCGTCGGCGGCGGCCGTCAGGCGGAACGCCTCGCCGCCCCAGGCCTGGATCAGGGCCGCCAGGGCGAACGAGCCGCTCTCGAAGATCTGGTCGGGCCGCGGCGTGGCGCCAGGCGGGACCAGTTCGTCGCCGGTCGCCAGGATCGCCACGCGGGGCCGGCGGGCGACCGCGACCGTCGCCAGGCCCGCCGAGGCGACCAGCGACAGCCGCCAGGGATCGATGACGACCCCCGCGTCCAGCAGGATGTCGCCCGACCGGAAATCCCCGCCGGCCGGCCGGATGTTGGACTTGGGATGGTCGCCGGCCCGGAAGCGCGCCGTCTGGCCGTCGCGTTCGGCCTCTTCCTGGATGATCACCAGGTCGGCGCCGGCCGGGACGGGGGCGCCGGTGAAGATGCGGACCGCCTGGCCGGCCTGGACCTCACGCGGATAGGCCTTGCCCGCCGCGCTCTCGCCGGCCACGGCGAAGGCCTTGCCGGGGACATAGTCGGCCCGGCGGATCGCCCAGCCGTCCATGGCCGAGGCGTCGAACGGCGGCTGGGCGCGACTGGCGATGACGGGCTCGGCCAGCACGCGGCCCAGGCTGTCGGCCAGGGCGACACGCTCGACGCCCGATCCCACCGCGCCCTCCAGGATCCGGGCGCGGGCGTCTTCGACGGTGAGGTTCTTGAGGTCAGTCATGCGTCCATCCCCTCATAAGCCGGTCGGGACGAAATCCCTCTCTCTTGGAGAGAGGGAGGGGCCCGCCGCGAAGCGGTGGGAGGGTGAGAGGTTTCACTTTTAGCCGGCAAGTCCTGGATCTCAATGAGATCGCAGCCTTGTTCGTTTCGACGGGGTTTCGTTCTGGGAGGGCGTAACCTCTCACCCTCCCACGCTGGCGCGTGGGCCCCTCCCTCTCTCTCAGAGAGAGGGATCTCAGTCCCCTACCCCACGAACGCCCGCTCGATCACGAAGTCGCCGGGTTCGGCGTTGGAGCCTTCCTTCAGGCCCTGGGCCTCGAGCATGGCGGCGGTGTCCTTGATCATGGCCATCGAGCCGCACAGCATGGCGCGGTCGTGCTCGGGGTCGAACTTGCCGCCCTCGATGCCGAGGTCGCTGAACAGCTTGCCGCTGGCGATCAGGTCGGTGAAGCGGCCCTGGCGCTCGAACGGCTCGCGGGTCACGGTCGGGTAATAGGTCAGCTGGGCCCGGGCCTCGTCGCCGACCAGCGGGTCGTCGAAGATCTCGGCCGTGAACAGGTCGCGATAGGCCAGTTCCTTCACCTCGCGCACGCCGTGACAGACGATCACCCGCTCGAAGCGGCTGTAGGCGTCGGGGTCGCGGGCCACCGACAGCCAGGGCGCCAGGCCCGTGCCGGTGCCGAACAGGAAGAGTCGCTTGCCCGGGCGCACGGCGTCCAGCACCAGAGTGCCGGTCGGCTTCTTGCCCAGGAGAATCTCGTCGCCCTCCTGGATCTGCTGCAGGCGCGAGGTCAGCGGGCCGTCGGGAACCTTGATCGAGAAGAACTCCAGCTCCTCGGCGAAGCTGGGCGAGCCGATCGAATAGGCGCGCAGGATCGGCTTCTTCTCGCCCAGCTCTTCGCGCGGCGGCAGGCCGATCATCACGAACTCGCCCGAGCGGAAGCGGAAGCTGGCCGGGCGGGTGATGGCGAAGCTGAACAGGCGGTCCGTCCAGTGCTTCACCCACAGCACCTTCTCGATGAAGTAGGGCGATTCCTTGGGCGGGGCGGCGGCGGTGGCGGTGGCCGTCATCTGAACTCTTTGATCCTGGGCGCAGGAGCGCGGGAAAGACGTAAAGCCGCCACGGCCCCGAGGCGGCGTGCGTCTCATGGAAGCAACGAAGTCTCCCTGTCAATGACGGTTGTCTAAAGCGTGGTCCCGAAAATCTCCGGTTCGGGGACAGTCTGTCGTCTTTCAAGGCGACGCGAGAATGCCGCTGTTCTTCAGTCGTCGAGTCGACGTTGAAGGTCGGGATGAGATTGCTTCGCATCGCTGGGGCGCGTGGAAACAAGATTAACGTCGACGATGACTGAAAGGCAGGTTTTTTCGACTTTGTCGAAAACGGCGAACCGCTTTTTCGAACGTGTCAAAAATAAGATTGCCGCTATCGGAAACCGGGCGCAGACTTCCCTTTGCTTCGTTCGCGAAGCCAACGATACGGAGGAACGTATGCGGGTTTGGTTCGTAGGGGCCGCCGCGGCGGCCGGTTTAGTAGCGTTTGGTTTGGCTGGCTGCAGCGACGGCGGCGCGAAGACGAAGGTCGCGCAGGCCCAGCAGGTGGTCGTCGAGTCCACGCCGGTGACGGCGTCGGGCTGCGTCCGCCCGGTGGAGAACACCAACTGCCTCGTCGTGAAGGGACGCGGCGGCGGATATTATGACATCAGCACCGCCAGCCCGGCTCCCGACCTCTCCAAGGGCGTGGCGATCTCGCTGCGTGGCAAGGACAACGGCAAGAACACCCAGTGCGGGCGCCAGCTCACCGACGTGAAGTGGTCCTATCTGGGCATCCAGTGCGGCGCCACCCTGCCGTCAACGGCCTCCACCGCGACGGACAAGGACGCCAAGGCCAAAGAAAAGGCCGGCTGACCGGCCTTCAGGGCGCTCAGTTCTCGCCGGAGCCCGGATCCGTCCGGGTCTTCGGCGAACGGGCGCTGTCGGCCGCGCCGGGCGGCTCGGTGGCGGGACGCGGCGGCTGTCCGTCCCGATGCGTCTTCTGCTGGTCTTCGTGCTCGACCTCCCGATTCGACGGGCGGTCCGAGGTCTGCGGAGGATTCGAGATCGTGGGCATGGCGGTCTAACGCCTGGCGGGCGGGCTTTGATCCTTCTCGGCCCCCTTTTGGCGGGAGGCAGTTGGCGGGAGGCAGGCGACCGCGCCGGGCCTTTTCCCGCCAAGATCCGGGATCCGCCGCGTCCGCGAACCGCGCAATCTCCCGCGCGCCGCTTGCCCGGCGGATGCGACCCTGCTAAATGGCGCGGCTCTGGCGACAGAACACGGCGCGCCGAGGCTTCAAGCCTTATGGCGCGCTGTCTGTCTCTGGATGTCCGTCGGCCCGAAAGGGCGGTCGGTCTGCAGGAGTGTAGCTCAGCTGGTAGAGCGTCGGTCTCCAAAACCGAAAGTCGTGGGTTCGAGTCCCCCCACTCCTGCCACTATATAGTTTCCGACGGGCCGCCTTCCGGCCTGCTCGTATATGAAAGTCGTGAGCCTCAAGAGCATGGCCAGGAAACCGGGATCCAGCCCGTCCGCGATGAAGACCCGCGCCGCCAAGACGGCCGCGGCGATGGCGCCCGCCGGCGCCGCCGCGAGCTCGGCCGCTCCCGCCGCACCCAAGAAGCGCACCACGCCGGTGCAGTTCTTCCGCGAGGTTCGCGCCGAGGCCCGCAAGATCACCTGGACCACCCGCAAGGAGACCTGGATCACCTCGGTGATGGTCTTCATCATGGTGGTGATGGCGTCGCTGTTCTTCCTGGCCGTCGACGGCGGGCTGGGCTTTGGCGTGAACCAGCTTCTGAAGCTCGCCACAGCGAGATAAGATAGAGACGATGAGCACCGAAACCGCGTCGAACCCGAACCACAAGTGGTACATCGTCCACGCCTACTCGAACTTCGAGAAGAAGGTGGCCGAAAGCATCCGCGAGCAGGCCAAGAACCAGGGCCTCGAGGAGAACTTCTCCGAGATCCTGGTGCCGACCGAGGAGGTCGTCGAGATCCGCCGCGGCCGCAAGGTCAACGCCGAGCGCAAGTTCTTCCCGGGCTACGTCCTGGTGAAGATGAACCTCTCGGACGAAGCCTACCACCTGATCAAGAACACCCCGAAGGTCACGGGCTTCCTGGGCAGCGGCTCCAAGCCGATGCCGGTCTCCGAAAAGGAAGTCCAGCGCATCATCGGCACGATCGAGGAGGGCGTCGCCGCTCCGAAGGCCGTGGTGCTGTACGAGGTGGGCGAGAACGTCCGCGTCATCGACGGTCCGTTCGCCAGCTTCAACGGCTCGGTCGAACAGGTCGACGAGGAAAAGGCCCGCCTGCGCGTCACCGTCTCGATCTTCGGCCGCGCCACCCCGGTCGAACTGGAATACGCCCAGGTCGAAAAGATCGCCTGATCCTTTCGGCGGGTTTGAATTCGAAAGCCCCGCGCCCTTCAAGGCGCGGGGCTTTTGCTTTGCGCGGCGCGCGAGGTTATCCACAGGGCTGACCGCGCGGAGGCCCCCATGTCCGATCCGATGAGTCCGCTAAGCGAGCGCCAGACCGCCGTCGCCGAGTTCGAGGCCGGCCCCGTCCGCGCCCGCGCCGAGGTCAGCGTCACGCCGCTGGGCCTGCTGGTCTACGGGGCCCTGGTCGCGGGCGTCCTGCTGTCGACCGCCGCGCTGGTCCGGGCCGCGCGTCGCCGCTGAAAGTTATCCACAGCCCCGCCCTTTTCCCCTTGCGGGAGAAGGTGGCCCGAAGGGCCGGATGAGGGGTTGATGGACCCTTCCCCGCCGCCTGACCTGTCCGCCATCGCCGCGCCTGTCGGTGCGACCCCTCACCCGCCCCGCTTCGCGGGCCACCCTCTCCCGCAAGGGGAGAGGGGATATTCCCGTTCCTTTCCCCGCCTGGAAACGAACGTTTCCGTTCCTCGATAATGGCTTAGACAAAAACGCACGTTTCTTATCCCCGGTGCTCCCAGCGGCTTCATGCTTTGATCTCATGAGCCAGACCGAAACCCACGCCGCCCGCTCGCCCCG
>NZ_DATFAV010000168.1:0-13232 GCF_035254145.1 Caulobacter sp. | reverse complement strand
CTTTTTTGTTTTTGACGCAGAGCGCCGATCGGTCGCGCGCGAGGTCGCGACCGCTGGTGTCGAAGTGGCTTTCGAGCTTGGGCGGCGAACGAGCCGCTAGGTCAGAATGTGATCCACTCTGAAGTTCCCTCCTGTCGCCGGTCGCGCGCCAGCGTGTGAAACCGTTGTTACTCGATAAGCCGAACCCTGGGGAAATGGCATTTCCTGATCGATTGATCAGTCGTCGTTATCAATTCCCCCGCATTCAGTCCGGCATGGCGACGACACCCAACTGCACGTGAATCCGGTCGGCCGCGAGCGGCGCGATGGCGATCGGCGGAATGTTGTCGAGGGTCAGGGCGGGCGCCGCGCCTGGAGCGCCGCCGCGCGGGCGCGTACGGACGACCTGACTATCAGGTAGCGGCGCGCCGGTGATCAGGCTGTCCCATAGCAAGTCGAGGGCCCGCAGATTGTAGTAGGCCAGCGACACGAAGCGGGTGTCGAAGCCGGGCATGGCGAAGCCGAAATGCTCCGCGTTCTCCACCTCAAGGTAGCGTAGCTTGCTGGCCGCGCCCTCCCGCAGGCTGTTGACCGCCAGATAGGGCCGCGAACTGAAGGCGGGCGGCACGCGGTTGTCGGCGCGGCCGTGGACGATGATCGTCGGCTTGCCGTGCAGATTCCCGTCGGCCAGGAACGCGGCGACGCCGGCCTGGACCCGCCGGGCGTCGGCCGAGCGGCCGACCGCCAGTTCGCGCAGGCAGCGCGCGCCGTCCAGATTGTAGTCGACCCGGCCCGTACTGGGCGAGATCGACAGGTCGTTGCGGCGCGGCCCTCGCGGGTCGTTGTCGTTGATCAGGTCGATGCTGCCGGTGGGCGCGCCACCGGCCGCCTTGGCGAAGATTTCGGCCAGCTCGGCGGGCGGAACCGGGCGCGGGCGCCCCTCCCCGTCGACCGAGGCGTAGCTGTAGCCGCAGATCCGCCGCTCGACGCCGAAGCGTCCGTGGTCGCTGGCGTACTTGGCCGCCGTGGCGTCCGGGCCGATCAGATAGCCCGCGGCGTTCAGCACCTGGGTCTCGGGATCGAAGCCGTAGGCCAGCAGGCGGTCCTGAGCCTCGCGCGCCTGGCCGGCCAGGTCGACGGCGTCCAGCAGGCCCGCCTGTTTCAGCGAGGCGCAGCGGTCGGCGGCGCGGGTGACGCGGTCGGTCCACGGCGCGTCGGGCATGGCGAGCACCGCGCACGGCTCGTAGAGATTGGCGAAAGTGAAATAGTCCAACAGGGTGCGCGCGCCGTTGGCCCGCGCCTTGTCGCCGCGCAGCACCCGGATGGCGGGATCGCCCCGCACCTGGACCTGGGGCTCGCCGGCCACCAGACCGTCGATCAGGCCCTCATGATCCTTCTCGCCCGCATAGAGCGTTGCCCCGCCGCCGTTGGAATTGCCCGAGACGATCACCAGGGTGTTGTCGGAGGTCCAGCCGCCGCCATCGCGGGCGTTCAGCTGCCAGAAGGCGTAACGGATCGCGCGCAGCACGTCCTCACCCCATTGGCTTTCTGGGTTGAGCTTGGAGTTGGCGGCCTTGAAGGCGATGCGGTGGGGCCAGCGGGCCAGAAAGGCGGCGCGGGCCTTGGCCGACAGCGGCGCTGTGAAGTGCGACAGCGCCCCGGCCTCGACGGCCTTGGCGGTCGTCCCGTCGATCAGCGTGACGGTGTCGCTGGCCAGATCGTGCACGCCCGTGCCGTGGCCCTTGTCCGTGTAGACGACCGCGCAACCGCGCTGCAGCCCCCAGAAGCCCGTCGTGGAGATGTCGTGATAGATCCCGAACGAGCCCGCCTGCGGCACGGCCAGGATGCAGCGCCGCGCTCGCGACAGCTTGGCGGGGATTTGCAGCAGAACGGCGCTCTTTCCGCCGCCGGGACCGTGCGTGTAGGCCAGGTATTCCTCGCCCGCCACGCGCCCGCCGTCTGGATAAGGCTGGCCGGTGGCGGCGTCGATCGTGGGTCCGAACAGGCGTCCCCAGCCCGAGGTCAGGTCGGCGCGAACGGCCATGGTCGCCCGGCGCAACTCGGCGGCGGTCGGATGCAGCGGATCGGCGTAGGGGGCGGGCTTGGCGGCTAGGCCGACCAGGTCGTCGGTGACGCCGTCGAAGGTCAGGTGGCGCAGGACCGTGACGCCCCTGGGCGCCGGGGCCGCGACCGCCGGAGCGGCCAGGATCGTCGCCAGGGCCGCGCCCAAGCCGAGCGCCTTGCGAAGGCTCATGACGGCGTCTCCTCGAGCTCGAGCTCCAGCAGCAGGCCGCTCAGGCACTTGCCGTGGGCGTCCAGCGCCAGCGATCGCGTCACGCCGCCGCCCAGGGCGCCGTTCAGCACGAAGTTCAGCGCCATCAGATCGGGCAAATCGTAACGGCGCACCTCGCCGCGCACGATGTCGCGCAGGTGCGCCTTGACCCGCTCGGGCGTCAGGACGCGGCGCACTCGCTCATAGGCTTCCGGGTCGTAGGCGATGATCGAGATGTTCGAGACATCGCCCTTGTCGCCGCTGCGGGCGTGGGCCAGATCGCGCAGCTTCATAACGCCACCTCGAA
Source organism: Caulobacter sp. (assembly GCF_035254145.1). GTDB lineage: Bacteria > Pseudomonadota > Alphaproteobacteria > Caulobacterales > Caulobacteraceae > Caulobacter. The sequence continues at coordinate 10,674 of NZ_DATFAV010000168.1, read as the reverse complement.
GATCACGCTGGGCCGAACCAGCTCGCGCTCGATCAGGGTCGAGACCACGCCAATGACCGGCGTCACCAGCCGCGTGGCGCCGCCTCCGCCCGCCGGGCCGTTGGTGTAGAGCGCCTCGACCTCGCGGCCGACGCGTTCGGCCTCGCCCTGGGTGCGGGTGCGGGCCACGATCCGGGCGCGAACCTCCATCGGCGCGAACGCCGAGGCCAGGCTCTCGGGCGCAACGGCGTCGACTCCGATCAGCTCGAACCGGGCCTCCTCGGGCGAAAGGCCAGTCAGCCGGAAGCGCTCGGCGATGATGTCCAGGGCCAGGCGTCCGCGCGCCACGGCGCTGGAGCCCGCGTACGAGATGGCCCCCTCGCCGATGAAGCCCTCCTTGCGACCCAGCGACACCTTCAATTGGGCGGGGCGCGGTCGGCCGCCGCCGCCACGCACGGCGACGCGATCGGGACCGTCGGCCTCGAACCGCACGGTCGAGAAGTCGGCGGTGACGTCGGGCGTCAGGTACTGCGAGGGATCGTGCAGTTCGTACAGCAACTGTTCGGTGCACGTGGCCACGTCCACGAGACCGCCCGAGCCCTCGACCTTGGTGATCACCGCCGAGCCGTCTGACGAGACCTCGGCCAGGGGAAAGCCCAGACGCGCCAGGTTCGGCACCCGCTTGACGTCGGGATCGGCAAAGTAGCCGCCCGTGACCTGGCCGGCGCACTCCAGCAGGTGACCGACGACGGTGCCTCGACCCAGCCGCTCCCAGTCGTCCAGCGACCAGCCGAACTCGTGGACCAGCGGAGCCAGGAACAGGGACGGATCGGCGACGCGGCCGGTCACCACTATCTGAGCGCCGCCGGCCAGCGCCTGGACGATCGGCTCGCAGCCCAGATAGGCGTTGGCCGAGATCAGGCTGTCGCCCAGGCTGGCGACATCGCCGCCGACCTCGAGCAGCGGCCGGGTCGAGCCAGCCATCAAGTCCAGCACGTCGTCGCCGACCACGGCGGCGATCTTCAGGCCCGGCAGCCGCAGGTCGGCGGCCAGCTCGGCGATGCGGGCGGCCGCTGCGGTCGGGTTGGCCGCGCCCATGTTGGAGACGATCCGCACCCCCTTCTCGACGCATAGCGGCAGGACGGCGCGCATCCGCGCCTCCAGCAGCGGGTCGTAGCCTCCGCCCGGATCGCCCAGGCGCGCGCGTTGGGCCAGGGCGATGGTGCGCTCGGCCAGGCACTCGAAGACCAGGTAGTCGAGCCGGCCTTCACGGACCAGTTCGACGGCGGGCTCGATGCGGTCTCCGGCGAAGCCGGCGCCGGCGCCGATGCGGACGACGCGATGTTTGGAAAAGGACGTCAAAGCGGAAACAGCCCCAGCAGCAGGCAAGCGACCGCCATGACCAGCGACGCGCCATAAAGGAATGGGAAGGCGAACTTCTGGTGGGCCGACAGCTCGACCCCCGCCAGGCCCGCCACCAGGAAGGTCGCCGGGGTCAGAGGGCTGACGGGGAAGCCGGCCGTCATTTGTCCGACCAGGGCGGCCTGGGCCACCTGGACCGGCGCGCCGCCCAGGCGGGCGTGGGTTTCGGCGATCACCGGCAGCACGCCGAAATAGAAGGAGTCCGGGTCGAACACCATGCTGAGGGGCATGGCCACCAGCGACAGGACGAACGGGATATGTCGGCCGCTGTCGGGATGGACGTTGGCCACCGCCGCGTCGGCCATGGCCTTCAGGAAGCCCGCGCCGCCCATCACGCCAGTGAAAGCCCCGGCGGCGATCAGCACCGACGCCATCAGGAGCGCCGAGCGGGCGTGGGCGTCGATCCGGGCGCGTTGGTCGGCGACCTTGGGATAGTTGATCAGCAGGGCCGCGGCGAAGGCGACCATGAACACCACGGCCGGCGGCGCGACGCCCGCGACCAGCACGCCCATGGCGCACAGGGTCAAGGCCAGGTTCAGCCAGAACAGCTTCGGGCGCGCCAGGTCCGGCTCGGCGCCGTGCTGGGGGATGGCCGGCCCGGGCCCGCCGTCGGCGACGGCCCAAGTCAGGCCCAGGCGCTTTTCCTCGCGCTTGCCCAGCCACCAGCTGACGACGAAGACGAAGGCCAGCCCCGCCAGCTGCACGCCGATCATCGGCTTGAAGATGTCCAGCACCGAGATGTGCAGGGCCGAGGCGGCGCGCACCGTCGGGCCGGTCCAGGGCAGGAAGTTCACGCCGGCCGCCAGCGAGGCCACGCAGGCCAGGATCCGGCGGTCCATGCCCAGGGTGTCGTACAGCGGGCGCATGGCCGGGATGGCGACCAGGAAGCAGACCGCGCCCGAGCCGTCGAGGTGGATGATCAGCGCCAGCAGCGCGGTGCCCACGGTGATCCGGCTGGGCCGACGGCCCACGGCCTTGAGGATGCGGCGGACGATCGGATCCAGCAGGCCCGCGTCGGTCATAACGCCGAAGAACAGGATGGCGAAAACGAACATCGCCGCCACCGGCGCGATCTTGCCGATCCCCGCGACCATCAGAGCCGGCGCCTGGGCGCCTTGGCCGATCGCGATCGCCGCGACGAACGGTATGAGGATAAGCGCCGCGACGGGCGAGGCGCGGTTGGACAGGATCGCCGCGGTCAGGGCGAGGATCGCCGCGACGCCGATGAGAGCGAGCATTAGGGGCGTTTCTTCCTGGACGCTGCATTCAGCTTGTCAGGCTTATATGCCGATCACCCGAGCCCTCGCACAAAACGGAAGTTTGGATCGATTAATAGCCTTACTCGATAAATCCGCACGAATTGGATCCGCGAGCCGAGCACACACTATCGATGAACGCCTGTACGACGGGCCGGACGGGCGAATGGCGTCGCCGCATCAGCACGATCGTGCGCGTGAAGGCCGGGTCGCGGATCGGCCGCGCGCGGACATTGGCCTGGCTGCGGATCTCGACGGCCGTCGAGGGCAGGATCGCCAGGCCCAGGCCCGCCCGCACCAGGGCCACCGCCGTGGTCATGTAGCGGACCTGGCAGGCCGGCGTCGCCGTCCGCCCCGCCGCGATGAACGCGCCGTCGACCAGGTCGCGCACGCTGCTGCCCCGGTTCATCAGGATCAGCGGATAGGCCGCCAGGGTGTCGACCGAGATCGTCGGCGCCTCGGCGATCGGATGCCCCTCGGGATGGACCACCATCATGGCGTCGTCGAACAGCTTGATCTGCTCGATGTCGTCGTCGTTCTCGTCGGCCATGCCGATGCCGAAGTCGACGCGATCCTCGCGTACCAGGGTGGTGATGCTGCTGTTGAGGGCGTCCTCGACCTCGAAGGTCACGTCGGGGTGGTCGAGCTGGAAGCGGGCGATCACGTCCGGCAGCAGGGTCGCCGCGCACGACGGCAGGCAGGCCAGACGCACGACGCCCTTGGCCTTGGATACGAAGTCGCGGGCGTTGACCACCGCCCCCTCGAACTCGGTGACTAGGCGCAGGAAGATCGGCAGCAGCTCACGCCCGATGTGGGTCAGCTCCACCGAGCGGGTGCTGCGGTCGAACAGACGCAGGCCGAGGGACTCCTCGAACTGCCGGACACGGTTGGTGAGCGCCGGTTGGGAGAGCGCCAACACCTCGGCCGCGCGCGTGAAGCTGCGGGTCGAGGCCACCGTGACGAAGGCGCGGATCTGGCCCAGCGTGATGTGCATGACGTTCAGCGCCCTCCCCTGGCGCTTCGGAGTAACACTGACGGGGCCCAGGCTCCAAAAGCGACCCGGCGGCGCACCTCGGAGACTTTTCCGCCCCAGAGTTCCTACTTGAAAAGGCGCGGCGCGAAGTCCGCGAGGTAGCGACGCCAGTTGATCCAGGTGTGCCCCCCGCCGCTCTCATTGTAGACGTGGGCTATGCCGTACTTGTCGAGCGTCGCCCGGGTCGGCGCGACCGTCGCATACAGGAAATCGTCCTTCCCCATCGCGTAGTAGACCAACTTGAACGCCTTGGCGCCCTGCTTGAGCGCCGCGTCGTTGCGGGCCGCGTAGGCGCTCGCCTGCTCCGCCGACTGGAGGCCCATGCTGAAGATGCCGATGTAGTGGAAGAGCTCCGGATGGGTCAGGCCGTTCTGAATGGTGTGCGCCCCGCCCATCGACAGGCCCGCCATCGCGCGCGAGTCGGGCTTGGCGATCGTGCGGTAGTGGCCGTCGACGTACGGGATCAGGTCCTTGAGGAAGTCGTCGCGGAAATCGGTGTTGGTCAGCATGTCCGCGCCGGGGCGGTCCGGCGTATGGCCGGAGGGCATGACGATGATCATCGGCCGGGCCTTCCCCGCCGCGATCAGGTTGTCGAGGATGTAGTGGGCGTGGCCGACCGAGGTCCAGCTGTCGTCGCTGTCGCCCGCCCCGTGCACCAAGTAGAGCACCGGATAGACGCCCTTGCCCTTCTCGTAGCCCGACGGGGTGTAGACGTGAGCGCGGCGGCGGACATTCAGCGATGTCGACCAGTATTCGATCGTCGACACCGCGCCATGCGGCACGGCCTTGTCGAAGGTCTGGAAGGCGCCGGCGGGACCCAGCACCTCGAACGTGCTGTTGACGCCGACCCGCTCTTCCGAGAACCGCGTGCCTTGCGGATCGGGCACGCGCGCGCCGTCGACATTGAAGTTGAAGCGGTAGGTGTCGGCGGCGACCGGCTTGTCAGTCGTGACGCTCCATAGGCCCGTCGCGTCCTTGACCATCGCCAGCCCGCGCGGCCCGCCGCCAAAGCCCATCGGGATGACGTCGGCGTTGTCGGTGCTGGTGACCAGGGCCACCCGGGCGTCCGGCGCGCACAGGCGGAAGGTCACGCGCCCGTCCGGCAGTTGCTCCACCGACTTGTAGGCGGCCGGCCCTGAAAAGAAGCCACGCGGCAAGCAGCTGGCTGCGGGATCCTGAGACGGGGCCTGGGCGCTCGCGCCGCCGGCCGACAGCAGCGCGGCGGCGAACGCCAACCCGAGGAGACATGGCTTGATGGTCATGGTCGGCGTTCCGTTCGATCAATTTCGAAAAAGACCTCGGCCGCGCGGCAGGAGGAAACCACGCGGCCGAAGGCAGGCCAGGGCTCTAGGGCTTGATCGCTCCAGCCTTGACCTTGGCCGAGGCCTTGGCGTCCAGGGCCGTCGACGACGCGCCGACCGCGACGTCGTAGGTCCCGGCGTCCACGCGCCACTGGCGGGCCTTGACGTCGAAGTCGGCCAGCAGGCGGCGGTCGGCGGTGACGGTGACGCGCTTGGTCTCGCCGGGGGCCAGCTCGACCCGCGACCAGCCCAGCAATCTCAGTTCAGGCGCGCCCGAGCGGGCGGTCAGATAGACCTGGGGCACATCCACCCCCGCCTTGGGGCCGGTGTTGGTGACGTCGAAGCTGGCGGTGACGGTGTCGCCGCCCGAGACCTTCAGGTCGCCGTACTTGAAGCTGGTGTAGGACAGGCCGTGGCCGAACGGGAACAGGGGCTTGAAGCCCTTGCGCGCATACCAGCGGTAACCGATGTCCGAGCCGTACGGATGGGGCGCGGCGAAGCTCTTCATCTTCTCGGCGGCCACTTCCGGCGGATCGGTGAAGCTGGGTCCGACATAGCCGAAGCCCGGGATCTGACGGTTGGGCAACTGGTCGTACGAGGCGGGGAAGGTGATCGGCAGTCGGCCCGACGGATTGACGTCGCCGAACAGGACGTCGGCGATGGCCTCGCCGCCCCTGACGCCCGAGTACCAGGCCTCGACCACCGCGCCTACCTTGCCCAACCAGGGCATCAGCACCGGCCCGCCGGTCTGCAGCACCACGACGGTGTTGGGGTTTGCCTCGGCGACGGCGGCGATCAGCCCGTCCTGGCCCTGAGGCAGAGACAGGTCGCCGGCGTCGATGCTCTCCATCATCCACTGGTTGGCGAACACCACGACGACGTCGGCGTCCTTGGCCAGGGCCGCGGCCTCGGAGGGATAGCGGCCGTCGGCGAACCGAACCGTCGTCTCCTTGCCCGCCTTGGCCTTGATCGCCTTCAACGGTGACGAGGGGTGGTAAACCTGGTTCGCCAGCATCGCCAGCGGGCTCTCCCCGCCGACGGGGATCGAGGCGGCGTTGCCGGTTCCGGTGATCACCTGGGCCGAACCGCCGCCCGACAGCACGCCAAGGTCGGCATAACCGCCGACCACGACGATCTTCTTGGCCGTCCGGGCCATCGGCAGCAGGCCGCGATCGTTCTTCAGCAGCACCACGCCCTGCTCGGCGGTAGTCTTCGAAACCTTGGCGCCGGCCGCGTAGTCGATCGGCTGTCCCTGGCGCGAGGGCGTGTCGAACAGACCGACCGCGAACATCGAGCGCAACACGCGCTGGGCCATGTCGTGGATGCGGGCCTGCGGGATCTGGCCGCTGCTCACCGCGGCCTTCAGCGGCTTGTCGAACCAGACCTGACGGTCCAGCTGCTCGCCGGACTGTTGGTCGAGACCATTGGCGGCCGCGCTGACGCCGGGCACCGCGCCCCAGTCGGACATCACCCAGCCCGGCCAGGCCCAGTCGCCCTTCAGCACCTTGTTGAGCAGGAAGTCGTTGTCGCAGGCGTGATGGCCGTTGATCTTGTTGTAGGCGCACATGACCGAGCCGGGCTTGCCCTTCTCGATCGCGAACTGGAAGGCCAGCAACTCGCCCTGGCGCAGTCCCTGCTCATCGATCTGGGCGTCGACGACATTGCGACCGGTCTCCTGATCGTTGAGCGCGAAGTGCTTCACCGTCGAGACGATCTTCTGCTCCTGCGTGCCGCGCACGGCCGCGCCGGCCAACGTGCCGGACAGGAGCGGATCCTCGCCCAGATATTCGAAGTTGCGGCCGTTGCGCGGATCGGAGGCCAGGTTCAGGCCGCCGCCGAGCAGGACGTTGAAGCCCTTCTTGGCCGCTTCCTCGCCGACCACCGCGCCGCCGGCGTAGGCGTTGTCGGCATTCCAGCTAGCGGCCAGCGCCAGGCCCGAAGGCAGGGCGGTGGCGGTGTCGCCCTTGCGCATCCCGCCGGGATTGGAGACGCCGAGACTGGCGTCGGTCTCGCGCAGCGGCGGCACGCCCAGGCGCGGCACGCCCGGCACGTAGCCGGCGCCCGGCACGGCGTCTTCCGGGATCTTCGCCCCCGGGAAGAACGCCAGCGGCATGATGCCGTGCAGCAGGCCGTAGCGTTCCTCCTCGGTCAGCGCCTGATCCAGCAACTTGGCCCGTTCGTCGGCCGAGAGTTTTGTGTTCATCCACGGGCGGTCGGCCGCCGCGCTCTGAGCCTGGGCCGCACCGGCCGAGGCGACGATCGCAAACGCGATCGCGCCGTTCATCAAGGTCTTACGAAGCATCACGCCCCCTCCCATTCCTGCTTATTGAGCCACGGCGCCGGACGGCTGGGCCGAGGCGGCCGTGACGTCCATGCGGGCTTTCCAGGGCTCGGGCTTGGCGACCGCCACGCCATCCGCGCCGAAGTCCATCAGCACGTCGCTCTTGGCGTCGTAGGGGGGCCAGGTCGAAAGCCCGGGCCCATTCGGATTCCCGGTCTTGGCGAAGTTGCTGAAGTAAGCGTTTGCCGCCTTGGCGATAGCCGCGTCCTTGGCCGACAGGGCGTCGCCGTACTTGGCCTTCACGGTGTCGAAGACGTATGGGATGTCGGTCGCGTGCGGCGCGCCCATCTTCCATTCGCCCTTCATGGAGTCCGCCACGTAGGAGAACCGGTACTCGTAGGCCGGAACGCCCTGGGCTGAGATGGCCTGAGCCACGAACCGCGCAGGTTCGACCATCATCTTGTCCATAGCCACGGTGTAGGCGACCAACCGAACGTCGGCGTCGCCCTTGGGATCGTACGCCGCCTGGGCCTGGGCCTTCAGCGGGCCGAACGGATCGAACACCTGGTCCTTGGTCTGGGCGAAGCCGAAGCCGATGTCCGCGCTCGTGGCGCCGACCATGACCGGCCCCTTCACCTGGGTTCCGGCGCGATAGGCGACCTCGGGATCGGCGACCACGATCTTGCCGTCCAGCATCGGACCGCCGTAGGTCGGCGGGCCCGACGGGTTGAACATCGCCGCCATGTTAAGACCGGCGGTGACCTGCTCGGCGGTCAGGGCGCGCAAGGCCTTCAGGGCGTCCGGCCCCGTCCCTTCGATCCCGACGGACTTGGCGAAGTTGACGCCGATGGTCTCGGCCGAGGGCGCGCCCGGTACGTCCTGGCTGAGGCGTCGCGGCCCCATCAGGCTGCCACGGCCGCCGCCCGACATGATCGCCGCCTTCTGGAACAGTCCCTTGGACTGGGGAGAGGTCAGCAGCATGTGCACCGAGCCGCCGCCCGCCGACTCGCCGAAGACCGTGATGTTGTTGGGGTCGCCGCCGAACGCCTTGGCGTTCTCCTTCACCCACTTCAGGGCGGCGATCTGGTCCATGTAGCCGTAGTTGCCCAAAAGCCCGCCGTCGGCGTTGGCCGCGGTCAGGGCGGGATGGCCGAAGAAGCCGAAGCGGCCGACGCGATAGTTGAAGCTGACCAGGACGACGCCCTGCTTGGCGAACTGGTCGCCGGCGTAGACGGCCGGCGAGGAGCCGCCGTTCACGAAACCGCCGCCATAGATCCAGACCATCACCGGCAGCGGCTTGGTCGAGGCTTCGGCCGGACGCCAGACGTTGGCCACCAGGCAGTCCTCGGCCGGCTCGGTTCCCAGCGGCGCGGCGTCGCTCGGGAAGGGCTTTTGCATGCAGTCGTGGCCATAGGCCTTGGCCGGGCGCACCCCGGTCCAGGGCTTCACCGGCTGCGGCGCGCGCCAGCGCAGCTCGCCCACGGGCGGCTGGGCGAAGGGGACGCCCTTGAACGACAGGACCCCGTCGGCGACGACGCCTTGGATCTTGCCTGATGCCAGGGTGACCGTGTCGGCGGCCGGCGCGGCGACCGCGTGCCCAGCCCCCATCAGCAGGGCGCACGCCGTGGCGAGCCATAGCGATTTCATCATCGTCTCCTCCCCGCCGTTTCGCGGCGCTCTTATGGATTATGGACGCGCGCCGCCTGATCGACGGTCGCGAGCAGGCCCATAGCAACCGCATGTGATAACGTTGTCAATTCCAATTGCGACACGCTCCTTCAATTGTTTTCAGCCCATACAGTTCGGAGAGTTAGACGGATCGCCGGCGGACGGAGGCAAACACCGATTGACCTCCCCGCCGCCCCCCTGCACACCGTTCTGATGCGCCCCAAGGCAGCCGACAGAGCCACGATCAAGGAAGTCGCAGCACGGGCCGGCGTGTCGCTGATGACGGTTTCGCGGGTGCTGAACCGCACGGGCTACGCCAGCGCCCAGACCCGCGAGCGCGTCGAAGCGGCCGCCGCCGCGCTCGGCTATCGCCCCAACGTCTTCGCCCGCGCCCTCCCCGGGGCCCGATCCTTCCTGGTCGCGACCCTGATCAACGACGCGGCCTCGGCCGCCACGGCCGAGCTGCAGCGCTGCATGATCGTGCACTGCCGGCAGGCGGGCTACCACATGGTGGTCGACAGCGCGCCGATCGACGGCGATGAAGCCGGGCTGCGGGCGGTCGCCGCGCGGCTGGCGACCCTGCGCCCCGACGGTGTCATCGTCTGCCCGCCCCTTTGCGACTCGCCTGAGATCCTGGCGATGCTGGAACAGCTGGGCGCGCCCTTCGTGCGCTTCTCGCCCTCCCGCATGGGCGAGGGCCCGCGCGTCGGCGCCGACGAGATCGGCGCGGCCCGCGCGATCACCGACCACATCCTGGCGGCCGGCCATCGCCGCGTCGCCTTCTTGGGACGCGGCGACGGCCTGTCGGCGCTGCGGCTGGAAGGCTTCCACTCAGCCTTGGACGCCAAGGGCCTGGCGCCCGCCGCCATCGACTCGGCGGCCAACGACTTTGAGGCCGCGGGGCTTTGCGCGCGAATCCTGCTGGAAGGCCCGAAACGGCCCACGGCCGTGGTGGCGGCCACGGACGAGATCGCCCTGGCGGTGCTCGACGCCGCGCGTGGCCTGGGCCTCAAGGTCCCCGCGGACCTGTCGGTGGCCGGGTTCGGTGACAGCGACGCGGCGGCGTTGTCATTTCCGCCCTTGACCAGCATTCGCTACTCGATGACGGCGATGGCCGCCGCGACGATCGGGTTCCTGATCAATCCCCCCAACAGCGCTCACGCGCCTCTGGGCCGGACCTTCGGGTTCGAGCTGGTGTCGCGCAGCACGGTCGCGCCGCCGCCCTAGGTCCTCGCTGGACCGGTGGAGCCTCGCGCCAGCAGCTCGAACGCGACCGATCGCCGGACCTCGCCCGCCTCGCCGGCGATCACCTGCTCGACCGCCGCCCTGGCGAACGCCTCCAGCGGCTGGCGGATGGTGGTCAGTTGCGGCCAAACCATGCGCGCGGCGTTGCTGTCGTCGAACCCCGCCACCGACACGTCCTGCGGCGTCTGCAGGCCCAGCTCGGTCGCCGCAGCGATCACCCCCAGGGCCGACAGGTCGTTGGCGGCGAAGATGGCTGTCGGGCGATCCTCGGCCCGCGCCAAAAGGCGCAAGCCGCTGGCGCGTCCGGACGCGAAGGTGAAGTTGCCCTGCTCCAGCCGAGAGCGGGACGGCGCCGCCCCCGCCTGCCCCATCGCCTCCCGAAAGCCCGCGAGGCGAAGCGCGCTGGCCCCGTGATCCGGGTGCCCCTCGATGAAGGCGATGTCGGTATGGCCCAAATCCAGCAGGTGACGGGTCATGGCGAAGGCGGCC
>NZ_DATFAV010000167.1:0-14355 GCF_035254145.1 Caulobacter sp. | reverse complement strand
CAACAAGCCGACGGACAATCGGCCCGGCACCGTGGGCGGTTTGCTACCTGGCCAGGAGGTCCGACTGGAACCGGTCGAAGGCATCTCCGAAGGCGGCCGCTTCTTCGTTCGTGGGCCGAACGTCATGGCCGGCTACCTGCGTGAGGACGGCGGCGTCGACGCCCCCGAAGGCGGCTGGCACGACACCGGCGACGTCGTCACGATCACAGACGACCAATGGATCACCATCAAGGGCCGCGTGAAGCGCTTCGCCAAGATTGGCGGCGAGATGGTCTCCCTGACCGCTGCCGAGGATCTGGCGCAGGCCGTCTGGCCCGACGGCCGCCACGCTGTCATCTCGATGCCCGACAAGAAGAAGGGCGAGAAGCTGATCCTGATCACCGATCGCCCCGACGCCGATGTCGCGCCCCTGGTCGCTCACGCTCAGACGATCGGCGCGCCGGAGCTGGCGGTGCCGCGCAAGATCCTGAAGGTGACGGAAGTGCCCGTTCTGGGCAGCGGCAAGACCGACTATGTCGCCATCCAGCGCATGGCCGAGACGGACAGCCGCGCCGCCTGACGAGGCGCCGTCCCGTCGCTCTTGGTTTGAGTAAGCGTCGAGCCCCGGCTCACTGCGTTCGCATCAAGGAGGGAAGGAATGGAACGTCTCGTCGTCTGGGCGCCGCGCGGGCTCAGCCTGTTGCGCATCGTCGCGGCTCTGCTCTTCATGGAGCACGGCCTGATGAAGCTCTTTCATTTTCCGGCCGCCCAGCCGGGCGCGCCGGACCCGCTGCCCCCGCTCCTGCTCGTGGCCGCGGGGCTGGAGGTGGTCGGCGGGGCGTTGCTGACCCTGGGTCTTTTCACCCGGCCCGTGGCCTTCGTGCTCTCAGGGCAGATGGCGGCCGCCTATTTCCTGGCCCACGCCAGCCAAGGCTTCTGGCCGGCGCTGAACGGCGGCGACGCGGCGATCCTGTTCTGCTTCGTGTTCCTGTACCTGGTCTTCCAGGGACCGGGCGAATGGAGCCTGGACGCCCAGGTGCGCAAGCGCCCCTAAAACACGCCGCCCAGGGCTTCCAGCTCCGCGCGGAAGCCCTGCTTGCGGCCATGCGTGGCGCGGAGATCAGCGACGAACGCCTGATGGTCGGGATATTCGCCGTAGTCGCCGATCATGGCCGATAGCGACTCCGCCTCCAGCAGCTGACGGGCGGCCTCGGCGTAGCGGGTGGCGACGCCATAGGTCAGGACATGCTGGATCGAGGCCCGCAGCAGCAGGGTCGCGGCCAGCGGATAGGCGCCTTCCAGCCGACGCGCCGCCTCGACCACCAGCGTGTCGTCCGCGCCATTGATCTCGCCCGAACGGGCAAGCACCAAGCGTGAGGCCGCGGGCAGGTCCGGCCAAGACACCAGGAAGGCCAGCGCCATATCGAAGCGCGGGAAGCGCCGGGCGACGGCCTTGGCCTGGTCCTCGGCCTCGACGTCGTCGAAATCAGGCAGACCCTTCAGATAGGCCCGCAGGCGCGGGATCGACAGCGTGCGCTCGAACTCGGTCCAGCGGCGTTTCTGGGCCTCGTCGTGATGGCCGGTCGCCTCCAGGGCCTCCAGCATCGCCTCCTCCCAGGCGGCGCCCTCCTCCAGAGAACTTTGGTGGCGCCCGCGTTGCTCGCCGGGCGCGCCGGCCTGCAGGGTGGCGAGGGCGTCTTCCGCACGGCCCGCCGCCAGAAGTCGTCGGGCGATTTCGGCCGAAACGAGGGGGGTGCGGCGAAGGTCGGGAGCGAAGGTCGCCTCGAACGCGTCGACATCCCCACTGGCGTCCGCCAGGCGGCGCAGGGCGTCCTTGTAGATCGCGCTCTGGGCGTCGAAGTGGTGCGCCGAGCGGGACGAGCGCGCCGCAAGCATCTTCTCCAGCGTCTCGCGCAGGTGCCCCTGTCCCTTCGCGCCGAGCGCGGAGGCCAGCGCGCCGACCAGCGGGCCGAACTGGGCGTAGTCGTCGCGGCGCAGCAGCTTGACGATCCGGTCGGCCAGGATGACCGGATCGGGCATGGCCTTGGCGGCGATGGCGCCGATGCCGTCACGAGCGGCCACGAAGACGTCGCCGATCGGCCCTTCGGCCTGGCTCAGGCGATCCAGGGTGGGCGTCGCCAGATCCAGCAGGTCCAGCATCAGGTCGAGGGCGGCGGTGGCGTCGTCTTCCGCCAGCCGCTCGATCATCCGGCGATGAAGGTCGAGGTCCTTGGCGAAGGCCGCCCGCTTGCGCCAATGGATGCGCGACGAGGACTTGCCGACCGTCGCCAAGCGCTTGGAAATCTCCAGCGCCAACCCCTCGCTGCTCGACTCGGCGAACAGCTCCAGCCGCAGCACCCGCTTGACGTGGCTGTCGCTGGAGAGGTCGAGCAGGATGGCGGCCAGGCGCTCGGGACCAAGATCGACCAGATTGGCCTCGGAAAGGGTCGTTTTCGATCCCTTCCGGGCCTTGGCCGGCTTCTCGGTCGTCGTCGCGGCCTTGCGCGCCATCTGGTCCCCTTAGCGGCCCTAGATGTGCAGGACTCGGCCGTAGGCGTCCAGAGCGGCTTCGTGCATGGCTTCCGACATGGTCGGGTGGGCGTAGACGATGCCGTGAAGGTCTTCCTCAGTCGCTTCCAGGGTGATCGCCGTGACGAAGCCCTGGATCATTTCGGTGACCTCGTGGCCGATCATGTGGGCGCCGATCAATGCGCCGGTCTTGGCGTCGAACACGGTCTTCACGAAGCCCTCGATCTCGCCGGCGGCCACGGCCTTGCCATTAACACGGAACGGGAAGCGGCCCGCCTTGACCTCGATGCCCGCCGTCTTGGCGCCAGCCTCGGTGTAGCCGACCGAGGCGACCTGCGGATTGGCGTAGGTGCAGCCCGGGATCGGCGAGTGGACGTTCGGGGTCTTGTAGCCGGCGATGTGCTCGGCGGCGTGGATGCCCTCGTGGCTGGCCTTGTGCGCCAGCCACGGCGGCCCGGCGGCGTCGCCGATCGCGTAGAGACCCGCGACGTTGGTTTCGCCGTGTTTGCCGGTGACGACGTGCCCACGGTCCATGTTGAGACCGAGGGCGTCCAGGCCCTCGGTGTTCGGCGCGATGCCGACGGCGACGATACAGACGTCAGCGGTCAGCTGCTCATTCTTGCCCCCCACCTCGACCAGCACCGAAACGCCGGTCTTGGTCTTTTCGACCTTGCTGACCTTGGCGCCGATGCGGAACTGAACGCCGCGCTTCTCGAAGGCTTTCTGGGCGGCCTTGGACACCTCGGCGTCCTCGACCGGCATGATGCGGTCGACAGCTTCGACGACGGTCACCTCGGCGCCGAGGGCGCGGTAGAAGCTGGCGAACTCGATGCCGATGGCGCCCGAGCCGATCACGACCAGCGACTTGGGCATGGTCTTGGGCGCCAGGGCGTCACGATAGGTCCAGATCTTGTCGCCGTCCGAGACCGCGCCGATGGCCGGGATTTCCCGGGCGCGGGCGCCGCTGGCCAGGATCACGTTCTTAGCCTGAACCGTGCGGCTGCCACCGGTCTTGAGGGCGATCACGACCTTGGGCGCCGGCGCGCCCTTCTCCAGCTTGGCCTCGCCTTCGATCACCTCGATCTTGTGCTTCTTCATCAGGAAGGCGATGCCGCTCGACATCTGCTTGGCGACGCCGCGCGAGCGTTCGATGATCTTGTTGAAATCGAACGAGGCTTTCTCGACCGACAGGCCGTAGCCGCCCAGGTGGGACAGCTGTTCGTAGATCTCGCCGGACTTCAATAGCGCCTTGGTGGGGATGCAGCCCCAGTTCAGGCAGATGCCGCCCAGGTTCTCGCGCTCGACGATGGCCGTCTTCAGGCCCAGCTGGCTGGCGCGGATCGCGGCCACGTAGCCGCCAGGTCCGGCGCCGATGACGACGACATCGAATTCCGTGGACATAGTCTTCTTACCCTAGCTTTGACGTCGACCGAGGGAGCGGCGCGACGATCGACCGGTCTGCAAACCGATCCGGGGAAATTCAGAGCAGCGCTTCGATCACCGCCTTCAGGTCTTCTGGTTTAGTCGTCGGCGCGAACCGTTCGACCACCTCGCCGTCCTTGCCGATCAGGAACTTGGTGAAGTTCCACTTGATCGCCTCGGTGCCGAGCAGGCCCTTCTGCTCCTTCTTGAGGAAGCGATAGAGCGGGTGGGCGTCGGCGCCGTTGACGTCGATCTTGCTCATCACCGGGAATGTGACGTCGTAGGTCAGCGAGCAGAAGTTCGCGATCTCGGCGGCGTCGCCCGGCTCTTGCGCGCCGAACTGGTTGCACGGAAAGGCCAAGACCGTGAAGCCACGATCCTTGTAGGTCTTGTAGAGCGCCTCCAGGCCTTCGTACTGGGGCGTGAACCCGCACTTGCTGGCGGTGTTCACGATCAGCAGCACCTGGCCTCGATAGTCGGCCAGGCTCGTGTCCTGGCCGTTCAGCGTCTTCGCCGAGTAGTCGTAGACGGACATCGGGTCCCTCCCCGCGCCTTAGACGATCAAGGTCAGCGGCTCTTCGATCAGCGGCTTGAAGGCCGCCAGGAACTTGGCGCCGATGGCCCCGTCGACCACGCGGTGGTCGCAGGTCAGGGTCACGGTCATCACGGTCGCCACGGCCAGCTGGCCGTTCTTGACGACCGGACGCTGCTCGCCGGCCCCGACGCTCATGATCGCGCCCTGCGGCTCGTTGATGATCGACGAGAAGGCCTTGATGCCGAACATGCCCAGGTTGCTGACCGAGAAGGTGCCGCCCTGGAATTCCTCGGGCTTCAGCTTCTTGGCCTTGGCGCGGGCGGCCAGGTCCTTCATCTCGGTCGAGATCTGGGCCAGGCCCTTGGTCTCGGCGGCGCGGATGATCGGGGTGATCAGGCCACCGTCGATGGCCACGGCCACGGCGATGTCGGCGTGCTTGTGCAGCGCGATGCCTTCCGGCGTGTACGAGGCGTTGGCTTCCGGCACCTGCTTCAAGGCCACGGCGGCGGCCTTGATGACGATGTCGTTGACCGAGACTTTCACGCCCTGCTTCTCCAGCAGCGCATTGATCTTGCCGCGCGCGGCCAGCAGCGTGTCGATCTCGATGTCGATCGTCAGCGGGAAGTGCGGCACGTCGCGGAAGCTCTCCGTCAGGCGGCGCGCGATCGTCTTGCGCATGCCGTCCAGCGGCACGAGCTCGTAGGAGCCGGCCGGGATACCCATCTGCTCCAGCGACTGAACCTTGCGCGGCTCGGCGGCCGAGGTCGCGGCGGGCGCGGCGCTGGGCGCGGCCTTGGCGGCCGGGACGCCGCCCGACTTGGCGGCCTCCACATCCGATTTGACGACGCGACCATGCGGTCCGGTGCCCTTGATGGCCTTCAGGTCCAGACCGGCGGCCGAAGCCAGGCGACGGGCCAGCGGCGAGGCGAAGACGCGCGAGCCATCGGCGGCCACGGGAGCGGCCGGCGCGGGCGCAGCCGGAGCCGGGCTTGGCGCGGCGGGAGCAGCGGCCGCGGGCGCCGGAGCAGCGGCCGCCTTGGGCGCTTCAGCCTTCGGAGCCGGCGCGGGGCCTTCGCCTTCGCCCGCCAGCTTGGCGATCAGGGCGTTGACCTTGACGTTCTCGGTCCCGGCGTCGACCAGGATGGCTTCCACCACGCCTTCGTCGACGGCTTCGACTTCCATCGTCGCCTTGTCGGTCTCGATCTCGGCGATCACGTCGCCGGCCTTGACGGTGTCACCGACCTTGACGTGCCACTTGGCGAGGGTTCCCTCCTCCATGGTGGGCGACAGGGCGGGCATCAGAATGTCGATCGACATTGAGCTTCTTCCTCAAGCGTTCGGGACGGCTTCGACCAAGGTGGTCGGCGTCCATTTGGCCTTGCGACGGGCAAGGCGTTGTTCGTCCGTTTCGTCGTGATAGTCCATACGCTCCGGCTCGCGATCGACGAAGCCGGGCATGTCGGTCCCGACCACGTTGACGACGGCGTAGGCTCGCCCTTCGTCCTCGATCATCGCGCCGACATAGACGCCGCATTCGCGGCAGAGCAGGAAATCGACCTTGCGGCGGTTGAACCGGTAGCGACGCAACGCACCCGGCGCAGCCGTGATGTGAAGGCGTCCATCGGGATCACTGGTCGTGCGGCCGCCCTGCCGACGGCAGAAGCCGCACTGGCAGGCCCGGATCGGCAGGTCGGCCACGGGCTTGCCCGGCTCGAACTGCACGTGCACCGCGCCGCAATGGCAGGAGCCGTTCAGGACCGTCATCGGCGTCCCCTCGCCCGCTCACGCGGGCCTAGGCCTTCGTGAGCGGGCATCAGGATCACTTGTAGCTGACCGCCTTGGCCGCCTTCACGATCTTCTCGACCGAGGGCAGCGACAGGGCTTCCAGGTTGGCCGCATACGGCAGCGGCACGTCCTCCTGGTGGACCCGCAGCGGCGGGGCGTCCAGGTAGTCGAAGCCGTGCTCGGTGATGCGGGCGACGATCTCGGCGCCGACGCCCATCGGCCCCCAGCCCTCCTCGACGGTGACCAGGCGGTTGGTCTTCTTGACACTTTCCAGGACGGTGGCGTGGTCCATCGGACGGATCGTGCGCAGGTCGACGACCTCCGCCGAGATGCCTTCCTTCTCCAGTTCCTCGGCCGCCTTCAGGGCGAAGCCGACCATGCGGCTGTAGGCCACCAGGGTTACATCGGAGCCTTGGCGACGGACCTTGGCCTTGCCGATCGGCACGACCCAGTCCTCGACGTCCGGAATGTCGAACTCGTGGCCGTACATCATCTCGTGCTCGAGGAAGACGACCGGGTTCGGATCACGGATCGCGGCCTTCAGCAGGCCCTTGGCGTCAGCCGCGTCATAGGGCGCGATGACCTTCAGGCCCGGGACGTTGCCGTACCATGCGGCGTAGTCCTGGCTGTGCTGGGCCGCCACGCGCGAAGCCGCGCCGTTCGGGCCACGGAACACGATCGACGACTTGATCTGGCCGCCCGACATATACAGCGTCTTGGCGGCCGAGTTGATGATCTGGTCGATCGCCTGCATGGCGAAGTTCCAGGTCATGAACTCGACGATCGGCTTCAGGCCGGCCATGGCGGCACCGACGCCGAGGCCAGCGAAGCCGTGCTCGGTGATCGGGGTGTCGATGACGCGGCGGTCGCCGAACTCCTGCAGCAGCTCGCGGCTGACCTTGTAGGCGCCCTGGTACTGGGCGACTTCCTCGCCCATCAGGAACACGCGGTCGTCGCGACGCATCTCCTCGGCCATGGCGTCGCGCAGGGCGTCGCGGACCGTGATCTTCTTCATCGGCGTGCCGTCGGCGATCTCGGGATCGGCGAAGGTCGAGGCGGCCGAGATCGGGCCGGCGGGCGCCGGCGTAGCGACCTGCGGCGGCGCCTTCTCGGGCTCGCCGGTAGCCTGCTGCGGGGCCGTCGTGGTCGGGGCCGAGACTGCCTCGCCCTCGCCCTTCAGGCGCGCGATCAGCGTATTGACCTTGACGTTCTCGCTCCCGGCCGGAACCAGGATGGCCTCCACCACGCCTTCGTCGACGGCTTCGACTTCCATCGTCGCCTTGTCGGTCTCGATCTCGGCGATCACGTCGCCGGCCTTGATGGTGTCGCCTTCCTTGACGAGCCATTTGGCCAGGGTGCCTTCCTCCATGGTGGGGGAAAGCGCGGGCATCAGGATGTCCGTCACTCGGCGGCCTCCAGGTATACGTCGGTGTACAGTTCCGAGGGATCCGGCTCGGGGCTCGTGCGGGCGAATTCGGCGGCCTCGGCGACAATGCGCTTCACTTCGGCGTCGACGCCCTTCAGGTCGTCTTCGGTGACGCCGGCCTTGGCCAGGCGCTCCTTGATGTGATCGATCGGATCGCGGGTCGTCTTGACCTCGTCGACCTCTTCCTTGGTGCGATACTTGGCCGGGTCCGACATCGAGTGGCCGCGATAGCGATAGGTCTTCATCTCGAGGATGTAGGGACCCTGGCCGCTGCGGGCGTGCTCGGTGGCGCGGGCGCCGGCTTCGCGGACGGCGACGACGTCCATGCCGTCGACTTCCTCGCCCGGGATCCGGAACGAGACGCCACGCTTGTGGAACGCGGTCTCCGAGGCGGCGCGCTCGACGCTGGTGCCCATGGCGTACTGGTTGTTCTCGATCACGTACACGACCGGCAGCTTCCAAAGCTGGGCCATGTTGAAGCTCTCGTAGACCTGGCCCTGGTTGGCCGCGCCGTCGCCCATGTAGGCGTACGACACATTGCCGTTGCCGCGATAGTGGTTGGCCAGCGCCAGGCCCGTGCCCAACGAGACCTGCGCGCCGACGATGCCGTGACCGCCGTAGAAGCCGGTCTCGACGTCGAACATGTGCATCGAGCCGCCCTTGCCCTTGGACGAACCGCCGGCCCTGCCGGTCAATTCAGCCATCACTTCGCGCGGGTCCATGCCGGCGGCCAGCATGTGGCCGTGGTCACGGTAGCCGGTGATGACCTGATCACCCTTCTGCGAGATCGACTGCATGCCGACCGCGATGGCTTCCTGGCCGATGTAGAGGTGGCAAAAGCCGCCGATCAAGCCCATGCCGTACAGCTGACCGGCACGCTCCTCGAAGCGGCGGATCAGCAGCATGTCCTGATAGAATTTCAGGAGTTCGTCCTTGCCGACGAAGGCGTTGACACCGGTGTCTGTCGCCTTCCCCTCGGGGGCTTCAGCCTTGCGCGTACGCGCCATTCAAATCTCCCTGGCCAATCTTCATCGCGGCCTTCGTCCTGAGAGCGCATCCCGCCGAAAAATCGTCGGTTCCGCGAAGGAAACGCTCTAGTGCACCGTCAAGGCCATTCTGGATCGAATGACCCGGAAACGACCCGCAATCGATTCCAAACGATATGGGATCGGTCAGCTGGGACGCTTGACCCGGATCACATAGTCCCTCGGGTCGGCATATCCTAGGAGCGAGCGCGCGCGTTCCTCCAGCAGATCGGCCGACAGA
Organism: Caulobacter sp.; assembly: GCF_035254145.1. GTDB lineage: Bacteria > Pseudomonadota > Alphaproteobacteria > Caulobacterales > Caulobacteraceae > Caulobacter. Next base: position 5,413 of record NZ_DATFAV010000167.1, on the reverse strand, counting down.
CTGCCGCTGCGTAATAGACGAGCGCGGGCCTCCAGGTCCATCCTCTCCGCGCGTATCTTCCTGAGTTCCTTCGTTTTCGCTGCGAGGTCCGCATTGCGTTGCGAGATCGACAGCAGGCCTCGATCACCTGTCAGAGCGTGAAAGGCGAAGTAGAAAATCAGGAAAAAGATCGCCGCGGTCGGCAGGAAGGGTTGCAGTCGGGCGAACATCTGAGCGTCCCAAAGAGGGATTCGCAGGATCGCCGACCCTGCTTAACGCCTTCTAAATCCAGGCATTGGGAAAGGTTATCGCCAGGTCGTGAATTAGATGAACATTGCTTTCAGATGAGATGGTTTCGCCAGCATCTAGATACTGCATCGCCGAAGCCTTTTCGCGACCGCGAACGCACTAAAAGTGGTCTCGTTTGAAACCACTGCTCAGCTTTTAGAAAATTTGTGGGTTAACCCGGCCAGAACCCGCTCGCATCGGCTGCGGCCCGCCCGGATCGGTCTGGAATCGTCGGGATCCGACACGGTGGTGGAGCGGGCAAAACAAAAGGCGCGACCCCTTTTTGGAGGCCGCGCCCGAAAGTTCCAGCGATGTGAAAGGACCTAGCGGCCCTTCAGCGCCGCGCGGGCGGCATAGACGCCCTGGTCGTCCAGCATTTCCTCGATACGCAGCAACTGATTGTACTTAGCGGTGCGATCCGAGCGGGCCAGCGAGCCGGTCTTGATCTGGCCGCAGTTCAAGGCGACGGCCAGGTCGGCGATCGTGCTGTCTTCGGTCTCGCCCGAGCGGTGGCTCATCACGCTGGTGTAGCCGTGACGGTGGGCCAGTTCGACCGCGTCGATGGTTTCCGACAGCGTGCCGATCTGGTTGACCTTGACCAGGATCGAGTTGGCCAGGCCCTTGTCCAGGCCGATCTGCAGGCGCTTGGGGTTAGTCACGAACAGGTCGTCGCCGACCAGCTGCACCTTCTTGCCCAGGGTGTCGGTCAGCAGCTTCCAGCCATCGAAGTCGTCCTCGGCCATGCCATCCTCGATCGTGAGGATCGGGAACTTGGCGACCAGGCCGGCCAGGTAGTCGACCATGGCGGCGGGATCGAGCGACTTGCCCTCGCCTTCGAGCTCGTACTTGCCGTTCTTGAAGAACTCGGTGGAGGCGACGTCCAGGCCCAGCACGAAGTCCTCACCGGCCTTGTAGCCCGCCTTCTCGCCGGCCTTGACGATGAAATCGAGCGCGGCCTCGGCCGAGGCCAGGTTCGGGGCGAAGCCGCCCTCGTCGCCGACGTTGGTGTTATGGCCGGCGTCCTTCAGGGCCTTCTTCAGGGCGTGGAAGATCTCGGCGCCCATGCGCAGGCCTTCGCGGAAGTCCTTCGCGCCGGTCGGCAGGATCATGAATTCCTGGATGTCGATCGGATTGTCGGCGTGCGCGCCACCGTTGATGATGTTCATCATCGGGGTCGGCAGAACGCGGGCGTTCACGCCGCCGACGTACTTGTAGAGCGGCAGGCCGGCCGACTCGGCGGCGGCCTTGGCCGTGGCCAGAGAGACGCCCAGGATGGCGTTGGCGCCCAGGCGCGCCTTGTTCGGCGTGCCGTCCAGCTCGATCAGCAGGTTGTCGACGCGGCGCTGGTCTTCGGCGTCCACGCCCGACAGGGCGTCGAAGATCTCGCCGTTGACGGCGTCAACAGCCTGCAGGACGCCCTTGCCCAGATAGCGGGCCTTGTCGCCGTCGCGCTTCTCGTTGGCTTCGTGGGCGCCGGTCGAGGCGCCCGACGGCACCGCGGCGCGACCGAAGGCGCCGTCCTCCAAGACCACGTCGACTTCGACGGTCGGGTTGCCCCGGCTGTCGAGAATTTCGCGGGCGATGATGTCGACGATCTCGGTCATGGACTGCTCCTCAAGGCCAAAGGCGCGGGAGGCTTAGCCGTCAAGCGCTCCGGGCGCAACTTGACTTACCTTCCGGAGGCCGAATGACCATTGCCCATCCAAGGGAGGATCACATGCTGGACGTCGAACGGCGCGGCCCGATAGCGGTCGTCACCCTCAACCGCCCCGAAGCGATGAACGCGCTCTCCAAGGCGCTCCGCCTGGCGCTTCACGACGCGATGGTCGCGCTGGACGCCGATCCGGATGTCAGCGTCGTGATCTTGACCGGAGCGGGCGAAAAAGCGTTCACGGCCGGTCTCGACCTCAAGGAGCTGGGCGGCGACGCCTCGGCCATGGGCGCGGCCAATGACCAGGACGCTCGCTCCAACCCGGTGCGAGCGGTCGAACAATGCCGCAAGCCGGTGATCGGCGCGATCAATGGCGTAGCGATCACCGGCGGCTTCGAGCTGGCCCTGGCCTGTGACGTCCTGATCGCCTCGGAGAACGCCCGCTTCGCCGATACTCACGCCCGCGTCGGCATCATGCCCGGGTGGGGGCTTTCGCAGAAGCTGTCACGCCTGATCGGACCCTATCGCGCCAAGGAGCTGTCGTTGAGCGGCAACTTCCTGGACGCCAGGACCGCGGCCGATTGGGGCCTGGTCAATCGGGTGACCCCGCCCCAGGACCTGATGTCGGCCGCCCTGAAGCTGGCCGACGACATGGCCTCGATCCCGGTCGAGACCCTGGCGTTCTACAAGGCGCTGATCGACGACGGCTACGCCCGTCCGTTCGGCGAGGGTCTCGCTCTGGAGCATAAGCGCTCCAGCGCGCACAATCGCGAGGTCACCCCGGAGAAGGTCGAGGAACGGCGTCGGCAAGTGATGGCCCGGGGACGATCGCAGTAGTCAGGCGTTCCATACCGGCGGGGCCAGCCCGCCCTGCCCCAGCCGGAACAGGACGCGCTCGTCGCCAAAGTCGAGCTCGACGCGAGCAAACAGCCGCAGCACGTCCACGCCCAGCAGCGCGGCGGGCTGTTCCTTGAGCCCCCAGACGTCGAAGATATGCACGTCGGCGAACGCCATCGGAATGTTGCTCAGCCGCAAATTGCCCATAACGATCGACGGCACGATGCGAAATTCGCCCAGCTGAATTTCGCCATCGGCGGTCAGGAGGCGAGCCTGCTGGACCAGGTCCGGCGAGCGTCGCCGACGGGCCGCGATCAAGCGGGCCAGCGCCATGTTGCCGATGCTGACCCCGCCCCCGGAATCGATAAAGGCGGTCGCACGGGCGCCGCCGATGCGCGCGCCAACCAGCGTCAGACGCCCAAAGCGCGAGTCGGCCGCGACGGAGACCTCTCCGGGCCGGCGTGTCAGCTCAGAGAAGTACTGGCTGCGGCGGATCTGCAGTTGGTTCTTGCGGAAATCCATCAGGACGTTACGCCCCTCGAGGATATCGACGCCCAGCAGGCCGTCCGCGCCGATCCGGTCGCGCGGCAGCACCGGCAGGGCCACCCCAGCCAGGCGAGCATCCCCCGCCTTCAGATGCTCGATCCTCGCCGTGGGGCTGACGATCGATCCTGAAATGCCATGAATGATAATCTCCGGGCCGGGCGGCAGGGCCAGGCGCTCGACGACCGCGGGGGTCAGGACGCTGCGTCCCGCGCCGGTGTCGACGACGAACTGGAACGGTCCTTCGTTATTGATGATGACCTCGACGGTCATCCGCTCGTCCTGGTCCAGAGACGCGTCGAGGATCAGAAGCGGTTGATCGGCGGGCGTCCCCGGCGGACTTGAAGGCTGCGCCTGGGTTAGTGAGACAGGTGTGATGGTCCCGGCCAGCGCCGGCGGCGCGGCGAGCGACAGTCCCAGTCCCGCCGCGATTTTTCGGCGTGTGAGCATGGGCGTTCCTCCCTGATCGGGAGGCTAGCACCGAATTCGGCGTCCATGACGAAAATACGACGAAAAACGCCGCCCAGCTGAGCCGGGCGGCGCTTTCAAACCGTCGGAGACGATAAAGGAGACTTAGTCTTCCTTCGGCGTCAGGATCTGCTTGCCGTTGTACATGCCGGTCTTCAGATCGACATGGTGCGGACGGCGCAGCTCGCCGGTGTCCTTGTCCTCGATGAACGAGTTGGCGCCCAGGGCGTGGTGCGACCGGCGCATGTTCCGGCGAGAAGGCGAAGTTTTTCTTTTAGGAACGGCCATCGAAGTGACTCTGCTCGCTGAGCGTGAAAATCGAGAGCGGCGGCTTGGGAGCGCCCGAGCCGCCGCGTGAGGGCGGGCTTATGCCCGAATCTCTGAGAAGATGCAACCTCGCGATCAGACGAGGCGTCCGTGCTCCTTCGCGGCGGCGATGAAGCTGGCGAAAAGCGGGTGTGGCGCGAACGGACGGCTCTTCAATTCGGGGTGATATTGCACGCCGATGAACCACGGATGGTCGTCCCGCTCGACGATCTCGGGCAGCACGCCGTTGGGCGAACGACCGGTCAGTTTCAGGCCGGCGTCCTCCATCAGGTGGACGTAGCCGATGTTGACCTCATAGCGGTGGCGGTGGCGCTCGCTGATTTCGGTGGAGCCATAGATCTCGGCGACCTTGGAGCCGGGCGTCAGCACGGCCTCGTAGGCCCCCAGTCGCATCGTGCCGCCCAGGTCGTCGCTGGAGCGCCGCTGGACGGTCTCGTTGCCCTTGATCCACTCGGTCATAATGCCGACCACCGGACGTTCGGTGGGCCCAAACTCGCTGGAGCTGGCGTCCTTGATTCCGGCGACGTTGCGCAGGGTCTCGATGACGGCCATCTGCATCCCGAAACAGATGCCGAAGTACGGCACCTTATGCTCGCGGGCGAACTGGGCCGCGCGGATCTTGCCTTCCGCGCCCCGCTCGCCGAAGCCGCCAGGCACCATGATGGCGTGGGCGTTCTCCAGGCGCTGGGCCGCCGCGCCCGGGTCGCCCTCGAAGGTCTCGCTCTCGACCCAGTCCAGATTGACCTTCACCTTGTTGGCGATGCCGCCATGGTGCAGGGCTTCGATCAGCGACTTATAGGCGTCCTTGAGCACGGTGTACTTGCCGACGACGGCGATGGTGACTTCGCCGTCGGGATGGCTGACCGTCTGGTCGATGGCCTGCCAGCGCGTCAGGTTCGGTTCCGGCGCGTCGTGGATTCCGAAGACGTCCAGGACCTCGGCGTCCAGTCCCTGCTCGTGATACTCGCCCGGCACAGCGTAGATGGACGATGAGTCCATCGCCTGGATGACCGCGCTGGGACGCACGTTGCAGAACTGGGCGATCTTGCGCTTTTCCTCGGCCGGGATCTCCTGCTCGCAGCGGCACAGCAGGATGTCCGGCTGGATGCCGATCGAGCGCAATTCCTTGACCGAGTGCTGGGTCGGCTTGGTCTTCATCTCGCCGGCCGTCTTGATGAACGGCAGCAGGGTCAGATGCACGTAGCAGCTCTGGCCGCGCGGCAAGTCCTGGCGCAGCTGGCGGATGGCCTCGAAGAACGGCAGGCCCTCGATGTCGCCGACCGTGCCGCCGATCTCGACCAGCACGAAGTCGACGGCCTT
>NZ_DATFAV010000166.1:0-18009 GCF_035254145.1 Caulobacter sp. | reverse complement strand
CACGTCGCCGCCTGGGGTTCGGTTATTGGAGCTTTTCTGCCTATCTGAAGGTCAAGGTGAAGAACGCGTTGCAGTTCATCGAGAACTTCGAGGCCGCCGTGGCGGACGAAGCTCGACGTCGGGGGGTGGACGGCGTGATCTGTGGTCATATCCACAAGGCCGAGATGCGCGACATCGACGGCGTCGCCTATGTCAATGACGGCGACTGGGTGGAAAGCTGCACGGCCGTGGCCGAGCACGCCGACGGCCGCCTGGAAATCCTGGAATGGTCCAAGCTGCGCTCGTGGTCGGTGATCGATCGCGGGCCCAAGCTGGCGGCGTCGATCGACGAGCCGTTGCCGGAGCCCGCCGCCGCCTGATGCGAATTCTGCTCGCTACCGATGCCTGGGAACCGCAAGTCAACGGCGTGGTTCGCACCCTGACCCGGGTGGTCGAAGAACTGCGCGCCATGGGCCACGAGGTCGACGTCGTCAGCCCCGAACAGTTCCCGACCTTCCCACTGCCGACCTATCCCGAAATCAAGCTGGCCATTGGCGCCTACGAACCGGTGCAGGAGCGCTTCAAGCAGTTCGAGCCCGAGGCGATCCACATCGCCACCGAGGGTCCGATCGGCCTGGCCGCCCGCCGCATCTGCCTGGAATGGAAGCTGCCGTTCACGACCAGCTACCACACCAAGTTCCCCGAATATGTCTCGGCCCGCCTGCCGCTGCCGCTGGCCGCTGGCTATACCTACATGCGCTGGTTCCACAAGCCGTCGGGCCGCCTGATGGTGGCCACGCCGACCATGCGCGACGAGCTGGCCAAGCACGGCTTCCGCAACCTCTCGCCGTGGTCGCGCGGCGTCGACACCGACATCTTCAAGCCGCGCGTGGCGAGTGATGTCGATGTGTTCGAAGGGCTGGCCCGTCCGATTTTCCTGAACGTCGGCCGCGTGGCCGTCGAGAAGAACATCGAGGCCTTCGCCAGCCTGGACCTGCCCGGCACCAAGGTGGTGATCGGCGACGGCCCCCAGCGCGAAGAGCTGACCGAGAAATATCCCGAGGTGAAGTTCCTGGGCGCCAAGTTCGGCGACGAACTGGCCCGCTATTTCGCCGGCGCGGACGTCTTCTGCTTCCCGTCCCTGACCGACACCTTCGGCCTGGTGATCCTGGAGGCCATGGCCGCCGGCGTGCCCGTGGCGGCGTTCTCGGCCCCCGGCCCGGTGGACATCATTCCCGGCTCCAACGCCGGCGTCCTGGCCCCTGGCCAGACCGACGGCCTGAAGGAAGCCTGCCTGACCTGCCTGGATCTCGACCGCACGGTGGTGCGCAAGTTCGCCGAGAAGTTCTCGTGGCGCTCCTGCGCCGAAGAGTTCTTCCGCAACCTGCAGCCCTATCCCGAGCCGGAGAAGACACGGTTCTGGCGCAGGCTGCGCCGCCTGGCGCGATTGCGGAAGAAGACGGCGGCGTGAGCCTTAAGAGGGCTTGAGACCCGCGCCGTGGCGGCGACGCCAGGCCCGCGAGCGCAGGCGCGGCGCGATCAACAGGGCGATTGGGATCGCGATGGCGAAGGTGGCGGCGATCACCACGGGGAACAGGCCCGCCGGCGAACCGAGAGCCAGAAGCCCGATCAAACCGGCCCCGAACAGCACCCCCTGGACCATCGGATAGATCAGGGCGGCGATGGCGATATTCGTGCGCATGGGCGTCTCCTGAATTGAGGACTGCCCTAGCTAACGCGTGGTCGGGGACGCCGATCCCAGACCTATCCCTCCGCGTCGCCCTTCTTGCGCCTGTTGGGCTTGAGGATGACCTTGTCGATGCGCGAGCTGTCCATGTCGACGATCTCGATATCGAAGCCGCCGATGGTCACGTGCTCGCCCTCGGCCGGGATGCGGCCCAAGCGGTCAAGGATCAGGCCGGCCACGGTGTGATAGCCGCCATCGGCCTCGAAGTTCTCGCCCAGCTGGTCATTGAGCTCCTGGATGTCGAGGCGCGCGTCGATCAGCCAGCTGCCGTCCTCGCGGCGGATGATGCGGGTCTCGTCGTCGTCGTGGTCCTCCGGGAAGTCGCCGGCGATCATCTCCAGAAGGTCCAGAGGGGTGATCGCGCCCTGCAGCGATCCGAACTCGTCGACCACCAGGGCCATGTGCAGGCTGGTCTGCTTGAAGACCGCCAGGGCCTTGAGCAGCGACATGGTTTCGGGGATGGCCACCGGCTGCTGGACGTGGGCCTTCAGGTCCAGGGGCGCGTCCGCCAGGCAGGCGTCCAGCAGGTCCTTCTTGAGGACCACGCCGATGTCGCCGTCCAGATCGTCCTCGGTGGCGACCAGGATGCGCGAGTGGGCGCTGGCGCGGATTTCCCGGAGCACCGTCTCGGTGTCGTCGGCCAGCGACACCCAGAAGAGGTCGCGGCGCGGGGTCATGGCCACGCGCACGGGACGGTCGCCCAGGCGCAGGACCTCGTTGATCATCGCCCGCTCCTCGGGCTCGATCAGGCCAGCGTCGGCGCCCTCGGCCAGAACGGTCTCGACCTCTTCGGACGTGATGCCGCTGTTGCGCTCGTCGCGCACGCCCATCAGCTTCAGCACCGCGGCGGTCGAGACGGTCAGCAGGGTCACGAACGGACGCAGCACCGTGGCGACGATGGCCAGGAACGGCGACATGCGGCGGGCGATGGCGTCCGGGAACATCAGGGCCAGCCGCTTGGGCACCAGCTCGCCCAGGATCACGGAGACATAGGTCAGGCCGATGACCACGACCGTCGTGGCGATGGCCTCGGAGTACCTGGCGATCGGCGGGACGCCCTCCAGCCACTTGTCCAGGGCGCTGGCGATGGTCGCCTGGCCGTAGGCGCCGGCGAAGATGCCGATCAGGGTGATGCCGACCTGGACCGCCGACAGGAACCGCGTCGGATGCTCGGCCATCTCGAGCGCGAGCTTGGCGCCATGATCGCCCCGTTCGGCGAAGCCCTGGAGCCGGGCCTTGCGGGCCGAGACCACGGCCAGTTCGGACATGGAGAAAACCCCGTTCAGCAGAACGAGGAGAAAGACGACGGCGAGCGCGACGAGGATCATGGCCCTTCAGGGTCGGGGGCGCGTCGCCGGACGGCGGCCGCGGCGCGGGTGGGCCCGGCGGGTTCACTATACAAAGAAAAACGCCGCGGCCCATAGGACCGCGGCGCCTGTCTTGTCGTGAAAGGCGAATGGACGCCGATTAGGCGGCCGGACGGCCCATCACGGTCTTGTTGTTCACCACGCCCTTCTGGGCGTCGTGCTGGCCGGGGGGCAGCGGGATCAGGCCGCGGCCTTGCAGGTAGCCGCCGCGACCGGTGGCCGCGTCCGAGGTGAACTCCTTCAGGAAGTCTTCCAGGCCCGGGGTCACGCCGATATTGGCCTTCTTCACGTAGATGAAGAGGGTGCGCGACAGCGGGTACGAGCCGTCCGAGATGGTCTGGGCCGAGGGACGCACGCCGTTGACCGAGGCGCCCTTGATCTTGTCCATGTTCTCTTCGAGGTACGACCAGCCGAAGACGCCCAGCGAACCCGGGGTCTTGGTCAGGGTGCCGACGATGGCGTTGTCGTTTTCGCCGGCGTCGATCCAGCCGTCACCGCGCAGCGGGTCGACCAGGCCCTTGAACTTCTTTTCGTTGTCCGAGCGGATGGCGTCCAGCGTCGGGTACTTGCGGGCGCCGGCCTCGATGGCCAGCTCGACGAAGGCGTCGCGGGTGCCCGAGGTCGGCGGCGGGCCGTAGACCTGGATGCGGTTGCCCGGCAGGCCGCCGGCGACGTCGTCCCAGTTCTTGTTCGGGTTGGCGATGAACTGGCCGCCCTTCAGGACCGTCTTGGAGAGACCCATGTAGAGGTTCTCGGTCTTGAAGTTGTAGTCGGCGCCGTCCTTGTCGGTGGCGATGACGATGCCGTCGAAGCCGATCTTGATCTGGATGATGTCCTTGATGCCCTTCGCCGCGCAGGCGTCGAACTCGGCCTTCTTCATCGGACGCGAGGCGTTGGCGATGTCGGGGAAGCCTTCGCCCGTGCCCGAGCAGAACAGCTTGATGCCGCCGCCGGTGCCGAGGCTTTCAACCTTCGGGGCCTTCTTGCCCGACTTCTTGGCGAAGTTCTCGGCGGTGCGGGTGGCGAACGGGAACACGGTCGAGGAGCCGGCGGCCCAGACATAGTCGCGGGCGGCGTGGGCGGGGGCGGCGGCCAGGCCCGACAGGGCCACGGCGGCGGCCGCGCAGGACAGAAGCTTCTTCATGACGAACTCCTAGGGAGGGGGTAGCGGGCGGACCGTCGCGGCCCGCCCGGATCTCTGCGGCGACGCTTAGAAGTCCAGCTGAGCGCGCAGCTGGAACTGCTTGACGTCGAAGTCCTGGTTCGGCCCGTAGTTGTCGACCTTGCCGTCGGTGTAGTTGGCCATGAAGCGGACATACGAGGTCGGGTAGTAGTTCACGCCCACGGTCCAGCCGGTGTATTCGCCGGCCTGCGACGTCGCCGGCTTAACCTTCAGCGTCTTGTAGGCGTCGGTCGTGTCGGCCAAGTCGTAGCGCACGGCCAGTTCGACGCCGCCGAAGCCGCCGGCCGTGACCGGGTTCAGGATCTTCGGGCGCTTGAACTCGCCGGCGGCCGCGTCGTAGTTGCGGGTCTCGCCCGTCGGCCAGAAGCTGACAAAGGCGTAGCCGACCTTGATCGTCGGATCGTCACCGGCCGTGCCCGCGCGGGTCACGTCGATGCTGGAATATTCGGCCTGGACCGACAGCGGGCCGTGCACCCAGGCGCCTTCGACCGCCACGGTCTTGTCGCGGTTGCCGATGCCGCCGGTCGTGTAGAACGTGGCGTTGCTGTAGGCGGTGTTGGTGCGGCCGGTATAGGCGAAGGCGCCTTCGTCGCCGCGGTTGCGGTAACGGTACGACACCGCAAGGTGCAGCTTGTTGGCGTCGGTGTTCAGCAGCGCGTAGTGGCCGCGGGCCGTGACCGTCAGGCGCTCCTTGGAGTCGGCGCTGGCGTTGTTGACGTCGGCGTTGTTGAGGCTGGCGCCCTGGACGCCCAGCGACATCGAGTAGTTGTAGCCGCTATACTTGCCGACGACGCCCAGCAGGTAGCTGTCGACGCCGAAGTCGCCGTACGGACCACGGTCCATGAAGGTGGTGAAGCGGGTCGAGGTCAGGTTCTCGAGGCCGGCGACCTTGACGTTGCCGAACAGGATCGAGACCGGCTCGCTGGGCTTGTATTCGATGACCGCGTCATCCCAGCTCCAGGCGCCGCCGTTCGCCGCGCCGCCTTCGACCTTGTAGGCGAAGTAGCTGTTCAGCTTGCCTTCGACGCCGAGGAAGACCTGGCGGCCACGGGCGTTGCTGGTCTTGAAGTCGCCGCCGGGGCCATCGCGCTTGATGTCCTGGTTCACGTAGTCGAACAGGATCCGACCACGGACCTTGAACATGGTGTCGTCGTTGCTGAACTGCGGAGCGCCGCTCCACTTGTAGCTCATGTCTTGAGCCTGGGCGGTCGCGCCCATGCCGATCGCGAGCGCGACGGCCAGCGCCGAACCGGCGACCAGCGAGGTCTTGATGCTCATTTGAGATTCCCCTTGAAAGGCGCCCCTGTCCTCTCACCCGTCTCGAGGTGGATCAGGTTGATCCCGGGCTTAGCGGGGGTGCGTGACGCTTCCGCCACCGATTTGTGACAGCCTGACGACAAGCGTTTTCAAGGTGTTAAGCTGTTGCGTTCCGGCAACAAGGCGAAGCTCGAAATATCCGTTCACCGACGAGTGCGCGATGTCGCTGACGCTGTCATCCCAGGCGAAGCGCAGCGAAGACCCGGGACCGCAAGAAACGCCGAGCTCCCGGCGGTCCCGGCTCGGCGCGCTGCGCGCTGGGCCGGGACGACAGCTTTTACAGCAGCCGCGTACGGATGACCTGGGACAGCAGGTCGATCATCGACACCGCCACCACGATGACCAGCACGATGCAGCCGGTCTGGTCGAACTGGAAGGCGTTGATCGAGTCGAACAGGATCTGGCCGATGCCGCCCGCGCCGATGATGCCAAGGACCGTGGCCGCGCGGCTCGACGATTCGAAGCGATAGAGAGCGTAGCTGGTCCATAGCGGCGCCACCTGCGGGATCACGCCCCAGATGATCTCCTGCAGCTTGACCGCGCCCGTGGCGCGCACGCCCTCGACGGGCCCCTTGTCGATCGACTCGACCGCCTCGGCGAACAGCTTGGCCAGCACCCCGCCGGTGTTGAACATGATCGACATCACCCCGGCGAAGGGACCCAGGCCCACGGCGGTGATGAAGATCAGCGCCACCACCAGGTCGGGGATCGAGCGGATCAGGTCCAGCACCCGGCGGACCGGCTGCTGGATCCAGACCGGCGCGATGTTGCGCGCGCCCAGGAGGCCCAGCGGAATGGCGACGATGATCGCCAGGGCCGTGCCCCAGAGCGCCATCTGGATGGTCTGCCACATCTTGCCGATGAACAGCCCCCAATCCATCGACAGGAACAGCTGCGGGTCGGTGAACGGCTTGAAGAACAGCTTGGCGAAGGCGCCGGTTCGATCGGTGTCGGTGAACAGCTGCGGGAACTTGTCGATCTCGGCCGGCTTGAAGCTGACGATCAGCAACAGGATCACGCCGCCCCAGAGCAGGCTGTCGAACGCCAGGGCCGAAGCCGAGCGCTTGGGCGGCGCCGGAACGCCCCCGCCATGAAGATTGGCGTCGTTCATGGAGTCGGCCTCAGTTCACCGGAGTCGAGGCGACGCCGGCCTTGCCCTCGGCCGCGACCCGTTCGGACTTGATCTGGTCCAGCGTCTTCTGGGCGGCGGCGATCTTGGCCTGGTCGCCGGCCTCGCGGGCCAGGCCCAGCTGCTCGGTGGCCTCCATCTCGCGCACGACCAGCAGGTGCGAGTCATCGGCCGGCTTGAAGCCGCCGATGCTGAGCTTCTTGAGATAGCCGCGCTGCTGCTCGGCCTGCGGCGTGTCGCCCTGCGCGTAGGTCAGGAAGAACTGCCGCAGCTTTTCCTTCACGGCCGGATCCAGATCCTTGCGCCAGACGATCGGGTCCTCCGGCAGGGTCGGCGATTCCCAGATCACCCGGATCTTGTCGGTGACGCCCTCGCCCCGCGCCTTGGACAGGTTGATGGCGGTCGAGTTGTTGGTCGCCGCGTCCAGCTTGCCGTTGGCCACCGCGAACAGGTTGGCCTGGTGGTTGGCGCTGATCACCGTCTTGAAGCAGGCCTCGGGCTTCTTGTTGGCCGGGATGAACACATAGGTCATCGGCGCCAGGGTGCCGGAGGTCGACTTCTTGTCGCCGATACCGAAGTTGAGCGTCTTATCGCACTTCAGCAGATCCTGGATCGTCTGGATCTTGCTGCTGGACGGCACGATGATCACCGACTTGTAGCCGTCGGTGCCAGAAGGATCGAAGGTGCGGGCGAAGACCTCGCCGCCCGAGCGGCGCACGGCCTCCAGGCCCGACTGGTTGGAGAACCAGCCCACATCCGTCTGCTTGGCGCCCATGGCCACGATCAGCGACGAATAGTTGGACGAGAAGAACGGCTTCACCTTCAGGCCGGTCTGCTTCTCCATGTCGGCCAGGATCGGCTTCCAGTAGCCTTCCATGTTCTGGGCCGACTCGGTCGACAGGATCGAGAAAGTGATCGTGTCCTTGGCGGCCGGGGTCGTGGACTTTTGGCCGCACGAAGCGAGCGCCAAGGCCGACAGACCCAGAATCGACAGGCGGGCGGCGACGCCGAGGGCCGAACGACGGCTGATCATTGTGGGGCTCCTTCCCAGAATACGTCCTCGAATTCCGGGCCGTAGATGTCGATGAGTTTCTCGCGATTCAGGTCGGCCGCCGGGCCGTCATAGACCTTCTGGCCGGCCTTCAGGGCCACGACCCGGTCGCAATAGCGCAGAGCGTAGTCCACCTGGTGCAAGGTTACGATGACGGTCAGGCCGTCGGTTTGATTCAGGTCACGGAGGATCTCCATGACCTTGCGCGCCGAGACCGGATCGAGCGAGGCGACCGGCTCGTCGGCGAGGATGATCTTGGCCCTCTGGACCAGGGCGCGAGCGATGGCGCCGCGCTGCTGTTGGCCGCCCGACAGGGTGTTGGCGCGCTGGGCGGCGTAGTCGGCCACGCCGACCCGGGCCAGCGCGGCCATGGCCGCCTCTCGCGTCTCTTTCGGCCAGGCGCCGAACAGGCCGCGGATCAGCGGGATCCGCCCCAGCGAGCCCAGGGCCACGTTGCTGAACAGCGACAGCCGGCCGACCAGGTTGAACTGCTGGGCGATGAAGCCGATGCGGATACGCGCCTTGCGCACCTCGCTGGAGACCTTGCCCTTGGCCTGGACGGGGCCGCCGAAGGCCGTGATCAAGCCGCTGTCCTGCTCCCTGGTCCCGCCGTCGATGGTCTGCAGGCCGTCGATGGAGCGCAGGAGGGTGGACTTCCCGGACCCCGAAGGACCGATGAGCGCGATCATCTCACCCCGCGCGACGTCGAGGGAGACTGCGTCCAGCGCGCGGCGAGACCCGAAGGTCTTGGACGCGGCGCGGATCGAAAGAACTGGGTCCGACGTCATGGTCGGGCGAATCCTTAACGTGGTTTCGAAGCTTGGGAAGTGCGATCTCCGGTTTGGGCGACGTACGCAATGGATTTGTGACAGCCCGAGCCGCTTATCGTGTTCGGATAGACCCCTCCGGGCGCGATCAGGGGGTCTATTTTCCATGTCGAGCGCGTGTTCAGGCGTCGAAGTCGTTCACACTTTCGCCCGACGCGCTCTCGTGGATCGATTTGTCCCAAAACGGGGCTGCAAAAGGGTCTTTACATCCCCGGCAATCGCCCCTATTTCGCACGGCTCCGGCGGACCCGAAGTCCTCTAAACGCTGCTAACGCCGGCCTGGGTTTAACTTCCAACAGGGGGTTACGTGAATTGCGCACGTACCATTCACCCCTGGACCTGGTCCGTGAGCGGTCACCGGAACGTCCCGTCGCACTCGTGCGGCCCGACGCGGTTTCCGTAGCTGCGCGCTGGTTCCAGTCCGAATTCAAAGGCGACGTCTTCTATGCGGTGAAGGCCAATCCTTCGCCGTGGGTGATCCGTGAGCTGGCCCAGGCCGGCGTGCGGTCCTTCGACGTCGCGTCGCTGAACGAGATCGAGCTGGTGGCCGAGCAGGCCCCAGGCTCGCGCATGGCCTTTATGCACCCGGTCAAGAGCCGGGCGGCGATCGCCGCCGCCTATTTCGACCATGGCGTAAAGACCTTCTCGTTCGACACCCACGAAGAGCTGACCAAGATCCTGGACGCCACCGGCCAGGCCAAGGACCTGAACCTGATCGTCCGCATGGGCGTGCAGGCGGAGGGCGCGGCCTATTCGCTGTCGGGCAAGTTCGGCGTCGAGAGCCACAACGCTCCGGCCCTGCTGCTGGCCGCTCGGCGCGCCACCCAGGACCTGATGGGCGTGTCGTTCCACGTCGGCAGCCAGTGCATGCGCCCGACCGCCTATCAGGCGTCGATGGCCCAGGCCTCCCGCGCCCTGGTGCGCGCCGGGGTGCTGGCCGACGTCGTCGATGTCGGCGGCGGCTTCCCGTCGATCTATCCGGGCATGGTCCCGCCGGACCTCTCGGAGTATCTGGCGGCGATCGACCGCGGCTTCGCCGAGATGATGGTCCACGAGACCACCGAGCTCTGGTGCGAGCCGGGCCGCGCCCTGGTGGCCGAGGCCTCCTCGATGCTGGTCAAGGTCGAGCTGAAGAAGGGCGACGCGCTCTATCTGAACGACGGGTCGTACGGCTCGCTGTTCGACGCCGCGCACATGAAGTGGCCCTTCCCCGTGAAGCTCTATCGCAAGAACGGCCTCAATGGCGGGGAGCCGGTCGAAGAGGGCCTCAAGCCCTTCCGCTTCTACGGCCCGACCTGCGACAGCGTCGACTACATGCCCGGTCCCTTCTACCTGCCGGAAAGCGTCGACGAGGGCGACTACATCGAGATCGGCATGCTGGGCGCTTATGGCGTGGCCATGGCGACGCGCTTCAACGGCTTCGGCGAGACCGAGACCGCTGAAGTCCAGGATGCGCCGATGGCCTCGATGTACGGCCTGGCCAAGCGTTCGATCCCGGCCGTCCGCCAGGAGAACGAAGAGCGAAAGATCGTCCGCTTCTCCCGCCCCAAGGGCGCGGCGGGCAAGCGCAAGCGCCGGCGGTAGGTCAAAGGCCGCGATGACATGAGGGACCGGGTTTCGCCCGGTCCCTTTTTCTTTGGGCGCTCGGCGCGCGGGCGGCGCTGGACACCCTCCGGTCGAGCCGTCAAAACGCCTCTTTCGAAGCTTCGAGGGGATGCGGCCTTGCGGTCACTCATCAAGGTCTGGACGCTGGCGATCCTGGTCTGCGTCAGCCTCGCCCTGGCGTGCGCGCGCGGAACCCTGGACCACGGCGCGGGCTGGACCCACAGCTACAGCTACGACACCGTCTGGATCGCCGAATTCAACGCGGCCCTGCGCCAGGGCCACTTCCCGCCGCGCTGGCTGGACGGGGCGATGACGGGGTTTGGCGCCTCCTCGTTCTATTTCTATCCGCCGCTGGCCTTCTACGCGGCCGCCCTGGTCGGCGCGGTGCTGCCCGCGGGCGCGCAGCCCGGCGTGATCCTGGCCTGGCTCGACGTCCTGACGATCGCGGGATCGGGCCTGGCCATGTTCGCCTGGCTGCGGCCGAAGGTCGGTCCCGGCGTCGCCCTGACCGCCGCCGTCCTCTACATGTTCGCGCCCTATCACCAGCTGTGCGTCTTCGTGCGCGGCGCCCTGGGCGAGACCATCGCCTATGTTGTCCTGCCCCTGCTGGCCGCCAGCCTGGAGCGAGCCGTGCGCTCCTGGCGCTGGGTCCCGGCCCTGGCGCTGTCCTACGCCGCCCTGGTGCTGTCGCATCCGATCATCGCCATGCTGACGAGCGTCGGGGTCCTGCCCGCCTACGTCCTCTATCTCGTCTTCTCGGCTCCGGCCGAGCAGCGCCTGATGGTCGTGGTCCGCGGCGCGGCGGGGGCCGCGCTGGGGCTGGGCCTCGCGGCCTCGTACCTGGGGCCGGCGACGCTGTTGCAGTCCGCCGCGACCATGGACCGGATGTGGGGCACCTTCGCCACCGACCCGTACAATTGGGCGCTGCTGCGCCCCGACCTCTGGCCGCAAAAGCCGTTCTCGACCTCGATGGCCTTCCTCGGCTGGGGCATGGGCGCTCTGGCCCTGGCGGCCCTGATCACCGCGCTCTTGGCGCGTCGAGACGCCAAGGCCGGCGAAGCCGTCGCCTGGGCCGCAGCCGCCCTGACGGGCGTGGCGCTCTACGCCCTGCCCTGGGTCTGGCACGGACCGCTGGGGGCGATCCTCAGCAAGGCCCAGTTCCCCTATCGGATCCTGGTGGCCGTGGACTTCGCCGCCGTCGCCGCCGTCGCCCTGGCCTTCGCGTGCGGACGTCGCTGGGTGCTGCCGCCCCTGGCGGTGGTGGCGGCCACGCCGCTGCTATGGCACGGCTTCATGCTGAGCGAACCGGCCTACGCCTATCATTTCGCCGTCCCGGGGATCAGCGACCCCGAGACCGCCACGCGCCTGGGCGCGCTGCGCGGTCCCGACGAGCACTTCCCCGCCGCCATGAACTTCGCCGACCCGCGCCTGCTGGCCGACTCCCCGGGCCTGTCGGGCCTGAAGGACATCCCGCTGGCCGCGCCGGCCGATCCGGGCGCCAAGGTCACCGCGGCCAGCAACTTCCCGGACGGCACGGTCGCCATCGCCGTCGAGGCCCAGCGCCCGACGCGGATCGTGCTGCGGAAGTTCTACTTCCCGACTTGGGAGGTCGGCCGCGTGCAGCCCGGACCCGATCCAGTCACCCCCTCGACCGCCTATGGCCCCCTGGCCCAGGTCTCGTTCATGGCCGAGCCGGGCCAGCACACCTACCGCGCCCGCATCGTCCGAAGCGCCGCCGAGAAGGCCAGCGACGCTGTGTCGCTGCTGGCCCTGGCCATTGTTCTGGCCCTCTTGGCCCCCTCGCTCGCGGAAGGACTTAAAAAAATTCGCAAAGCCGCTATATAGCCGCCTCCATTGACGAAATCCCCTCGCCGGTCGCTCCGTCCCGGCGGGTCCTAGGGTCACGACGGGCGCTCACCTTCAGAGGATTCTCTGTCATGAACGCTCCCGTTCCGAACAACCAAAAAGCCGAACTGCTGCAGACGGTCGTCGAGCACGTCGACATCACCTCGTTCGACGCCCGTCCGATCATCGACTCCATGCGCAAGATGTCGTTCAGCTCGCGCGACACCGCCCGCGCGGCCGACATCTTCAACATGGCCCTGGCCGACAAGGGCTGTTCGACCTGGCTGATCCTGGCCGGCTCGACCTCGGCCGGCGGCTGCATGCACGTGTACCGCGACATGGTGAAGAACGGCATGATCGACGCCGTGGTCGCCACCGGCGCCAGCATCGTCGACATGGACTTCTTCGAGGCCCTCGGCTTCAAGCACTACCAGGCCGCCGGCCCGGTCGACGACAACGTGCTGCGCGACAACTACATCGACCGCATCTACGACACCTATATCGACGAGGAAGAGCTCCAGAACTGCGATCACACGATCCTGGAGATCTGCAACCGCCTGGAGCCGCGCGCCTATTCGTCGCGCGAGTTCATCTGGGAGATGGGCAAGTGGCTGTCGGAAGGCAACGCCAAGAAGCCCGGCTCGTTGATCCAGACCGCCTACGAAGAAGGCGTGCCGATCTTCTGCCCGGCCTTCGTCGACAGCTCGGCCGGCTTTGGCCTGGTCAAGCACCAGAAGGAGAAGATCGCGGCCAAGCAGCCCTATCTGATGATCGACGCGGTGGCCGACTTCCGTGAACTGACGGACGTCAAGATCGCGGCCGGCACCACGGGCCTGTTCATGGTCGGCGGCGGCGTTCCGAAGAACTTCGCCCAGGACACTGTCGTCTGCGCCGAGATCCTCGGCGTCGAGGCCGACATGCACAAGTACGCCATCCAGATCACGGTCGCCGACGTGCGCGACGGCGCCTGCTCGTCGTCGACGCTGAAGGAAGCCGCCTCGTGGGGCAAGGTCTCGACCACCTACGAGCAGATGGTGTTCGCCGAAGCCACCACGGTGGTGCCGCTGATCGCCAGCGACGCCTACTGGCGCAAGGCCTGGGACGGTCGCGAGAAGCCGCGCTGGAACAAGCTGTTCGGCAAGTAAGCTTGATCCAATCACGCTGAAAATGCAGGGTCCCCGAAAGCGATTTCGGGGACCTTTTTCATGCGCCTTTCGTGGCTCGCCGCTACCGCCGTCCTGGCCCTGACCGGCTGCGCCACCCTGAGCGGCGATGCGCCCCAGCGCTACCTGTCCAAGGCCGTCTTCGACGCGCGCGACCACGTACCGCCGCCGCCCGCCAAGGGTTCGCCCGAGGCCGAGAAGGATCGCCGGATCTTCATGGCCACCCGCGCCCTGAAGGACACGCCGCGCTGGTCCCTGGCCCAAGCCGACAATGTCGAGGAGCATATCCTCGACAGCTACGCCTGCGCGCTGGGCTATACGCCGACCCGCCAGACCAATCCGAAACTCGCGACGATGCTGCTGCGGATGAGCCGCGACGTGCGCTCGGCGGTGTCGGGGCCGAAGCTCAAGTACCACCGCCCCCGCCCGTACTTTTCCGAACCCGGCCCGATCTGCATCAAGCGCAGCCTGGGTCTGGCGGTCTCGCCCGACTATCCGTCCGGCCACGCCACCTGGGGCTGGAGCGTCGGCCTGCTGCTGGCCGAGGTCGCCCCCGACCGCGCCGACGCCATCCTGACCCGCGCCCGGGGCTATGGCGAAAGCCGGGTGATCTGCGGCGTCCATAACGCCAGCTCGGTCGAGGCCGGCAAGCACAACGCCGAGAGCCTGTTCGCCGCGCTTTGGAGCTCCGAGGCCTTCAAGGCCGACCTGGCGGCGGTGCGGGCCGAATCCGACGAGGCGCGCGCCAGGGCGCCAACGCTCGACCCGGCGCGCTGCACGGCCGAGGCGAACCTGATCGGCGCGCCCCTGCTTTGAGGCCAAGGTTGCGCGGGCGCGCGCGGCCCTCTACCTCTTGGCCATGGCCCACACTGGCTCCTGCGGACACGAACACCACCACCACGGCGTCGCCGGATCAGCCCTCGCGGCCGAGCTCGAGGCCGCCGAGGCGCGCTGCGCGGCCGCGGAGCAAAGGCTAACCGCGCCCCGTCGCCGGGTGCTGGAGCTGCTGCTGGAAGCCGGCCAGCCGGTAAAGGCCTATGACCTGATCTCCGCCTTCGGAGGCGAGGGCGCGCCGGCCAAGCCGCCGACCGTCTACCGCGCGCTCGACTTCCTGGAGAAGCAGGGCTTCGCCCATCGCATCGAGAGCCTCAACGCCTATGTCGCCTGCCGCAAGGAGGCCGACGGCCACGCCGCCGCGTTTCTGATCTGCGACTGCTGCGGCGCCACTCGCGAGATCGAGCCCAAGGCCAGCGCCGAGATCATCGCCGCCGGGGCCTCGGCCGGCTACGCCCTGACCGCCGTGACCATCGAGGCCCACGGCCTTTGCGCCGACTGCCGGAACTAGAAGCCGTCGCTCCCGGTTGTTCTCGCAACCCGAGGAGACAGACCATGGCCGACAAATCCAACACAGAGGGCCGCGAAGCCAACGAGGCCGAACCCCTGGGCGACTTCACCGCGCTGGGCGGCAAGGAGAGCGTGCGCAAGACCGGCGAGGAATCGCGAAAGCGGGCCGGGCCCGACGGCCCCGACGCCAGCTATGTCGGTGACACGTTCAAGGGCCCCGCCGGCGATCCGGCCGAAGGCAAGCGCTAAGGCTCGCGCGCTCTAGCCAAGCTCGCGCGATCCCCGCTAGACTCGAACGACCGTTACACATCGTTCGAGAGACGCCATGCCGACCGCAGAGCCGCTTCCTGGCGTCGAGATCTGGCGAGGAGGCGTCAACACCTGGGATTGCGACGAAATGGGGCACATGAACGTGCGCCACTACGTCGTGCGCGCCCAGGAAGGCCTGATCGGTCTGGCGGCCGAGTTGGGCCTGGCGGGCGCCTTCTCACCGCACGCCAACGCCACCCTGCTGGTCAAGGAGCACCACATCCGCTTCCTGCGCGAGGCCCACGCCGGCGCGCCGCTGCGCATGCTGGGCGGCGTGATCGAGATGGGCGAAACAGAGGCGCGGCTGCTGCAACTGCTGGTCCATCCCGCGTCCGGCGAGCTGGCCGCCACCTTCCAGACGACGGTGGTCCACGCCACCCCGCGCGAGGGCCACCCGTTTCCCTGGCCCCGCGTCGCGCTGGAACGGGCCGAGGCGCTGAAGGTCGAGGTCCCGGAGAAGGCGCGCGCCCGCAGCCTGGACCTGTCGCCCTTCACGCCGACCGCCAGCCTGGCGCGCGCGGAGGCCTTGAACCTCGGCAGGATCGGCCTGGGCGGCCTGCTGCCATCTGATTGCGACGTCTACGGACGAATGCGCGCCGAGCAGTTCATCGGCCGCGTCTCGGACGGCATCGGCGCCTTCATCCATCCGTTCCGCGACCTGGTCGTCGAGCACGCCGAGCACAGGCCCCAGCGCATGGGCGGCGCGGTTCTGGAATACCGCATCGCCTATCTGACTTGGCCCCGGATCGGCGACCGGGTCGATATCCGCTCGGGCCTGGTGGGGACCGACGCGCGAACCATGCGGGTGGTCCACTGGATGCTGGATCCGGTCACCGGCGAGCCCTGGGGAACCTCGGAAGCCGTGGCCATCACCTTCGACCTCGACGCCCGCAAGGTGGTGCCGGTCAGCGACGCCGCGCGCACGGCGCTGGCCAAGCACGAGGTGGAAGGCTTGGCGCTTTAGCGCCCCCCCTCGACGCTGAGATCATTTCCCTTCGTCATCCCGGCCGAAAGACCGCGCAGCGGGCTGTAGAACCGGGACCCAGGGGCCAGCGCACCGCCCCCCTGCCCTATCCCGGATAGCCTCTGCGAGGCTTCCGGGATGACGAGAAGGTTTAGCTGTTAGAATAAGGAGCGCGCTAGCGCTCTACCCCGTCGCCATGTCGAACAGCGCGTCGCGCGCCGCGTCCGGTCGTTCCATCGGCAGGAAGTGGCTGGTCCCGGCCACGGTCTCGATCCGCACGTCGCGGCCGCGCCGCGCGAAGCCGACGCCCGCGTGGCAGGTGGAGTGTTTCTCGGCCTTCAGGATCCGTACCGGAGCCTTCGCCCGCCGCACGGCCCGCCAGGGATCATGGCCCTGGGCGGCGTAGTTCGAGGCCTCCCACGCGGGCGCGCAGGCCAGCTCCACCTTGCCATCCGCGCGCTCGACGAAGCCGCCGGCGACATAGTCGGCCAGCATGGTCTCGGGCCAGGTCTTGAAGGCGCCCCGGCCCTTGTAGGCGGCGAACGCGGCTTCGCGGCTGTCGAACACCGCCCGCCGGCGCAAGGCCGACTGGACCATCGGCATGCGCTTCCACATCCTGCCCGAGGTCCAGGGCGCCTTGGCGTACTGGGTGGCGAGCCAGGGCATGATCACCGGATCCAGCAGGACCAGCCCCTTGACCCGGTCCGGGCGCTCGGCCGCCGTCAGCAGGCTGACCGTGCCGCCCATCGAATGGCCGGCCAGCACCACCGGCGGGCCGTTCAGGGCGTCGAGCAGGCCGATGAGGTCGTCGCGCAGGTCCCGCCAGGAGCGACGCCCGTCCGGATCGACCGGCAGGGTGGTGGCGCCGTGGCCGCGCTGGTCGATGGCCAGGATCCGAAGGCCCGCCGCCAGGGGCGAGAGCAACACCCGGTAGGTCTGGGCGTTGAAGCCGTTGGCGTGGACGAACACGATGTCGATCGGACGATCCTGCGGCCCAAACTCCAGGCCCGCGATCTCGCCGCCGTCCACGGGCGTGGCGCGCTTGCGGGGTTCGCGAAAAACGGCCGCGTCCATCGGCGGGCTCCTGTGGTCGACGCCGGTAGGGTAGGCTCGGGATGATCCCGCGTCCATGGAGGCGAAGACAGATGAACAGGCTGGCGACGATCGGCTACGAGACCGACACCCAAGACGGCCTGATCAGGCGGCTGAAGGCCGCGGACGTCGAACTGGTCGTCGATGTCCGGGCCGTCGCCAGTTCCCGCAAGGCCGGCTTCTCCAAGACCCTGCTCGGAAACAGCCTCAAGGCCGAGGGCGTGGACTATCTGCACCTGCGCCCGCTGGGCACGCCCAAGCCCGGGCGGGAGGCCGCCCGGGCCGGCCGGATCGACGAGATGCGGCGCATCTACGACGACCACCTGGAGGAACCCGAGGCCCAGCTGGCGCTGGCCCAGGCGACCGAACTGGCGCGGGCGAAAAGGATCGCCCTGCTCTGCTACGAGGACGACGCCAACTGCTGCCACCGCAGGATCGTCGCCGACCGCATCCGTCAGGCGCTGAAGTGCGAGGTGGTCGACCTGTAGGGTCTAGGCCTGAGTCAGCTGCCACTCGCCGCTGGCGTCGCGGCAGGCGCTGTAGCGCTGGCTGGTGGTCCCGCGCCCGCCGCCCGAGACCGAGGCGTCGATCACCCGGCAGCTGGCGACCGCTTGGCCCGATGGCCGCACCAGCGAGGCGGACGCGTAGCCGACGCCCTCGCCGCCACGCCCCACCAGCACCCAGCCGCCGGCCGGCGCGAGACCCAGGGCGTCGAAGGTCTCCCCCGCCGTCAGCTTGCCGACCACCGCCGTCCGGGTGGACGGTCCGGCGCGCAGGTTGGTGGTCGAGCCGGCGACATAGCCGCCGCCGGCGGCCTCGTAGCTGGGCAGGGCCTGGACGCCCGACGCGAACCGGATGTTGCGGCTGTCGATCGGCGGCCCATAGCTGGACGAGGCCACGCTGACGCGGCCCGAATTGCCGGTGCGCTTGTTGTACCAGCTCTGGGCGACGCCGGTCTCCAGCGCCTTCTTGGTGGCTTGCTCGGCCAGGGCCGCGTCGGTCGATTGCATGCGGCAACCGATGTAGGAGCCCGCCGCCGCGCCGGCGGCCGCGCCAAGCAGCGTGCCCAGGGTCTTTTCGTTCTTGG
>NZ_DATFAV010000165.1:0-27834 GCF_035254145.1 Caulobacter sp. | reverse complement strand
CGACCTGGGTGTCGGAGAGATCGCCGATGTCGGCGACCGTCAGGCCCTTCAGCTGAGTGGCGTTCACGCCCTTCATCTGCGTGGTCGTCAGGGCCGCCGTCTGGGTGGCGTCCAGCGCCGAGAAGGCCGTCGCGTTGATCGCGCCCACTTGCGTCGGCGTCAGGGCGGCCACCTGGGTGGCGGCCAGCTCGGCCACGTCAGCGGTGGTCAGACCGCCCAGTTGCGCGGCCGTCAGGCCCTTGACCTGCGTCTCCGTCAGCGCGCCGACCTGCGTCGCGTCCAGCGCCGAGAAGTTGCTGGCCGAGAACGCGCCGACCTGGGTGGCGCTCAGCGCGGCCAGCTGGGTCGTCGACAGCGCCTTGACGTTCGTCTGGCTCAGTGCGGCCAACTGCGAGTTGGCGAGGGCGCCAATCTGGGTTCCGGACAGTTCGCCGATATCGGTGGTCGTCAGACCGCCGATCTGCGTCGTCGTCAGACCCTTCAGCTGCGTGCTGGACAGCACCGAGACCTGGGTCTCGTTCAGCGCCGACAGGTTGGCGGGCGACAGGGACTTGATCTGGTCGGCGGTCAGAGCGCCGATCTGGGTTTCGGACAGCTCGCCCACGTCGGTAGCCGTCAGGCCGCCCAGCAGAGCCGAGGTCAGACCCTTCATCTGGGTCGTCGTCAGAGCGCCAACCTGGGTGGCGTCCAGCGCCGAGAAGTTGGTCGCCGACAGCGCGCCGATCTGGGCGGTCGAGAGGGCGGCCAGCTGCGTCGTGGCCAGTTCGGCCACGTCGGCGGTCGAAAGACCCTTCAGCTGAGTGGCCGTCAGACCCTTGACCTGGGTCTCGCTGAGGGCGGCCACCTGCGTGGCGTTCAGGGACGAGAAACCGGTCGCCGTCATGGAGCCCAACTGCGCCGCCGACAGAGCGGCGAACTGGGTGTCGGCCAAGTTACCGATGTTGGCGGTGCTGAGGCCAGACAGCTGGGTCGCCGTCATCCCCTTGACCTGCGTGGCCGTCAGGACGCCGATCTGGGTGGTGTTCAGCTGGTTGAAGTTGGTGGACGAGAGCGCCCCGATCTGGCTGGACGAGAGTCCGCCGATCTGGGTCGTCGTCAGTTCCTGCACCTGGGTGGTCGCCAGCGCGCCGACCTGCGCCGAGGTCAGGGCCCCGACCTGCGTCGCCGATAGCTCACCGATGTCGGTGGTCGACAGACCTTTGATCTGGGTCGTCGTCAGACCCGCGATCTGGGTGTTGCTCAGCGCCGCCACCTGGGTCGAGCTGAGGGCCGACAGATTGGTGGTCGACAGGTTCTTCAGCTGGTCGACCGACAGCGCGCCGATCTGGGTTTCGGACAGCTCACCGATGTCGGTAGTCGTCAGACCCTGCACCTGGGCGGTCGTCAGACCCTTCAATTGGGTGGCCGACAGCGCCGCCACCTGGGTCGCATCGAGATTCGAGACGTTGGCGGCGCTCAGCGCGCCCAGTTGGCCCGCCGTCAGGGCGCCCACCTGGGTTTCGGACAGCTCGCCGATATCCGTCGCGGTCAGGCTCTTGAGCTGCGTCGTCGACAGACCCTTGATCTGGGTGGTCGTCAGCGAGCCGACTTGCGTGGTGTCCAGCGCCGAGAAGGCCGTGGTGGTCAGGGAGCCAACCTGCGAGGCGCTCAGCGCTCCCACCTGGGTGGCGACCAACTCACCGACGTCAGTGGCGTTCAGCCCCGCCAATTGGGCGGCGGTCAGGCCCTTGACCTGCGTTTCGGTCAGCGAACCGACCTGGGTGGCGTTCAGCGCCGAGAAGTTCGTGGCGCCCAGCGCGGCGATCTGCGTCGCGGCCAGCACGGACAGCTGACCGGTC
Organism: Caulobacter sp.; assembly: GCF_035254145.1. GTDB lineage: Bacteria > Pseudomonadota > Alphaproteobacteria > Caulobacterales > Caulobacteraceae > Caulobacter. The sequence continues at coordinate 25,996 of NZ_DATFAV010000165.1, read as the reverse complement.
GAGAGCTGCTGAGCCTGGGACGGAACAAGAGCGCCGATCTGCGCGGCGCTCAGGGCTCCAACCTGGGTGTCGGCCAGTTCGCCGATGTCGGTGGTGTTCAGGCCCTTGATCTGGTCGACCGAGACGCCCTTCATCTGGGCGGTCGACAAACCGGCCACTTGCGTGGCGTTCAAGGCCGAGAAGTTGGTCGACGACAGCGCGCCGAGTTGGACGGTCGAGAAAGCCCCGAGCTGAGCGGCCGACAGCTCGCCGATATCGGTGGTGTTGAGGCCCTTGATCTGGGTGGAGGTCAGCCCCGCGACTTGGGTGGTGCTGAGGGCGCCGACCTGGGTCGCATCGAGCGCCGACAGGTTGCCGGCCGAGAGGGCGGCGATACGGTCGGGCGCCAGGGCCGCGACCTGCGTGGCGGCGAGCTCAGCGATGTCGGCGGTCGAAAGACCCTTCAACTGGGTGGCGGTGAGGCCCTTGACCTGGGTCTCGCTCAGTTGCCCGACCTGGGTGCCGTCCAGGCCCGAGAAGTTGGTGGCCGACAGCGAGCCGATCTGCGTCGCGCTGAGGACCGCGATGTGGGACGTGTCGAGCGCGGCCAGCTGGGTCGAGGTAAGGGCCGAGACCTGTTGGCTGGAGAACTGCGTAAGCTGGGTGACGTCGAAGACCACCGACGTGGCGAACTTCGGGATCTGTGTCGCGGTGAGCGACTTGACCTGGGTCGCGGTGAGCGCGGCGACCTGGGTGTCGACGAGCGCGCCGACGCCCGTCGCGCTGAGGGCCGCGACCTGGGTTCCGCTAAGCGACTGGATGTCCGTCGTGGACAGACCCTGGATCGCAGTGATGGAAAGCGCCGAAATCTGGGCGGCGGAGAGACTCGAGATCGGCATTCATCCATCCTTGCTGGCAGACGCGCGCCCTTAGCGCGTCAAAAAGCAAATGAAAGACGCCCCCCAATGCAGCGTCTCGCGCCAAGCCAAACTATGGCCCGATGAAGGTAACCTTATTTCCTTTCCAACTCCTTTCAACGGGACAAGCCGACGCAGCGCACGGCCGTCACCACGGCCCTTTTCCAGACGCCGTCGGCCAGGGCTTCCGCTCCGGAATAAAGTCTTTCTGGACAAGAGCCTGGCGAAATCCTGACCTTCAGCATACGGCCAGGTCCACGCATGATTTCGCCTATCAGGCGACTATCAAAGACAGTCGAAAGTTCAGTTCTGGCCCTATTTTCGCGCGTTTCGTCTAGCGCACCCGATTCGGGTCCTGGCCCGAATTGGCCGCCAGAAGCTCGAAGCTCGCCATGAGACCGTCGGCCGAGGAGTTGGCCAGCCACACGTCGAATACGCCCGGCTCGACGATCCAATAGTCGTTGTCGCCGACGAACATCAGGTTCTCCCGCCGCAATTCGAAGCGGACCTCGCGCTCGGCGCCCGGCGCCAGGGAGACCCGCTGGAACCCCTTCAGCTCGCGCACCGGCCGCGTACGGCTGGCGACCCGGTCGCGGATATAGAGTTGAACCACGTGATCACCGTGGATCTGGCCAGCATTGCGCACCTTGGCCGTCACGTGCAGGACCTCGTCCCATCCCAGCTTGTCGGCGCCGAGGCGCAGGTCCGAGACGGCGAAGGCGGCATAGCCGAGGCCGAAGCCGAACGGATAGAGGGCGTCGTTGCGGATCGAGCGCCAGCGCGCCTTGTACTCCTGGGCGTTCGGATCGGCGGGCGCCGGCCGGCCGGTCGTGCGGCCATTGTAGAAGAACGGCTCCTGGCCGCTGTCGATGGGAAAGCTGACCGGCAGGCGCCCCGAGGGGTTCACGACGCCGAACAGCACGTCGGCGACGGCGTTGCCCATTTCGCTGCCCAGGAACCAGGTGGCCAGGATCGCCGGCGCGTCGCGGACAGCGCCTTCCAGCGCCAGGGCCCGACCATGGCGCAGCAGGACGACGACCGGCTTGCCCGTGGCGGCCACCGCCTCGGCCAGGCGTTGCTGGACCGGCGGGATGCGGATGTCGGTGCGCGACTTGGCCTCGCCGGTCATGTCCTGGCTTTCGCCGACGGCCAGCAAGACGATGTCGGCGGCCTGGGCGGCGGCGACAGCCCGCTCGATCCCGCCCACGATCGCCGCCTCGACCTCACAGCCCCGCTCGACGATCAGGCTGGCCGGGTCGGCCAATTGGGCGCGCAATCCCGCGGCGAGGTCGACGTTCAGGCTCCTGTCGGCGAAGAAGCCTCCCCAGGCGCCCAGCACGTTGTCCCGATCATCCGCGAAGGGCCCGATCAGCGCCAGACGCTTCCCAGACTTCGGCAAGGGCAGCAGGGCCGCGTCGTTCTTCAGAAGTACGATCGAGCGCGCCCCCGCCTCCCGGCTCAAGGCCCGGGCGGCCGGCGTGGCCGTGTGCCAGGTCTCGGCCTTGGGATCCAGCGAGCGATAGGGATTGTCGAAGAGGCCGATCGCCTCCTTCAACGCCAGCACCCGGCGCACTGCGGCGTCGATCACGGCCATCGGCACGGCGCCCGAGGACACCAGCTCCGGCAGGTAGCGGATGTAGAGACCGCTCTGCATGCTGATGTCCACGCCGGCCAGGATCGCCAGGCGGGCGGCGTCGCGGTCGTCGACGGCGTAGCCGTGAGCCACCAGCTCCTGATCGGCGGTGTAGTCGGAGATGACCACGCCCTTGAAGCCCCACTCTCCGCGCAGCAGGTCGGTGAGCAGACGCTTGTTGGCGGTGGCCGGGATTCCGTTCACGTCGTTGAAGGCCGACATCACCGTCATGGCGCCCGCCGCGAAAGCCGCCTGGAACGGCGGCAGGTGCACCTCGCGCAGAGTGGCTTCGGATAGTTCGACGGAATTGTATTCCAGGCCCGCCGTCACGGCGCCGTAGGCGGCGAAGTGCTTGGGCGTGGCCAGCATGCTGTCGTCGGCCTTCAGGTCCTTGCCTTGGAAGCCGCGCACCCGGGCCGCGGCCATGACCTCGCCCAGAAAGACGTCCTCGCCAGAGCCTTCGGCCACCCGCCCCCAGCGCTGGTCACGCGCGACGTCGACCATCGGCGCGAAGGTCCAGTGCAGCCCCGAGGCCGTCGCCTCGAGCGCCGCGGCGCGGGCCGTGCGCTCGGCCAGGTGCGGGTCGAAACTGGCGGCCTCGGCCAGGGGGATCGGGAACACAGTGCGGAAGCCGTGGATCACGTCGGCGGCGAACAGCAGCGGGATCTTCAGGCGCGAACCTTCGACAGCGGCCTTCTGGGTGTCCAGCGCAGCCTGGGCGCCGACGCCGTTCATCAGGACGCCGATCCGCCCAGCCTTGATCTCGGCGGTCAGGGTCTGAGCGTTGCGGATGTTGACCAGCGGGTTCATGTCGCCGATCGGCGGCCGGATCATGTCGGCGAAGCACGACAGCTGGCCGGCCTTCTCTTCCAGCGTCATCTGCGCCAGCAGAGCCTCGATACGATCTGAAGCGCGGGCGAAGGCCTTGGGCGCGGTGACAGCGAGACCCGCCAAGGCGGCGGCGCCCGACAGGAATCCCCGCCGGCTCGGCCCGACGGGGCCGCCGTTCGCCGTCTTCAGAACCATGGAATCCCCCGGGACGCTTTACGAGGGCGGCAAACTCGCCGCTAAAGCGCCCCGGCGCAACCGCGCTCGCCTATTCCGCCGCGATCAGCCCGGCCTCGGCTGGAACGCGAGCGGCGTTGTAGACGTCGAGATCCAGGATCCCTTCCCGCTTGGCCACGATAGTCGGGACCAGAGCCTGGCCGGCGACGTTCACGGCGGTGCGGCCCATATCCAGGATGGGGTCGATCGCCAGCAGCAGGCCCGCCCCTTCCAGCGGCAGGCCCAGGGTCGACAGGGTCAGGGTCAGCATCACCGTCGCGCCGGTCAGGCCCGCCGTCGCGGCCGAGCCGATCACCGAGACGAAGACGATCAGGAAGTAGTCCGACAGGCCCAGGTGCACGCCGAAGAACTGGGCCACGAAAATCGCCGAGATCGCCGGATAGATGGCCGCGCAACCGTCCATCTTGGTCGTCGCGCCCAGCGGCACGGCGAAGGCGGCGTAGGCACGCGGCACGCCCAGGCTGGTTTCGGTCACCGCCTCGGTCACCGGCAGGGTTCCGACCGACGAACGCGAGACGAAGCCCAGCTGGATCGCCGGCCAGGCGCCCCGGAAGAACTTGATAGGATTGAGGCCGTTCAAGGCCAGAATGGTCGGATAGACGACCAGCAGCACCAGGGCCAGGCCGACATAGATCGCGCCGGTGAAGGCGCCCAGCTGCCCCAGGGTGGTCCAGCCATATTGCGCCACGGCGTTGCCGAACAGGCCGACGGTGCCGATCGGCGTCAGGCGGATCACCCACCACAGCACCTTGCGCACGATGGCCAGGGCCGAGGCGTTGAACTTCAGGAACGCCTCGCCCGCCTCGCCGACCTTCAGCGCGGCGAGGCCCGCGACCAGCGAGATCACCACGATCTGCAGCACGTTGAACGACAGCGAGGTGGTGGCCGCGCCGGCGTCCGAGATCTTGGTCGAGGCAGCCAGCCCCAGGATGTTGCCGGGCACGAGGCCGGTCAGGAAGTCGAGCCACGAGCCGTGGGTCTTGGGCGCCTTGGCGGCGGCGGCCTCGACGCTCGTGTGCAGGCCGGGCTGCAGGATCAGGCCAAGCACGATGCCGATCAGCACCGCGATCAGGGCGGTGACGGCGAACCAGAACAGCGTGCGCCAGACCAGGCGGGCGGCGTTCTGCAGCTGGGCGATGTTGGCGATCGAGGCGACGATGGCGGTGAACACCAGCGGCGGCACCAGGGTGCGCAACAGCTGGACGAAGATCGCGCCGACTTGGTGCAGCGTCTCGGCCAGGGCGTAACCCGCCTGCCCTTCCGCCGGTCCCAGGTTACGGGCCAGCAGGCCAAGCCCCAGACCCACGACCATGGCGGCCAGGACCTGCACGCCAAAGCCGCTGATGAAGCGGCTGCTCTTGGTTTGGGCGGCGGCCATGCGCGTTCCTCAAGAAAAGTTCGCCTCTAATGTCGGCCGCATGACTGGGAATTACGACCGCGCTTTTTCGGCAAGCCCCTTCAGGAAAACTGAAACGGCCGCTGTGCCTAAAGTCGCGGCAGCCACATCCCAATGGCCGCGAAGAGGCCGCCCACCGCCGTCGCCAGGGTCATGACGACCATGCCGCCGGCCATGGCGAACTGGGACACCGCCCCGCCCCGGTCGCGGGCGAGCAGGTAGAGCTCCAGGATAGCGAGCGGCGCCAGGACGTGGGCGAAGGCCAGGACGATGTCGAATGGCCCGTCGAACGCGTCGGTGTGGCCGACCGGTCCTCCGTTGGCCGCGAACCACAGCATCATGCCCAGGCGATAGAAGAAGACGCCCAGCATCAGCACGAAGGTCCGCAGCGCCCAGCGTCGGTGCAGGTCGAACCGCCGTCCCAGGGCAAAGCGGAGCGCCAGGACAGCGCAGATTATCAGCAGGATCGCGTTCAGGGTGTTGCCGGCCGCCATGTAAGGGCCGGCCACCGCTCCGCGGGTGAAGGCGATGTAGAGGCCAGAGGCCGCGATCGTGAAGGCCACGGCGACAAAGACTCGGCCGTTCCAGCGATGAAACCCCGGCGCCCTCGCTCGCAGCGCCGGAACCAGTTGCATGGCCCCGGCGAACGTCACGAACACCGCCAGCAGCAGGTGGACGCCCAGCGCCAGATTGCCCGCCGTGTCGCCGGGGTTATAGCCGTGCCCGTCCGGCAGCACCGCGTTCCAGCGGCTCCAGTTTCCGGTCGCGGCGCCGACGCCGTAGAGGCCGACGATATAAATCCCGAAGGCCCACAGGCCCGCGACGAGGGCGGCGAACCAGGCCGCGACCGACAGGCTCAACGCCCGGGCGGCGATCGTCTTCATACGCAAATCCACTTCCGGCGGAACATCCCTCTGAACTGAGGCTAGGCGCCGACGCCGAGCGGAGCCATGACGCGCGGGGCCACGAACTTGACCTCGGCGATCACCCTGCTACCGCTCGGGCATGACGAGCGTGGCGCAGGCGACCGTGTCGGGTGGGTTCTTCAGGGCCCTGCTGGATTTCACCGTGTCGCTGGGCGCGGACCGTGACGCCCTGCTTGCTAGCACCGGCGTGCGCGAGGCTGACTTCGCCGACCAGGACGCCCGAGTCCCGCTGTCGGCCTACAAGGCGCTCTATCGCGCCGGCCAGGACATGGCCGGCGAGCCTGCCCTGGCGTTGAAGTTCCCCGAGGCCACGCGCTTCGAGCAGATCTCGATCGTCGGCCTGATCTGCCAGTCGGCCGACACCATGGGTGGGGCGCTGAAGCAGCTGAACCGGTTCTCGCGCCTGGTGGTCGAGGTGGACGGCGTCTCGGACGGCCCGCGCTTCCAACTGGTCCCGCGCGACGACGGCCTGTGGCTGCAGGATCGCTGCGCGGTCGACGACTTCCCCGAGCTAGTCGAGGCGGCGCTGGCCCGCTTCACCTGCGAGATGGCCCGGCACTATCCGGATTTCACCTTCGTCTTGGCGGCGCACCTCACGCGCCCTCGCCCGGCCCACGCCGCGGACTACCCGCTGGTCCTGCGCGCCCCGGTGACCTTCGGCGCGGCCTGGAACGCCCTGAAGATCGAGCCCTCGTGGCTGAACCTCGCGATCCACCGGCCGAACCGCTACGCCTTCGGCATGTTCAACAGCCACGCCGACGCGTTGCTGAAGAGCCTGGAGACCTCCAAGACCACGCGCGGTCAGGTCGAGGCCTTGCTGATCCCGCTGCTTCACACCGGCGAGCTGGCCATGGACGACATCGCCAGGTCCCTCGGCCTGTCCCGCCAAACCCTCTATCGCCGCCTAAAGGCCGAGGGCGTCAGCTTCGACCAGGTTCTGGACCGGCTGCGTCACAGCATGGCCGAGACGTATCTGGAGAAATTGTCGGTCAACGAGACCGCCTATCTGGTCGGCTTCTCCGAAGCCAGCGCCTTCTCCCGCGCCTTCAAGCGCTGGACCGGGGCCAGTCCGCGCAGCCGCCGGCAAGGTTGAGAAAACCTTCCCCGCACAACTTCGCGTGAGCCCCTCGACAGCGTCCCGCGGACAAGCTGCAACTGCTTCCTAGCAAGGGGGCGAACATGCGGATAGCGGACTATGCGAACGCGACGGCTCTGGCCGGGACGTCCGCGACGAAATCCGCGCGGGCCGTCGGGCCGGATCTGCTGCGCGCCCTTGCCGTGCTGATGGTCATGCTGTGGCACCTGCCCAAGGCGGCGCGGGTCGGAGTGTTGCCCGATGTCTGGCCATGGGGCTGGCTGGGGGTCGATGTCTTCTTCGTGCTGAGCGGCTATCTGATCGGCGGCCAGTTGATGGCGAAGATGGCGCAAGGTCGCCGGATCGATCTGGCGGACTTCTACCTGCGGCGGGCCTTTCGCATCCTACCGGCCTTCCTCGTAATCCTGGCGCTCTACCGCCTCGTCCCGACCATGCAGGAGGGCAAGGCCATGCTACCGGCCTGGCGGTTCCTGACCTTCAGCATGAACTGGGGTCTCGACGGCAAGGCGACCGGCACGTTCAGCTCGGCCTGGTCGCTGTGCGTCGAGGAGCACTTCTACCTGCTGGCGCCGCTGGTGCTGCTGGCCCTGCGCGGCCGCGCCCGCTGGATCGGCGCCGCCCTGGCCGGGCTGATCCTGGTGGGCGGCATGGCGCTGCGGGCGGAGCTGTATCTCGCCGCCCCCGACGCGCCGTGGAACATCTATCTGGCCCGGCTCTACTATCCGACCTGGGTGCGGTTGGACGGGCTCTTGCTCGGCGTGCTGCTGGCGGCGGCCCGAACATTCCACCCGAAAGCCGTGGCCCGCTGGCTCCCCGCGTGGGCGGCGCTGACCACCGGCCTCCTGGCGCTGGCCGGCGCGCTGATGGTGATCAAGGACAAGGGCGTGGTCCTGGACCTCGCCGGAGCGACCTTCGGCTATCCGTTGTTCTCCCTGGCCGTCGCCCTGCTGCTTTGCGCCGCCATCGACGCCGAGCCGTGGCTGTCGAAGATTCCCCTCCCCGGCGTCGCCACGTTGGCGGCGCTGTCCTACAGCCTCTACCTCGTCCACAAGCCGGTCTATGCGCTGGACAAGGTCTGGCTGGGGGCTGAGGCTCTGGCGGGCTGGCCCGCCTTGGCGCTCTACGGCTGCACCGTGCTGACAGCGGCGCTCGCCCTGCACCACGGCGTCGAGAGGCCGTTCCTGGCCCTACGCGACCGCGTGCTGACCAAGCGTCGCTAGCGTTTCAGCCGCACTTTCACGGTCGTCGACAAGCCTGGGCGCAGGCGCGCGACATCGGCTTGGCCGGGATCGATGCGGATGCGCACCGGCACGCGCTGGACGACCTTGGTGAAATTGCCCGTGCCGGGCTCGAAGGGCAGCAGCGAGAACTGGGAGCCCGAGCCGGGGGCGAAGCTCTCGACGTGGCCCTTCAACCCCTTGCCGCCCAGGGCGTCGACCTTGATCGTCGCCTCCTGGCCCGGAAGCATCCGCTCGACCTGGGTCTCCTTGAAATTGGCGACGACGTAGAGCGCCCTCATCGGCACGATGGTCATCAGCCGCGTACCGGGCTGGACATAATCGCCAGGCTCGGCCTGACGGTCGCCCACAACACCGTCGATGGGCGAGCGGATCAACGTGTGGTCCTGGTCCTGACGGGCCAGCACGAACGCGGCGCGCGCCCTGGCCACCGCTGCGTCGGCTTGAGCGAGGTTGGCGGAAAGGGTCGCTCGCTTGGCGGCGGTGACGGCGGCCTGGTCCTGGCTGACCGCGAACTGGGCGCGGGTGCGATCGGCGGCCGACTGGGCCCCGACGGCCGCGGCGCGGAAGCGCTCCACATCGCGGCGGGCCACCGCGCCGCTGTCGGCCAGGTCCTCGTAGCGCTTGCGGTCGGCCTGGGCGCGGACGTTCTCGGCGTCGGCGGCGGCGATCGCCGTCTGGGCGGCGCGGATGTTGGAGCCGGCCAGGCGCTGCTCGGCGTCCAGCGAGATCAGGGCCGCGCGGGCGCTGGCGGCGGCGGCCTCGGCGTTGGCGATGTCGGCCTGGGCCGAGGCGACGCGCGCGTCGAACTCCTCCGGATCGATCCGCACCAGGGGCTCGCCCCGCCGAACCGTCTGATTGTGATCGACCAGCACCTGGGCGACCAGGCCCCGCACCTTGGGCGCCACGCTGGAGCTGTCGGCCTGGACGTAGGCGGCGTCCGTGGAAACCGAGCTCTTGGGCATGGCGATCACGGCCGCGCCGGCGCCGGCGACCAGGATGGCGCCGCCCACGGCCAGCAGGGTCTTGCGCGAGAACGACGCCTTGCGCGTCTCGACGCGGGGCTTGGTTTCAGCACCGGTGGCGCCTTCGAAAGTGGCGTCGGTCATTGGGCGGCCTCCAGGCCAAGGCGCCGCTTCAGATGCGCGCGCGAGCGTTCGAGAATGGAGTCTGAGCGGTCGGGATCGGGTTCGGCGCGAGCCAGGGTCAGAGCCCCGACCAGTTCGGCCAGGGTGGAGCTGGCTTCGTCCTGGGCGTGCTCTCGTCCAAGGGCGACCAGGTGCGCGGCGATGATGTCGGTCAGATGAGCCACACCCCGGGCGTAGCGCTCGCGCGCGGCCTCGGACAGGCGTGGGGCGTCGACGGCCAGATAGGGCAACGGACAACCGCCATCCCGCGTGTCGCGATGGCGGCGCGAGAGATAGAGGTCGATATAGCCGCCCAGCGCCTCCCGGGACGGCTGACCTTTCATGGTTCCCAGCCGGGGGCCGGCCTCGAACATGTGAGCGATGGCCTCGGCGACGAAGGCCTCCTTGGACGGAAAGTGGGCATAGAAGCCTCCGTGCGTCAGGCCCGCGCGGGCCATGATCCCGGCCACGCCCAGACGGTGCAGCCCCTCCTCCCGGATCGCCTTGGCGGCTTCGTCCAGAACGCGCTGGCGGGTCTTCTGCTTGTGCTCTGCGTCGTAGCGCATGCTTGCGCCCTCCATGATATGATCCATATAATATTATAGGCATCATACTTTCAAGGGGCGGGCATGGCCGGCGCGAACCAGACTCCGATCGACCCGGGCGCCCTGCCCACGCCGACCAAGTTCCTGATCTTTGCGGTGATGGCGTTTGGCCAGTTCATGGCCCTGATCGACATCCAGATCGTCGCCGCCTCGCTGAACGACGTCCAGGCGGGCCTGTCGGCGGGCCCTGACGAGATCAGCTGGGTGCAGACCGGCTACCTGATGGCCGAGCTGGTGATGATCCCCTTCGCCGCCTTCCTGGCCCAGGCGCTGTCGACGCGCTGGCTGTTCGCCCTGTCGGCCGGCCTTTTCACGATCTCGTCGGCCCTGTGCGGCATGGCCTGGGACATCGACTCGATGATCCTGTTCCGGGTCCTGCAGGGCTTCACCGGCGGAGCCATGGTGCCGACCGTCTTCGCCACCGGCTTTGCGATGTTCTCAGGCCCGCAGCGGGCGATGATCCCGGCGATCCTGGGCATGGTCTCGGTGCTGGCGCCGACGCTGGGCCCAACGGTCGGCGGCTGGCTGACCCAGGCGATCGGGTGGCGTTCGATCTTCTACGTCAACATCGTCCCGGGCGCCCTGGTCACCCTGCTGGCGATCAGGCTGATCAAGGTCGACCGACCCAAGCCTTCCATGCTCAAGACCATCGACTACTCCCACCTGGCGGCCATGGCCGTCTTTCTCGGCGGTCTGGAGTACGTGCTGGAGGAAGGGCCTCGCCGGCAGTGGTTCGAGGACACGGGCATCGCCGTCGTCGCCTGGGTCGCGCTGGTGGCCTTCGCCCTGTTCATCGAGCGCTCTTTTCGCTCGGGCGGCCCGGTCGTGCGCCTGTCGCCGTTCCGCAAGCCCACCTTCGCCTTCGCCTGCCTGTTCAACCTGGTGATCGGGTTCGGCCTCTATTCATCGACCTATCTGATCCCGGTGTTCCTGGGCCGGGTGCGCGGCTACGACAGCCTGGAGATCGGCACGACGGTCTTCGTCACCGGCGTCGCCCAGATCCTGTCGACGGTGATCGCCGCGCGGCTTTCCACGCGGATGGATCCGCGCATCGTCGTCAGCGCGGGCCTGACCCTTTTCGCCGCGGCGCTGTGGCTGACCTCGCACATGACCTCGCAGTGGGGCTTCGCCGCCTTGCTGGCGCCCCAGGCGCTGCGGGGCTTTGCGATCATGCTGTGTATCGTGCCCAGCGTCAGCCTGGCGCTGGGCGGGTTCGAGGCGGCCGAACTGCGCTACGCCTCGGGCCTGTTCAACCTGATGCGAAACCTGGGCGGGGCGATCGGCATCGCCGTGGTCAACACCTGGCTGGGCGACAACGCCCGCATCCATGTCGCCCGCTTCGGCGAGGCGTTGGGCGAAGCCGGGCGATCAGGAACCGACGCGCTGGGCGCGCTGGCCGGCCGCGTCGCCGAGCGCACGCCCGACGCCGCCCAGGCCACGCTGATCCTGCAGGGCGAACTGGCCAAGGTGGTCGGCCGCGAGGCCCTGACCCTGGCCTTCAACGACGTCTTCCGGGTGATGGCGATGCTGTTCGTGGTCGCCCTGGTCTTGGCCCCGTTCTGCAAGCCGCCGCCGCTCATGGGCGCCGCGCCTCCGCCGCCCGACGCCCATTAAAAAACTCCGGGGAGCATGGCGCTCCCCGGAGGGCTTGCAGGCAGGTCTCTGGATCGATCAGTGGCCGCCGGCGACGGCCTCGTCCTCGATCTCGTGGGTCGGGGCGCTCTTGGCCACGAACGCGAACCACAGGACGTAGACGTAGCAGACTAGCGGAGCGATGAAGGCCAGCGACTTGGAGCCGGTCATCTCCTCGATCTTGGCGAACGCCAGCGGCAGGAACGCGCCGCCGACGATGGCCATGCACAGCAGGCCGGACGTCGCCGAGGCCGGAGCCGACGAACGCTGCAGCGTCAGGGTGAAGATGGTCGGGAACATGATCGAGTTGAACAGGCCGATCAGCAGCGCCGCGAAGGCCGGGATCAGGCCGGTCGTCAGCGGAACGGTGGCCAGCAACAGGTTCAGGTCGCCGGCGTGGGCGCTGGGAACCATGTCCTTGGTCAGGATGACGACCAGGCTCAGCGCGATCGCGCCGACGGCCACGGCCGTCAGCAGCACGTAGTCCTTGAACGTCTTCAGCAAGGCCGAACCGGCGAAGCGGCCGATCATGGCGAAGACCATGTAGAAGGTGGTCATCTTGCCGGCCTGCTCGGCTGGGACATTCAGGATGTGGGCCTGCTCGATGAACAGCAGCAGGTTCAGCGAGATCGCGACCTCGGCGCCGACGTAGAGGAAGATGCCAATCGCGCCCAGGTTCGCCCACTTCGACGACAGGGCCGACAGCGGGTTGATGAAATGACCGGTCTTCGGGGCGGCCTCGGTGATCCGGTGACGCACGAAGAAGATGGCCAGGATGAACAGGGCCAGGCCCGCGCCGATCACGAGATAGACGTTGGAGACGAAGCCCAGAGCCTGCTCGCGCATGGCGTCCGTGATCGTGATCCCCTTCTCGAAGATCTGGCCCTTGAGCAGGAAGTTGGCGCCAAACCACAGGCCGCAGGCCGCGCCCAGCGAGTTGAAGGCCTGCGACAGGTTCAGTCGGAACGAGCTGTCCTCGGGCCGCCCCATCGAGGCGATCAGCGGATTGGCCGCGACCTGCAGCAGGGTGATGCCCGAGGCCATGATGAACAGCGCCGTCAGCACCAGGGCGAAGGTGTGCAGCTTGGCCGCCGCGATGGCGATGAAGCAGCCGGCGACGATGCCGCCCAGGCCGACCATCACTGACTTGGCGTAGCCGAACTTCGAGAGGAACGCGGCCGAGGGCATCGACATGACGCCATAGGCGATGAAGAAGGCGAAGCCGGTCAGGCTGGCCTCGACGGGCGTAAGGGTGAAGACCGTCTTCATGGTCTTCAGCAGCGGGTCGAGCAGGTTGGTGACCAGGGCCCAGATAAAGAACAGGCAGGTCACATAGACGACGGCAAGCTTGAGGCCGCCGCTCTTGGCGGAGGGTTTGGCGATCGCGGCGTCGGTCATAGGCCGACACCTCCGAGATTGAATTTCAGCACCGCAATCACTGGCCACTCCCTAAGCGACGATGTTGTGAATCCGTCTTTGCGCGGATGCGCTATTCACGGGAAGCGTGACAACGTTGTCAACCATATATATGATTTTTCAGCATTCCGTGGTCGGTCGCCGGAACCGAACCCCGCCCTTCCCGCTTGGCTCATAACGAGCGGGAGATTCTCATGTTTGTGCTGACGGTCGTGGTGATTTCGAGCGTCTTCGTGCTGGCGGCGATGGCCGGCCTGGCCGACGCCCTAGTCCACTTCGTGTGCTGGGGAACCAGTCACCTGGCCGCCTCTAAGACTCCGCCGAAAGCGCTCCGACCGCCCGCGCAGGGAATCACGGCGTAGCGGCGGGCGTTCAGCCAGCCATCGCTCACGGGAACGGCGAACGGCACGGCGGGCGACCAGTCGCGAGCTTTCAGCTCCGCCTCGAGCGGTGCGGACGTCCAGCGCGGCCAGACGATCCAGGCGGGCGCATCGGGGGCGGCGCAGAACGTCCGCACGCGCGCAAGGCGCGGGGGCGGCGGGCGCGAGGCCTCCAGGGTCAGGGGGCGCATCCAGTCCTCGCCCGCCAGTCCAGCGGCCTTCAGGCGCTCGGCGCGATCCCATAGGGCCAACGCCAGAGGGCGCGAGAAGACGACGCCGGCGCTCTGGACCTTGCTGGACCAGCTGGGGCGCCCGATCATCGTCCATGGCTCGATGTCCCCGGCCAGCCACAGCACCTCCCCGGGTCGCTCGGTGGTCATCGCGACCAGACCCGGATCGCGCCCGGCGTCCCGTTGACGCACGAAGTCGGAGCGAGCGTCCCACAGCAGCATGGCCAGGGCGACGACCGCGATGGCCAAGGTCCAGCGAATGGTCGGCGCCGGCGCGGACCAACCGCGCGCCAGCCAGACGCCGACGCCCAGGGCGATGACCAAGCCCGGCAGGTCGCTGCTCCACACAACGCCCAGGGCAAAGGGCCAGGTTTCCGGCGCGCCCGACAGGGTGCGTTCGAGGGCGAGTCCGCGCAGCACCGCATAGGCCAAGGCTGTCAGGGCCAGCAGCGCGACAGCGCCGCCGGATGCGAGCGCGGGGCGGCTGAACGCCAATCGTTGGCCGGTGATCACGAACAGCAGGCCGATCGGCGCGAGGAGCAAACCGAGGCTCCCCACATCGCGGAACATCCAGGCCGCGCCCAGGAACGCCAGGCCCAGCAGTCCCGATGGCCCGCGCTTGGGCAGCTCCAGACACAGCAAGGCCAGGCTGGCGGCGGCCAGCACGGCCACCGGCTGCAGCGCGCGCCAGGTCTGGACCTGCAGAAATAGAAGCAGCGAAAGCCGATCGCCCAGCAGCGCGACCACCGCCACGCCGGCCAGCCCCGCGATCAGAGCGCCCCAGGCCAGGCGCCGGGTCGCCCCCTTCAGGAGCCAGGCGCCCGCCGCCAGCGTGCAAGCATGGACGGCCAAGCGCCCCCACGTCTCGACCGACCAGTCGCTTGGGAACAGGAACGGGCTGCGGGCCTCGACCACCGCGCGCCAGGCCGGATCCATGATGGCGATAAGTCGTTCGGCCACGGGTAGTCCCCGCAAGGCGGCCAGGACGACGACGCCCGCTCCGGCCAAGCCCGCCCACAGCCAGCGTCGATCTTCCAGGCACAGGGCCACGCCGATGGCGGCGGCCGCGCACAGCCCCATGATCGGATGGAACAGCATGCCAGCGCAGCAGACCGCAAGAGCCAGCACGCGCCGCCCCGAGAGATAGGCGGCCATGCCCAGCAGGCCGGCGGCCTCGGCCAGACCGCGCGGCGTGGCGTAGGGCTCGCCGAAGCTGATGACGTCCATGGGGCCATACAGCGGCGGCAGGACAACGACGAACACCAGGGCGGCCCAGCGAAGCGCCGGCGACCGGTCGGCCATCAGCCGCTCGATCATCAGGGCCAGGGCCGCGAACCATAGGACCAAGGTCAGGGCGACGATCGCCAGGTTACCGCCCGACAGCCCCAGGGCTGCGATCAGCCTGGCCAGCATCGGCGTGTAGAGGCTGAAGCCGAACTGGCCGTCGTGGACGAACATCAGGTCCTTGCCGACGCCGGCGGGATCCAGCTTGGCCAGGGCGTCGGCGACATAGAGCCGCCCGTCGTGGCGCACGCCCAGATAGGGCCGGCTCAGCAGGAAAAGACCGAACGCGGCCAGCAGTCCCGGCCAGGCCGGGATCTTCAGGCGGTCGGACCAGCTCATGGCCGGGCGACGCCGGGCGCGCGGAACAGCAGCGCCCGACGGACGGAGAAGTTGAACAGGAAGACGAGCGCCGCGGTCGGCGCCTTGGCCAAGCCAGGCGTGAGGTCGAGGACCTCGACCCACAACGCCATCAGCCCCTGGGTCAGCAAGAGGCCCGCCAGACCCACGGCCAGGAAGCCCAGGAACTCGCGCCGGCGGTCGGCGACCGGTCGGTCGCGGAAGACGAACGCGATCGACAGGCCGTAGGCGACGGCCACGCCGAACACGAAGCCGGCGGCCGAGGCCGCCAGATAGTTCACGCCGACGCGGGTCAGCACCACCAGCAGCCCCCAGTCGACGGCCAGGGCCACGACGCTGGCCAGGCCATAGAGCGCCAGCTCGCGCAGCGCCCTGGGCAGGCGCGGCCTGAGCGCCGCGGCCATGGTCAGGCGGCGACCTTCTTGGGAACGGCGCGCTCGCTGCGCAGCGCCTGGCGAGCGCCCGAAACGCCAGCCTCGCCGTATTCGGCGTCCTCGTTGACCTCCCAGACGTCGTGGATCGTCTCGCCGGCGATAATGTTCTCGGCCGTCAGAAGGCCGGTCATCATGGCGTGGTCCTGGTTGTTATACTTGTGCATGCCGTTGCGGCCGACGAGATGAAGACGCGGGAAGTGCAGCTTCAAGTCCAGCCGGATCGTCTTGACGTGCTCGGCATAGGCGTCGTCGTAGACCGGATAGGCCTTGTGCTGGCGCACCACGCAGGCGTCGTAGACGTCGGCCGGGTTCATCAGGCCGATCTTGGTGATCTCGCGCTTGGCCTGGGCGATCAGGTCGGCGTCGGAGCTGGTCCACAGACCGTCGCCCTCGAAGCAGAAATATTCCAGCCCCAGGCAGGTCGAGACCCCATCGGGGATCATTTCCGGCGACCAGGAGCGGAAGTTCTGCACGCGGCCGACCTTCACCGACGGATCGTGGATGTAGATCCAGTTGTCGGGCAGCTCCTTCTGCGGCTTGCCGATCAGCACCACCGTCAGGAAGTCGCGGTACATGAGTTCGCCCGCGTGGAAGATGCTCATCGGCGTCGGGCTGATCGATTGCATCAGCTCACGGATCGGTGCCGAGGAGACCACGTCGTCGGCGGTGTAGATCTCCTTGCGACCGTCGGCGCAGCTGACCGACACCGTCCAGATCTTCGCCAGCCGGTCGTAGTGAAGGCCATCGACCTTTCGGCCCATGCGGATGTCGCCGCCCAGGGCCATGACCTTGTCGGCGCAGGCTTCCCACATCATGCCGGGACCCTTGCGGGGGTAGCGGAAGCTCTCGATCAGGGTCTTGGGCGCGTTCACTCCCCCCTGGGGCCCCGCCGCCCTGGATCGCAAACCCAGGGAGCGCTTGACCCCGTCGATGATCGCCGCGCCCAGATCCAGGCCCTTGATGCGCTGGCTGGCCCAGTCGGCCGAGATCTCGTCGCAGCTCATGCCCCACACCTTCTCGGTGTAGGTCTTGAAGAAGATCGAGAACAGCCGCTCGCCGAACTGGTTGCGGACCCATTGGTGGAAGGTGTCGGGCCGCTTGATCGGCTTCAGCTTGGCCCAACCGAACGAGGCCATGCACCGGGCCGCCGTCCAGACGCCCAGATTGGCCAGGGCCTCGAAGGCCCGCAGCGGATAGGCGTAGAACTTCTCGCGATAGTAGATCCGCGACAGGCGCGGCCGGTCGATGAAATCGTCGGGCAGAATCTCGTTCCACAGGTCGACGATCTCCTGGCTCTTGGAAAAGAACCGATGACCGCCGATGTCGAACTTGAAGCCCTTGTAGTCCACCGTCCGGCTGATGCCGCCGACATAGGTCGGGTCCATCTCCAGCACGGTCACGCCCCGTCCGGCCTTGGCCAGGGTGTAGGCGGTCGTCAGGCCTGCAGGGCCCGCGCCGATCACCAGGGTTTCCACGTGCTGGGCCATCCGCCGCTCCAAATCCCGTTTCGATACAGGATGGGCGGGGTTGGTTAAGGCGCTGTCGTAGGTCGTGGTGAAATCGGGGTTAATTGTGAACGCGGGACGATTGGTCGCGGCCACGGCTTCGTCGAGCGTCGCGAACGCTGCTGAAGCCCCACTCCTCCCTCTCGGGGAGGAAGGCGACGCGCCAAGTCGTCTAGCCGACTCTCCACGCATCCTTCTGGGCGCGAGCTGCGTTGTGTCGCCGAGGGACCTTCACCGCGAGAACAGACATGGCTCGTCTCTTCATCATCGGCATGGTCGTCGGGGCCATCGCCCTTCCGGCGACCCTGGCGCCCACCCAGGCGGACGCCGCTTCGTGCCGTAGTCGCAAGGCCACCGGAACGGTGGTCGGCGGCCTGGGCGGCGCCCTGGTCGGCAACGCCATCTCCAAGGGCGGCGGCGGCCTGCTGATCGGCGGGGTGGGCGGCGCGCTGGTCGGTCGCGAGATCGGCAAGAGCGGCTGCCACCGAACCCGGACGGTCTATTACGACAGCGGCGCGAGGGCGGCCCCCGCGACCCGATCCGAACCGCGGCCGGTCCGCCAAGTCTATTACGACCACATGGGCAACCCCGTCGCCAGCGGCGAGGTCCGCAACGGGACGTTCCAGCAGGTCTCGGCGACGTCTGGCGGGACCTGCCGGGACGCGACGATCTCCTATTACGACGAGCGCGGTCGGCTGACCCAGCGCCCCGTCCAGATCTGCCCCCGCTAAGAACCGATGGAAATTCAGATGATCCGCAAACCCGTGATGGCCGTGCTGGCCCTCGCCACCCTCGGACTCGCCGCGTGCGACCGTGACCACGACGCCATGGCCAATCCCAAGATCTGCGCCGACTTCAAGGCCACGCCCAGCGCAACGGCGGCGGCGGATCCGGCCACGCCGGTCGACGAGTGCGCGCGCCGCTGGGCCTACAGCCTAGCCGGAGCGCGCGACAGCGCCGAGGTCGTGGCCGACGCCGTGGTCGCGGCCTGCGCGCCGGTGCTCAGCAAGTGGAACCAGGCCTCGCTAGGCCAGGCCGCGCCGGGCGGCGGCGAACAGGCGCTGAGCCTGACGACCGGCCAGCCGACCAACCCGCTGGCCGAGCACAGCGCCTTCGTCCAGGGCCGGGCTCTCTTCTACGTGGTCCAGGCCAGGGCGGGCCGCTGCAAGGCGCCGCCGGTCAAGAACGGCGTCCCCGACGGACTATAGGAGACGCGGTATAGCGGCGCTCCGCGCGCGTCATGCGCGCGCGGCCTGTTCCCATTCCAGGAACTCCGGCGCCTCCAGCAGGCGCTCGGCGTAGGCGCCCGCCGCGCCTGCGTCGCCATAGTCCGACGGGTGGATCCCGTAGGTCCGAAAACGGGTCGCCACCGGGGTATAGAACGCGTCGGCGATCGACCATTCGCCCAGCAGAAAGGGCCCGCCGGAACGCTTGAGCAGCTGGTTCCAGCGCTCGACGATCTTGCGCACGTCCTTCTGCGTGGCCTCGGAAATGTCCAGCTTGCGCGGCGCCTCGTCCAGCGCCATCGGGCACTCGCCGCGCAACGACTGAAAGCCCGAATGCATCTCCGCGGCCACCGAGCGGCCGATCGCGCGCAGGGCCGCGTCCTCCGGCCACAGCCTGGCTTCGGGGAAGGTCTCGGCCAAGTATTCGCAGACCGCCAGCGAGTCCCAGATCACCAGATCCCCGTCCCTGAGAACAGGGACCAGGCGGCTGGGCGAGCGCTTGCCGATCTCGTCCTCGGTGAGCACCCCCTGACGCAGATCCACCAGGGTCTCCTTGAACGGCGCGCCGGTCTTCTTGAGCGCCAGCCACGGGCGCAGCGACCAGCTGGACCACCGCTTGGTGCCGATGACGAGTTCCATGGCGCGCTCCTTCGTAGAATCCCGTTCGACAAGGGCTTAGCGCGCCTGCCCGAGCAAGGAAACGCCGACCTTGGGCCCGTCGCGATTTAGCCTCTGGCGCTTTGGCTTCCGCTACGTCTACAGTCCCCTCAAACAACTAGAACAAATGTTTGAAGGGAGAGTCAGGATGGCCGACGCGCGTGCGTCCGGCGGCGAGCGACCGCTGTATTCAAATGGCTACAAGGCGACGGTGCTGGGCCTTCTGCTGGCCGCCTACACCTTCAACTTCATCGACCGGACGATCATCGCCACCATCGGCCAGGCCATCAAGGTCGACCTCAAGCTCACCGACACCCAACTGGGTTTGCTGGGCGGTCTCTACTTCGCCCTGCTCTACACGCTCCTAGGCATCCCGATCGCGCGCCTGGCCGAGCGCTGGAACCGGGTAAGCATCATCTCGCTGTCCCTGGTGATCTGGTCGGGCTTCACGGCCCTGTGCGGCTCGGCCGCCAGCTTCGGCCAGCTGGCGCTCTATCGTTTCGGCGTCGGCGTCGGCGAGGCCGGCTGCTCGCCGCCCAGCCATTCGCTGATCAGCGACTATTACGAGCCCAAGAAGCGCGCCTCGGCCCTGTCGATCTATTCGTTCGGCATCCCGCTGGGCACCATGTTCGGCGCCGTGGCTGGCGGCTGGCTGGCCCAGGAGTTTAGCTGGCGCGTAGCCTTCGTCATCGTCGGCCTGCCCGGCCTGATCCTGGCCCTGATCGTCAAGCTGGTGGTCAAGGAGCCGCCCCGCGGCCATTCAGAGATCGTCGAGCGCCCGCTGGAGGCCGAGGACCTGGTCGTCGAGCCCGTCGCCAAGCCGCGCTTTTCCCTGGCCAACGAATTCTCCGAGCTCTGGGCGGTGACCAAGATCCTGTTCGGCAAGTGGCCCGTGCTGCACATGGTGCTGGGCGTGACCATCGCCTCGTTCGGCTCGTACGGCTCGGGCGCTTTCGTGCCGCCCTACTTCGTGCGGACCTATGGTCTCGGCCTGGCCCAGGTCGGGCTGATTGTCGGCCTGATCGGCGGCTTCTCGGCCGGGGTCGGCACCCTGGTCGGGGGCTTTCTGACCGACTGGGCCGGCAAGAAGAGCGTCAAGTGGTACGCCCTGACCCCCGCCATAGGCCTTTTGATCTGCACGCCGATCTACATCGCCGCCTATCTGCAGACGAGCTGGCAGACCACGGCCCTCATCCTGCTGGTTCCCGGCATCTTCCACTACACCTATCTGGCCCCGACCTTCGGCGTGGTGCAGAACTCGGTCGAGCCGCGCCGCCGGGCGACGGCCACGGCCCTGCTGTTCTTCTTCCTGAACCTGATCGCCTTGGGCGGCGGGCCGGTGTTCACCGGCTGGCTGATCGACCACCTGGCCCAGTTCAACTTCAACCACCCGACCTCGAGCGGCATCTTCCACGCCTTGGCCGGATCGTTCGGCGATCCGGGCGCCGCCAGCTTCACCGCCGAGTGCCCCGGCGGCCTGGCCCCCAAGGGCTCCGCGCCCGAACTGGCCAAGGCCTGCGCCGGCGCCACGGCCCGCTCGACCCAGCAGGGCATCATCGTCTCACTCTGCTTCTACGCCTGGGCGGGCGTGCACTACGCGTTGGCGGCTATCGGCATGGTCAAGCACATGAAGGAGCGGGCGGGAGAGTAAGGCGAAATCCTCCCCCTTCGCGGGGGAGGTGTCGGCTCGAAGAGGCGACGGAGGGGGAAGAGGCAAGGCAGTGAGCACTTCCCCCTCCGGCGCTTCGCGCCACCTCCCCCGCTTGGGGGAGGATCTCGAACCCCAAGTAATAAGCCTCTTCCCTTGACTCCCCGGCCAGTCAGGTCGAAACGCCCGCGCATGATCAGCCGCTACGCCCGCCCCGAAGCCGCCGCCATCTGGTCCAGCCAGACCAAGTACAAGATCTGGTTCGAGATCGAGGCCCACGCCGCCGACGCCATGGCCGAGATCGGGACCATCCCGAAGCTCGCCGCCGAGACGATCTGGGAAAAGGGCCGCGACGCGGTCTGGAACAGCGACCGCATCGACGAGATCGAGCGCGTCACCAAGCACGACGTCATCGCCTTCCTGACCCACGTGTCGGAGATCGTCGGCCCCGAGGCCCGCTTCCTGCACCAAGGCATGACCAGCTCGGACGTGCTGGACACCTGCTTCGCCGTGCAGCTGTCGCGCGCCACCGACCTCCTGCTGGAGGACGTCGACCTCGTTCTGGCCGCCCTCAAGCGCCGCGCGCTCGAGCACAAGATGACCGTCTGCGTCGGCCGCAGCCACGGCATCCACGCCGAGCCGATCACCTTCGGCCTAAAGCTGGCCGGCTACTACGCCGAGTTCCAGCGCGCCAAAGAGCGCCTGGCGATGGCCAAGTTCGAGATCGCCACCTGCGCGATTTCCGGCGCCGTCGGCACCTTCGCCAATGTCGATCCGCGCGTCGAACAGCACGTCGCCGACAAGATGGGCCTGGCCGTCGAGCCGGTCTCGACCCAGGTGATCCCGCGCGACCGCCACGCGGCCTATTTCGCGGCCCTGGGCGTCGTGGCCTCGTCGGTCGAACGCCTGGCCACCGAGATCCGCCACCTGCAGCGCACCGAGGTGCTGGAGGCCGAGGAGCCCTTCGATCCGGGCCAGAAGGGCAGCTCGGCCATGCCGCACAAGCGCAACCCAATCCTGACCGAGAACCTGACCGGCCTGGCCCGCCTGGTCCGCTCGGCCGTGGTGCCGGCCATGGAGAACGTCGCCCTCTGGCACGAGCGCGACATCAGCCACTCGTCGGTCGAGCGCGGCATCGGCCCCGACGCCACCATCCACCTCGACTTCGCCCTGCGGCGCCTCGCCGGCGTCATCGAGCGCTTCAACATCTATCCCGACAACATGGCCAAGAACCTGGACAAGCTGGGGGGCCTGGTCTTCTCGCAGCGGGTCATGCTGGCCCTGACCCAGGAAGGCGTGTCGCGCGAGGACGCCTATGCGGCCGTCCAGAGCAACGCCATGAAGGTCTGGCGCGGCGAAGGCCGCTTCCTCGACTTCCTCAAGGCCGACCCGGTGGTGTCCAAGGCCCTGTCGAACGAGGCGCTCGAGGGCCTGTTCGACCTCGGCTATCACACCAAGAACGTCGACGTGATCTTCAAGCGGGTCTTCGGCGAGCAGGCCTAACGACTTGCGCAAGGCGGGCTTCCCACCGGTCGTCGACGCGAACACCCGCGTCCTGATCCTGGGCAGCCTGCCGGGCGAGACCTCGCTGGCCGCCCAGCAGTATTACGGCAATCCCAGGAACGCCTTCTGGCGGCTGATGGAGGGCGTGCTGGACGCGCCCCTCGTCCCGCTGGCCTATGAGGCGCGGCTGGCGGCCCTGCTGGCGCATAGCGTTGGCCTGTGGGACGTGATCGCCGAGGCCGAGCGGCCGGGCAGCCTGGACGCGGCGATCCGCGATCCGGCGGCGAATGATCTGCTGAACCTGATCGAGACCCTGCCGGCGCTGCGGGTCGTGGCCTTCAACGGCGGAACGGCGGCGAAGCTGGGCGGCAAGCTGATCGGCGAGCGCGCCGCGACGATCGCCCTGCCCTCGTCATCTCCGGCGCATGCGGCGCGGCTTTCGAGCAGAAGGCCGACGTCTGGAGCCAACTCAGGTCCTGGCTCCGCGCCTGACCCGGCAGGACGCGCGAGATTACAGGAAATTCATCTGCGCACGGCCCGTGCTTGGGGCAGCATCCCTTCACATTGAGGGGACCTTACGAATGCGCATCTTCCTGCTGGCCGCCGTTTCCGCGGTCGCGATCTCCAGCGCGGCCATCGCCGCCGACAAGCCGATGTACGGCGCCTGGGGCGTCGATCTGACGGCCCGCGACCTGGCCGTAAAGCCGGGCGATGATTTCGACAAGTACGCCAACGGCGCCTGGGACAAGCGCACGACGATCCCCGCCGACCAGCCGTCCGCCGGCGTCGGCTACGACGTCTTCAACCGCTCGCAGGATCAGCTGCGCACGCTGATCGAGACGGCCGATCCGTCCACGCCGATCGGCGGCCTCTACAAGAGCTTCACCGACGAGGCCAAGGTCGAGCAGGTCGACGACGCTCCGCTGAAGGTGGACCTGGCGGCGATCGCCGCCGTCTCGTCCAAGGCCGAGATGGCCAAGGCGATGGGCCAGGCCCACGGCGGCTTTGGCCCCGACCTGTTCTCGCTGGACATCTATCCGGACGCCAAGACCCCCGAGATCAACACGCTCTATATCGGTCAGTCGGGCCTGGGGCTGCCGGACCGCGACTACTACCTGACCGACGGCTTCAAGCCGCAGCTGGACGCCTACAAGGCCTTCGCCGAGCGGGCGCTGAAGATGGCCGGCTACGCCGATCCGGCCAAGTCGGCCGCCGACGTGATCGCCTTCGAGACCGCCATCGCCAAGGTCAGCTGGCCGGTCGCCGACCGCCGCGATATCGACAAGGTCTACAATCCCGTCAGCCTGGCCGAGCTGCAGGCCTATGCGCCTGAAATTCCGTGGACGGATTACCTGGCCGCCGCGGGCATCTCTGGCCGCGATCAGGTTGTGCTAGGCGAGAAGACCGCCGTCCGCGACATCGCCAAGCTGTTTGGCGAGACCTCGCTGGACACCCTGAAAGCCTGGCGCACGGTGCAGGGCGTGCAGGAGATGTCGCCCTATCTCTCAAAGCGCTTCGTCGACAGCCGCTTCGAGTTCGTGAAGGTGCTGAGCGGCCAGACCTCGCTGCGGCCGCGCTGGAAGCGCGGCGTGACCCTGGTCGACGGAAGCCTGGGCGAACTGGTCGGCCAGGCCTATGTGGCCAAGTACTTCCCGCCCTCGTCCAAGGCCCAGATGCAGGAGCTGATCGCCAACCTGAAGGTGGCCATGGCCGCGCGCATCGAGAAGGCCCCGTGGATGGCGCCGGCCACCAAGCAGGCGGCCCTGACCAAGCTTTCCAAGATGTCGGTGATGGTCGGCTATCCCGACAAGTGGCGCGACTATTCGGGCCTGACGCTCGACGCGAACGACCTCTACGGCAATGTACGCCGCAGCGGCGCCTTCGAGTGGGCCTATACGCTGAAGGACCTTGGCC
Organism: Caulobacter sp.; assembly: GCF_035254145.1. Classification (GTDB taxonomy): domain Bacteria; phylum Pseudomonadota; class Alphaproteobacteria; order Caulobacterales; family Caulobacteraceae; genus Caulobacter. The sequence continues at coordinate 1,828 of NZ_DATFAV010000165.1, read as the reverse complement.
AGCCGGTCGACCACGGCAAGTGGGCCATGACCCCGCAGACCGTGAACGCCTATAACGGCGGCCTGGAGAACAAGATCGTCTTCCCCGCCGGCATCCTTCAGGCGCCGTTCTTCGATCCGGCCGCCGACGCGGCGGTGAACTACGGCGCGATCGGCGCGGTGATCGGTCACGAGATCAGCCACGGCTTCGACGACCAGGGCCGCAAGATCGACGACACCGGCAAGCTGCGCGACTGGTGGACGGCCGAGGACGCCAAGCGCTTCGAGGCCCAGGCCGCGGTGTTGGGCGGCCAGTACGGGACCTACGAGCCGGTGCCGGGCATGAAGATCAACGCCGCTCTGACCATGGGCGAGAACATCGCCGACCTGGCCGGCCTGCAGGTGGCCTACGACGCCTACCACGCCTCGCTGAAGGGCAAGCCCGCTCCGATGATCGATGGCATGACCGGCGACCAGCGTTTCTTCCTGGCCTTCGCCCAAGCCTGGCGGGACAAGTCGCGGGACGACTCCCTCAAGCAGCAGATGGCCTCGGACCCGCACTCGCCGTCCAGCTTCAGGGTCACCGGGCCGACCCGCAACGTCGACGCCTGGTACGCCGCCTTCGGCGTCAAGCCCGGCGACAAGTTCTACCTGCCGCCCGAAAAGCGTTCGCGCATCTGGTAGAGGCGGCCGATCGAAAGTCGCTCGCGCCGCCCACGACGGCGGCGCGAGCAGTGCGCCTTGGAGGGCCTAGGCGATCTTCTTGACCGGCACGTTCTCGACGTGGGTGGTCACATAGTTGAAACCGCCCGAGCCGTTCCATTGCTGGTCGACCGACAGGGCGGCGGTGAACTTGGCCAGGAAGGAGCCGATCGCCGGCGGCGGCACGCTGTAGACGAAGTCGCCCTGCAGCGAGACCAGTTGGTGGTTCGGCCCAAAGCCGGTCTGATAGATCTGCCCCGTCACCGGGAAGCGGTGATTGCCGCCCGCGATGGCCTGGCTGATTTCAGCGATGCCGGCGACGTGGCCCGAAGCGGCCTGAACCGACAGGGCCAGATTGACGACGGGGGCGCCAGGCATGCCGACGTTCCCGACCACGGCCTTGACGAAATACAGACCGATCACGTCGCTGGCGGTCTTTTGGGTATGAAGCGTACCGACTTCCGCAGTCATAGGACGTTCTCCCTGCTCTTTGGGCGATCCCGACGACCAGCCCGGCGGCAGATTGATCCTTCTCCCCCACGACGCCAGATAAAACCTGGCCGGAAACTTGAATTTCTAACAACTCATAAGTGTATTCTGTCCGCGAACTCGCGCGTCAGCGTTAACCAATTCCCTTCACGGCAACGGTTCGGCGCGTTCGAGATGGGGCGGCCCGGGATCATTCGACTTTCAGAATAAATCGAACGCGTGGCTGGAGCGGCGCATGAAAAAGGCCGCCCCAAGGGACGGCCCATTCAACTTCGCGGACGTGAAAGCTTACTCGCCGGCCTTGATCTGCTCGCGGGCCTGGGCCAGCAGCTCGGCCATCTTCATGCGGACCTCGCTCTCGCTGATCGAGACGCCCGAACCCTTCAGATCCTCGAAAACCTTGCGCACGACGTCCTCGTCGCCCGGCTGTTCGAAGTCGGACTTGACCACCGCGCGCGCGTATTCCTCGGCGGTCGCCAGGCCCATCAGGCCGGCCGCCCATTCGCCCAGAAGGCGGTTGCGACGCGCGGTCGCCTTGAATTCCAGTTCCTGGTCCAGCGCGAACTTGCGTTCGAAACCCTGCTCGCGTTCGTCGAAGGTGGTCATGAAGGCCCCAAAGTCGCCAGCCTGTCGCGGCCGGATCAATCGATCTGGCCGCG
>NZ_DATFAV010000164.1:0-29566 GCF_035254145.1 Caulobacter sp. | reverse complement strand
GCGAACAGGTCCAGCGAGATCGAGCCGAAGACGATCTTGTTGTTCCAGACGTACGACAGGCCTTCCTTGATCAGCTCCATGCGCGACCCGGGCTGCCTTTCGGGCTTGGTCGGGTGGCGGATCATCAGCGCCAGCAGGGCGGCGACGCTATAGAGGGCCAGCGAGGCGCCGAAGGCCATGGCCGGCGAGTGGATCAGCAGCAGGCCGCCCAGCGCCGGGCCGACGATCGAGCCGGCCTGCCAGGAGAGCGAATTCCAGGCGATGGCGCGCGGCAGCAGCGGGCGCGGCACCAGCATGGGGCCCATGGCGCTGCTGGCGGGGGAGAGGAAGGCGCGGCTGGCGCCGAATACGACCGAGACGGCGAAGATCGGCCACAGGTGATGCGAGCCCAGCAGGGCCAGGGTCAGCAGAACGCCGGCGCTGACCGCGTCCAGCGCCAGCGTGGCGGCGACGATCAGCTTGCGGGTCCGTCGATCCGCCGTCTCGCCGGCGATCAGGGTCAGCAGGAACAGCGGCACGAACTGCGCCAGGCCGATCATGCTGACCATGAACGCCGACTCGCCCACGGAAAGGGTCAGGCGGGCGATCGCGTAGACCTGCCATCCCAGGGCCACCGACTGGATCTGCACCCCCAGGGTGGAGACGAAGCGCGCCACCCAGAACATGACGAAGTCACGCTCCCGCAACAGGGCTCGGGTAGACGTGTCGGCGGCTTCGTCTGGGCGGGGGGCGGAGGCAGGGTCGGACATTGGGTCGCAACATAGGGCGAAGCTCCCGCGCCGCAACGTTATTGACCTGAGAAAGGCTTGGTCCTACAGCGCGCGCATCTTTTGGAGCCTTGGACCGTGGCGAAGCCGCGATCCGAACCAATGAGGAGCGCCAGGCATGCGACGCCTGCGACGAATGCCGCGCGAACGCGCCACGATCTGAAGCTCTCCCTTCGCGCCTTCGCGTCGGGAGCCCCCGACGTTCTCTCGTATTTCCGAAGGCCGATGACCTCCGTTCCAAAGACCCTTGATTCCGCGCCCGCCTACCCGCCGCTGGTCCACGAGACCCCGGCCATGGAGGCCGCCGTCACCGCCTTGATCGACCGGGTGTTCGGCCCCGGCCGTTTCGCCAAGTCGTCCGAGCGCCTGCGTGAGGGCAACGCCCTGCTGGGCGACTGCTCGTTCGTCGCCTTGCGTGACGGCGAACCCGTCGGTTGCTGCCGGATGTGGCCGGTGACGATCGGCGGCCAGGCCGTCGCCTTCCTGGGGCCGCTGGCCGTCGATCCGGACGAGCGCAGCGCCGGCCTCGGCCAAGCCCTGGTCGAAAACGCCTGCGAGGCCGCGCGCGCCGCCGGATGGCGGGCGGTGCTGCTGGTCGGCGACGGACCCTATTTCGGCCGGATCGGCTTCACCAACGCCCATACGGCTGACGTGGTCATGCCGGGACCGGTGGATCAACGCCGCGTGCTGCTGTTGCCGCTGCGGCAAGGCGGCGACGAGGGCCTGGCCGGCCTCGTCGCGATCGCGCCCGGCGCCAAACCCGCGGCATGATCGCTTGAGCCGGAGGGCGGGACGGCCTAACTGATCGGCATGACCGACGCGCCCGCCACTCCCGGCCTGGAAGGCGTCGCCCAGGCGGCCCGAAACGCGCAGGCGGGGGCCGCCGGCGAACGCGGCCTGCCGCCGGTATGGCTGTGGAACCCGCCCCATTGCGGCGAGATCGACATCCGCATCCGCAAGGACGGCGTCTGGTTCCACGAGGGCTCACCGATCGGCCGCGAAGCCTTGGTGAGGCTGTTCTCGACGGTGCTGCGCCGCGATCCGGACGGCTACTACCTGGTCACGCCCGTCGAGAAGATGAAGATCACGGTCGAGGACGCGCCGTTCATCGCCACGCGCGTCGACCGACTGGAAGGCGAGGGGGGAGAAGCGCTGGTCTTCCAGACCAATGTCGGCGACACCGTGGTGGCGGGACCGGACAACGCCATCCGGGTCGAGATCGATCCGGCCACGGGCGAGCCGCGCCCCTATCTGCACGTGCGCCGGGGGCTGGAGGCGCTGATCGCCCGTCCGGTCTTCTACGAGCTGGTCGAGATGGCCACGCCGCGGGGCGACACCTGGGGCGTGACCTCGAATGGCGCGTTCTTCCCGATCGCCCCGCCCGGAGCGGCGACGGCATGACGCGTGAGGAACGCCGCGCCTGGATCGCCAGCCGCCTGGACCCGATCGAGAGCTACGACCCCAGCCTGGCCAATCCGGTGCGTTCGGACTTCGACCTCAATCCCGGCATGAAGTTCGACAACCCCCACGCCCTGCGCCCCGCCGCGGTGCTGGTGGGGCTGGTCGAGCACGAAGATGGCCCGACCGTGCTGCTGACCCGTCGCGCCGACACCCTGCGCAGCCACACCGGCCAGATCGCCTTTCCGGGCGGTCGTTGCGACCCGGGCGAGACGCCGTGGGTCACGGCCTTGCGCGAGGCCAACGAGGAGGTGGGGCTGGATCCGGCCTGCGTCACCCTGGCGGGCCTGCTGCATGGCTACCAGACGGTGACCGGCTTCCACGTGACGCCGGTGGTCGGCTTCATCGATCCGCAAGCGACCTTCGTTCCCAGCCCGGAAGAGGTGGCGGACGTCTTCGAGACGCCGTTCAGCTTCCTGATGGATCCGGCTAACCACCAACGCCAACATCGCGACACGCCCAGCGGCGAGCGGCGGAATTTCTACGCCATGCCGTGGAACGACCGGTTCATCTGGGGCGCGACGGCGGGCATGCTGCGGTCGCTCTACGAGCGGCTTTACAATGAAGCGCCTGCGCATTCCGACTAGGCTGCAAGCAACAACATGAGGGGGAGCCTGGATTGAGCGGCGTATCGATCGGCAAGACGCCCTGGATGGCGGCGGCCCAGACGCGGGCGGTGATGGCGGCGCTGGAGGCGAAGGGCGGCGCCGGCTGCGCTCGCTTCGTCGGCGGCTGCGTGCGCAACACCCTGATGGGCAAGCCGGTCGACGACATCGACATCGCCACCGTCCTGACGCCGGACCAGACCATCGAGGCGCTGGAGCAGGCGGGATTGCGCGCGCTGCCCACCGGCGTCGAGCACGGCACCATCACCGGGCTTTCGGGCGGGCGGGCGTTCGAGATCACCACCCTGCGCCGGGATGTCGCCACCGACGGCCGGCGGGCGGTGGTGGCGTTCACCCACGACTGGGCCGAGGACGCCCAGCGCCGCGATTTCCGCTTCAACGCGCTCTACGCGGACGCAGAGGGGCAGGTCTACGATCCGACCGGCGAGGGCGTGGACGACGCGCGCGAGGGGCGGGTGGTGTTCGTCGGCGACCCCATGACCCGCATCCGCGAGGACTATCTGCGCATCCTGCGCTTCTTCCGCTTTCAGGCCTGGTATGGACGGGGCGAGCCGAACGCCGAGGCGCTGGCCGCCTGCGGGGCGCTGAAGGACATGCTGCTGGGCGGCACGGCCGAGCGGATCCAGAAGGAGCTGATGAAGACGCTGGCGGCCGACGATCCGCGCGCGGTCTTGCGGCTGATGGCCGCCGCCGGCGTGATGCCCGTGATCCTGCCCACGGTGACGTCGCTGGCCCGCTTCGAGGCGCTGGTGGCCATTGAGACCGAGCAGCTGTTCGAGACCGATCCGGTCCTGCGCCTGGCCGCCCTGATCCCCGGCGATGTCGAGGGCGCGCGAGTGCTGGCCGAAGGGCTTCGCCTGTCCAACGCCGACCGCGACCGGATCGTCGGGGCGGTGGGCCAGGAGCCTCGGATCGTTTCCTGGATGAGCCCGCGCGAGGCGCGCCGCGTCATCTACGCCCTGGGGACGGCGACTTTCCGCGATCGGGTGAAATTGGCCTGGGCCGGCGCCGAGCGGGCCTCGACCGCGCCGCAGTGGCGGGCGCTGCTGGCCCTGGCCGAGACCTGGACCCCGCCGACCCTTCCGCTGTCGGGCGAGGAGGTCATGAAGGCGGGCGTGCCCAAGGGGCCGATGGTCGGCAAGGTCATGCGCGAGGTGGAGCTCTGGTGGATCGACCAGGACTTCATCGAGGACAAGTTCAGCGTTATCGAACGTCTGAAGGCCGTCGCCCAGGGGATGGTCTATTGAGCCGGAGCACGCAGACAGGCGTGAAGATCGGCCTGCTCGAGACCGGCGAACCGCCCGGCGACCTGCTGGAAAAGTACGGCAGCTATTCCTCGATGTTCGAGACGCTGCTGGGACCGCGCTACGCCTATCGGGTCTATGACGTTCAGAAGGGCCGTCTGCCCGAGCATCCCGCCGAGAACGACGCCTATCTGATCACCGGCTCGGCGGCGGGCGTCTACGAACCGCTGCCCTGGATCGAGCCGCTGAAGACGTTCCTGCGCCAGGCCAAGGGCGAGACGCCGCTGGTCGGGGTGTGCTTTGGCCACCAGATCATGGCCGAGGCGTTCGGCGGCAAGGTCGAGAAATCCGACAAGGGCTGGGGCGTGGGCTTGCAGGCTTACGACGTCTCCGGCGCCGCGCCCTGGATGGATGACGCCGTCACGGTGGCCGTGCCGGGCTCGCACCAGGACCAGGTGGTCGAGCTGCCGCCCGACGCGCGGGTGCTGGCCGGCAGCGCGTTCACGCCCTACGGCGTCCTGGCCTACGACGAGGCCAAGGCGATCTCGATGCAGTTCCATCCCGAGTTCGATCCGGCCTACGCCACGGCGCTGATCGAGGCGCGGCGCGGGACGCGTTTCACGGACGAACAGGCCGAGGCCGCGATCGCCAGCCTGGCCGCGCCGAACGATCGCGCCCGGATGGCCGAATGGATCACGCGGTTCCTGGCCCAGGAAACTTCGCGTTGAACTAAAACGTTCCGACTCTCGCACCTCTCGGGAGTCGGTTCATGCGGTTGACCACCCTCACGATCCTTGCCGGAGCCCTGGCGCTCGGCGGCGCGGTTGCGGCCGGGACGGGCCAGCCCTCCCAGCCAGCGTCGGCGCCCGAGGTCTTGCGCACGGTCGTCAGCTTCCAATCAATCCGTGATCCCGGAGCGCGTTCGGTCGCCCTGTTCACCGAGGCGGGCAGGGTGATCCAGAGCCCGCGCTGCCTCAACTGCCACCCGGTCGAGCGCCGCCCGACCCAGGGCGACGACCTTCATCCGCACGACCCGCCGATGGTCGCCGGCGACAGCGGTCATGGTCCGGCGGGGATGCCGTGCTTCTCCTGCCATGGCTCGGCCAATGTCCCGACCTGGGGGCGGGATATCCAGAGCATACCCGGCGACCCGAAGTGGGCGCTCGCGCCGGTCGAGATGGCCTGGCAGGGCAAGTCCCTGGGCGCCATCTGCGCGCAGATCAAGGACCCCGCGCGCAATGGCGGTCGCTCCCTGGATCAGATCCGACATCACATGGCCGAAGATCATCTGGTCGGCTGGGCGTGGAACCCGGGCGCGGGCCGCAGGCCGGCGCCGGGCTCGCAGCGGGCGTTCGGCGACTTGATCGCGGCCTGGATCGACGCGGGCGCCCGCTGCCCATCGGCCTAGGCGAACTTCCCGCATACACTACTTATCCTTGCATTTTCGCGATTTTACTGTCTGAATAGCGCCGTTCTTCAGGAGCGGGGCATGGAGAAACTCGACATCGTCATCGCCGCGATCGCGGCGATAGGCGGCCTGGGCATGGCCGCCATGAGTCTCGTCGACGCTTTCAAGGCGATCCCCGGCGGCGGGGTGTCGCGGATCGGCTTTCGATATGTGCGCGCGACGGCCTCGGAGTTGTCGGAGGTGCTGACCGCGGCCATCGGCGCGGACTGGGAGAGCGTGATCCTGTCCCACTGGATCAACGGCAGGCCCCGCGATGACCAGATCGCCGCCATCCGCTCGATCCTGCGCCTCGGTCTGAACGACAAGACGGCCGCGCAACTCGCCGGGGTCGCCAAGGTCGACCCCGAGACGCTGGCGATCGTCGCGGGCAAGCTCGCCACGGGCGCGGAGCTGGATCAACAGGACGTCGACCTGCTCGGTCGCGCCGAGGCGGCCGTCGGCGCGCGGCTGGACGCGGCCTTCGATCTGGCCGACCAGGCCTATCGGAACGCCTCGCGCGTGTTGGCGGGGGTTGTCGCCGTCGCGCTCGCGCAGGTGGCCTCGCTGCTGGTCCCAAACACCTACGGCTGGGGTGGCGCGCTCCTGGTTGGCGTCCTGGCCGTGCCCATCGCGCCGGTCGCCAAGGATCTGGTCAGCGCCCTGACCGCGGCGGCCAAGGCGGTCAAGGCCGAACGCGCGCCGTCTCCATGACCCTGTATCTTACGCTGCGCGCGGGCGCCGGCGGTCGCGATCTGGCTCCCGCGGCGCGCATGATCGAGAGCCAGGGCCTTGGCCAGGATCCCTCGGTGCGGTTCCTGACCGACCTCGAGGCGGCGCGAGCGACGGCGGGCCGGACCCTGGTGTTCATGATCCACGGTTTCAACGTCACCTACGCCAAGGGGCTGCGGTCGCTGGCCCTGCTGGACCGGCGGCTTCACGGGCTGCTGCCTCCAGATTTCCTGCCGGTCGGGGTGCTGTGGCCGGGCGATGCGGTGATCCCCGTGATCAACTATCCCGGCGAATGGCGCGACGCCGTGCGGGGCGGGCGGTTGCTGGCGGGCTACGCCAATCGCGTGCTGGCCGCGGCGCAGGACGTCTGCTTCCTGTCCCACAGCCTGGGCGGCCGGCTGGCGCTGGAGGCGGTGGCCGGCCTCGACCGCAAGGCCGCGCGCGTCTGCCTGACCGCGGCGGCGACCGACGACGACTGTCTCGAGACGCCCTATGACGTCAGCCTCAAGAACAGCGGCCGGCTGACCTACGTCGCCTCGCGCAAGGATATCGTGCTGCGTCTGGCCTATCCGATCGGCGACTGGTTCGGCGACGTCTTCCTGGGCGACCGGGACAATCCGGTTCGGGGCGCGTTGGGCCGCTATGGCCCGCGCTGGTCGCGCCCCGCCGCCCCATCGGTTCCCGGCGTGAAACTGGGCGACGGGCTGAAATACGACCACGGTGACTATTTCCCGCCGGGCGAGGCGGGCGCGGACCTGACCGAGCGTCAGGCCAAGGTGGCGGCGTTCGCCGCGACCTTTCTCGCCAGCGGCGTCGTCGCCTGGCCCGCCTAACGCCTGGACCCCGCCCCGGCGCCCCTCATCAGGGCCATTTGACCGCCGGCGGCATCGAGCTGAGGATCGACTCCACATTGCCGCCGGTCTTCAAGCCGAAGGTCGTGCCCCGGTCGTAGAGCAGGTTGAACTCGACGTAACGGCCCCGCTGGACCAGCTGCTGCTCGCGCTCGTCGGCGGTCCAGGCCTCGCCCATGCGGCGGCGGACCAGGGTGGGATAGATCTCCAGGAAGGCCCGGCCGATGTCCTGGGTGAAAGCGAAGTCGCGCTCCCAGTCGCCACTGTCGTGGTGATCGTAGAACACGCCGCCGATCCCGCGCGGCTCGTTGCGGTGGGGCAGGAAGAAGTACTCGTCGCACCAGGCCTTGTACTTGGCGTGCCAGGCTGGATCGTACTTGTCGCAGGCGCGCTTGTAGGCGGCGTGGAAGTCGATGGCGTCCGGGAAGTCCTGCTGGCGCTGATAGCCCAGCAGGGGCGTCAGGTCGCCGCCACCGCCAAACCAGCTCTTGGTGGTGGCGATGAAGCGAGTGTTCATGTGCACGGCCGGCACGCGCGGATTGGTCATGTGCGCGATCAGGCTGATGCCGGTGGCGAAGAAGCGAGGATCCTCGTCGGCGCCGGGCATGTTCTTGGCCATCTCGGGCGTGAACGTCCCATGCACGGTCGAGACGTGGACGCCGACCTTCTCGAACAGGCGCCCGTGCATCATGCCCATCACCCCGCCGCCGCCAGCCGCGCGGTCCCAGGGTTTCTTCTCAAAACGGCCCGCGACGCCCGGATAGAGATCGGCCGGCGCTTCGTCCTCCAGCCGCTCGAATTCGGCGCAGATCTGGTCGCGCAGGCTTTCGAACCACGCCTGGGCGCGGGCTTTCTTGGCGTCGAAGTCTTGATGCGTGCTCATGTCGCCGGATTAAGCCGGTCGGCGGCCCCGTGCAAATCCGGTCGTGAGGGAATTCGACAAGAAGCGGTTGGCGACACCATATAGGCGAAGATTCCCGCCCATCGGAGAGCGACCATGCCCGCCGCCAAATCGACGCCCACCTCATCCTCGGACGTCTGGATCGCCTCGGGCGTCCGCACGCCGTTCGCCAAGGTCGACGGCCCGCTGGCCGGCCACGACGCGATCGGCCTGTCCGTCCCGGTGGTCAAGGCGATGCTGGCGCGCGCCCGGCCCGACTTCGCCGTCTGGGGCACGGTCATTCCCAACCTCACCTGGAGCAATCTCGCCCGCGAAGTGCTGCTGGACGCCGGCGGCGATCCGACCATTCCCGCCTTCTCGACGGTCATGGCCTGCTCGACCAGCATGATCGGCGCGATCGAGGCGGCCGGCATGGTCGACGGGCGTGGTCGCGACCTCGCCCTGGTCGGTGGCGTGGAGAGCATGAGCCGGGTGCAACTGGGTCTTTCGGTCGCCCTCTCGGACTGGATCCGCAAATTCCAGGGCGCCAAGACCGGCCAGCAACGCCTGGCGGCCCTCGGCGCGCTGAACCTGAAGGACGTGCGCCTGTTCATCCCCAAGGTGGTCAACCGGGTGACGGGTCTGTCGATGGGCGAGCACACCGAGATCACCGCCAAGGACTGGAACCTGTCGCGCGCCGACCAGGACGCCATCGCCCTGGCCAGCCACCAGGGCGCGGTGAAGGGTTGGGAGAGCGGCTTCTTCGACGACCTTGTCATTCCCATCGGGGAGACCCGCCGCGACACCATCCCGCGCAAGGACACCTCGCTGGAGAAACTGGCCAAGCTGGGTCCCGCCTTCGACAAGACTAGCGGCAAGGGCACGCTGACGGCGGGTAATTCCTCGCCGCTGACCGACGGCGCCGCGGCGATCTGGGTCGGGTCCGTGGCGGGCATGGCCCGCCTTCCGGGCGAGACGCCCAAGGTGCGGATCGTCGACTACGAGGTCACCTCGATCGACCTGCGTCACGAGGGCCTCCTGATGGCCCCGGCCTATGGCGTGCCGCGAATGCTGGCGCGCAACGGCCTGACCTACGCCGATGTCGGCCTGTGGGAGATCCACGAGGCGTTCGCCGCCCAGGTGCTGTCGCACATCGCCGCGTGGGAAAGCGCCAAGTTCCTGGCCGAGAAGGCGGGCGTCACCGCGCCGATGGGGAGCTTCCCGCGCGAGCGCATGAACCCCAACGGCGGCAGCCTGGCGCTGGGCCACCCGTTCGGGGCGACCGGCGCGCGGATCCTCAGCCAGGCGGTGAAGGAGCTGGCGGCCCGTCCCAAGGGCGAGCGCGCCATCGTCAGCATCTGCGCCGACGGCGGCCAGGGCACGATGATGCTGCTGGAAAGCGCGTAGGCGCGCTAGGTCAGGGCCGTGAAGATCAGGGCCACGACGGTGACGTCGAAGATGCGGATGGCGAGGGACAGCATGGCGGGACCCGGGGCGACGAATTCACCATCGGTTAAGCAAGACTGGCGCCAGTCGGGCCTTGGTCGCTGATGGCCCTGTTCTTCGACCAGGCCTGGTACGACGAGCAACTGGCGCGGAGAGGCCTGGATCGTTCGGTCCTGGCCGCGGCGGCCGGGCTCAGCGAGGCCGAGCTGGCGCTGGCCTTCAAGGATCAGCGAGAGCTGTCGATGCGAGAAGTCTCTGTCTTCGCTGAACTTTTGGGCGTGACCTCGGCCGAGGCCGCCTCGCGCGCGGGGGTGCGGCCGCCGCCGGTCGGCGACAGCCAGCGCATCGCGGCGTTGGAGGCCAGGGTCGCGGCCCTGGAGGCCGAACTGGCCGCGCTAAGGCGCTAGATGTTGGTCTTCTTGATCAGGCCGGTCTTGGGACGGCGATCGGCCGGACCCGAATATTCCGTGCCGAGATAGGTCGATCTGGCCGCGTCGAGCACTTCCTGCCCACCGCGCAGCCCGCGCTTCTGGCCGGATTGTCCCATCAGGTGGGCGGCGAAGGCGGCGAAACCCTCGCGGCGTGGCGGTGACGGCGCGGGGCGCTCGTCTTCGTCCTCGACCGACAACACGACCTCTTCCTCGGTTTCATGACGGTCGGCCTTGCGCGGCGCGGGCAGGGCGCGGCGCATGAGGCTGAGGCGTCGAATGGGATCGATCGGGCCGTTCATGCAAGTGAAGGTAGAGACTGGACGGTTAAGAAGACATGGCGCGGCGTGGTTAAGACTTGTTCGCTAATTTGGCGATCTGCTCCTGCATCGACTCCAGCTGGCGCTTGAGGTCGGCGAGCGAGTCGTCGCTGGGGGCGGGCGTCGCGGCCGGGGCCGGCTCCGGCTGGGCGGCGGGCGCGTCCTCCGGGCGGACATAGGCGAACGGCGAGAACATTTTCATGGCGCGGTCGAACAGCGCCATGTTCTGGCGGATCTGCTCTTCATAGACCCCCAGGCCCGGCATCTTGCCCGGCGCCAGGTTGGATAGCTGGCCGCGCAGGCGTTCCTGCTGCTTGGTGAAACTCTCCAGCGACATCTCGAGATACGACGGCAGGAAGGCCTGCATCGAGTTGCCGTAGAAGCCGATCAGCTGGCGCAGGAACTGGATCGGCAGCAGGTTCTGACCCCCGCCGCGATTTTCTTCCTCGAAGATGATCTGAGTCAGGACCGAGCGGGTGATGTCCTCGTTGCTCTTGGCGTCGTAGACGACGAAATCGACGCCCTCCTTCACCATCTCGGACAGGTGCTCGAGGGTGACGTACGAGGAAGATGCTGTGTTGTAGAGGCGACGGTTGGCGTATTTCTTGATGATCACGCGCTGGCCGGCCGTCTTTTCGGCCCCGGCGGCCGTTTCGCCTTTTTCAGGGTTCTCGGACATTTCGTTCCCTAGGACAGCGGTTACATCCGCTTTTCGCATCGCACTATCGCGAATGCAAAGGCATGGCGCCAGTGGTCAGATGACTTGGACCTGTCGCAAAGCCGTGAAAATGTGCCCGTGACGAACGCGGTATGGATGTGCAAGGTGGTGCTGCACTGCAAAAACAGTGGCGCCGCAACCGCGAAAGGCGTCACGCAAAACGTTACGGGAGCTATCGCATGAGCGACATCGTCATCGTTTCCGCCGCCCGCACGCCGGTTGGCTCGTTCAACGGGGCGCTGTCCGGCCTGCCCGCTTCGGAGTTGGGCAAGATCGCCATCGAGGCCGCCATCTCACGCGCCGGGCTCAAGCCGAGCGACGTGGACGAGGTCATCCTGGGTCAGGTGCTGCAGGCCGGCGCCGGCCAGGGGCCCGCGCGTCAGGCCTCGGTGAAGGCCGGCGTGCCGGTGGAGAGCCCCGCTTGGAGCCTGAACCAGCTGTGCGGCTCGGGCCTGCGCGCCGTGGCCCTGGCGGCCCAGCAGATCGCGGCCGGCGACGCCAGCGTCGTGGTGGCCGGCGGCCAGGAGAGCATGAGCCAGGCGCCTCACGCCCAGAACCTGCGCGGCGGCCAGAAGATGGGCGACCTCAGCTTCGTCGACACCATGATCAAGGACGGCCTGTGGGACGCTTTCCACGGCTACCACATGGGCCAGACGGCCGAGAACATCGCCTCGCGCTGGCAGATCACCCGCGAGGACCAGGACAAGTTCGCCGTCGCCAGCCAGAACAAGGCCGAGGCGGCTCAGAAGGGCGGAAAGTTCGACGACGAGATCGTTCCGGTCACCATCAAGGGCCGCAAGGGCGACGTGGTGGTCGACAAGGACGAGTTCATCCGCCACGGCGTGACGCTGGACGGCATTTCGGGCCTCAAGCCCGCGTTCGCCAAGGACGGCTCGGTCACCGCGGCCAACGCCTCGGGCCTCAATGACGGCGCCGCCGCCCTGGTGCTGATGAGCGCCGAGGAAGCCAAGAAGCGCGGCCTGAAGCCGCTGGCCCGCATCGCCTCGTGGGCCAATGCCGGCGTCGAGCCCGAGATCATGGGCACCGGGCCTATCCCGGCCAGCAAGAAGGCCCTGGAGAAGGCCGGCTGGACCGTGGCCGACCTCGACCTGGTCGAGAGCAACGAGGCCTTCGCCGCCCAATCGCTGTGCGTGGTCCGCGAGCTGGGACTCGATCCGGCCAAGGTCAATGTCAACGGCGGCGCTATCGCCATCGGCCACCCGATCGGCGCCTCGGGCGCGCGGATCCTGACCACCCTGCTGCACGAGATGAAGCGCTCCGGCGCCCGCAAGGGTCTGGCGACCCTGTGCATCGGTGGCGGCATGGGCGTGGCCATGTGCGTCGAGGCGGTCTGACCGTCTGGCCGTCGGCCGCGCCGGCGCGCCCTGTCGAACACGGCGGGGCGCGCGGTCGCGGCGATCCGCCAGGCAACAAGCAACAAGCAACAAGCAATAAGAATATCGGGAGAGAGAAATGACGAGAGTTGCGTTCGTGACCGGCGGCACCCGCGGCATCGGTCGGGCGATCTGCGAGCGGCTGATCGCCGACGGCTACAAGGTGGCGGCGGGCTATTCCGGCAACGAGGCGGCCGCCGAGGCCTGCGCCAAGGACCTGGGCGTGATGGTGGTGAAGGGCAATGTCGGTTCGTTCGACGACTGCCAGGCCGCGGTGAAGAAGGTCGAGGCCGAGCTGGGCCCGATCGACATCCTGGTCAACAACGCCGGCATCACCCGCGACGGCATGCTGCACAAGATGACCTACGACCAGTGGTCGGAAGTGATCCGGGTCAACATGGACTCGGCCTTCAACATGACCCGTCCGGTCATCGAGGGTATGCGCGATCGCAACTGGGGCCGGATCATCAACATCAGCTCGATCAACGGCCAGAAGGGCCAGATGGGTCAGACCAACTATTCGGCGGCCAAGGCCGGCCTGATCGGCTTCACCAAGGCCCTGGCCCTGGAGAACGCCAAGAAGGGCGTCACGGTCAATGTGATCTGCCCCGGCTATATCGACACCGACATGGTGGCCGCGGTGCCGGAAAACGTCCTGGCGGGTATCATCGCCGGCATCCCGGTCGGCCGTCTGGGCAAGGGCGAGGAGATCGCAGACATGGTCTCGTTCCTGGCGGGCGAGCGGGCCGGCTTCGTGACCGGCGCGACGCTGACGCTGAACGGCGGCCAGTACATGGCCTGACCACGGCCTGGGCGTCGCCTCGCCCGGGTCGCATCCCTCGAAGCCGGGCTTGACGGCGGCTGTGGCGTTTTGGCCTCATGCGCCCGTCTTCGGGGGATCGACGCTTTGCCGTCCAAGATTCGCCCCACTCGGCGGGCAGTACGGATCGTATGAAATTCTGTAAGGCGGAGTTGGACGTGACGGGGGCCAGGGTGGTCCTGGCGATCGCCGCTCTGATGGCCATGGCGGCGTCGGCGAACGCCCAGCAACTGCCGCATTCGCTGCGGGACGCTCTGCTCGGCCACAAGGGACCGGCCGAGGCCCGCCGGGTCGCGGCGCCGCCCGTGGCCCGCTACGTATCCGAGACCGGCGGGACCTTCGTCTTCGACAAGGCCGCCCCCCAGCCCCTGATCAAGTTCGACAACAGCGCCGAGGTCTGGGTGCTGTCGCCCCAGCCCGCCTCGCGCGGCGACGTCATCTATCGCAACGACCTGGGCGAGCCGGTGCTGCGGATCACCAAGCTGGGCGGGATGATCCTGTTCACCGACGACGTCCCGATGGGTACGGCGGCGGCCTTGTCGGGCCGGGCCTCGTCGATCCAGCCGCCGGCGATCATCTCGTTCAACGTCTTCGTTCAGCGGGTCACCCTGGCCTCGGCCAGGGCCACGCGCGCGGCCCAGCATCTCGTGGAGTTCTCGACCGTGGAGGACGTGCGTCCCGAAACATCGGTCCTGGCCGCGGACTCGGCGACGGTGGTGGCCGAGGCGTTCGAGCGCATGGCGCGCAAGGGCGATCGGTCGGTGATTTCGCGCATCTTCAGGGTCCTGCTGGCCGAGGGGCGCAAACCCGCCGCCTCGCTGAAGGATGGCTCTCTGACCATCACCTATTCACCCGACCAGGGCCTGGCCGGTCGGCCGTCGTCGAAACGCATCATCAAGGTGCTGGATCGCTGAACTTCGCCCGGTCGCGACCAGCGTAACCATAAAGCCTCAGCAGCCGTTTACCGGCGTCGCATAGCGGTGTTCGCCAAATTCGGCCCCGCTGAAACCCGTCGCGCCCGATGGCGACGCCAGCGCGGGCTTTCCACCTCTGCAAGGTTCCGTTGTCTTTCCATGCATAGCCAAGACATCGCCGTGGCGCCCGAGCGGGGACGCCTTAAGATGGCCGACATCGCTCGCATGGCGGGCGTGTCGATCTCGACGGTGTCGCGCGCCCTGGCCGGCAATCCGCTGATCCCCAAGACCCTGCGCGACCAGATCGTCGAGCTGGCCCAGACTCACGGCTATGTCGTCAACCAGTCGGCGCGCAGCCTGCGCCTGCGCAAGACCGACACGATCGGCGTCATCATCCCGCTGGCCCACGAGGCCGGCCAGATGATCTCGGACCCGTTCTTCCTGGAGATGGTCGGACGGCTGGCCGACGAGATCACCCGCCGCGACTATTCGGTGCTGCTGAACAAGATCATCACCACCGAGCCGGGCTGGCTGGAACGGATCATTCAGTCGCATCGCGCCGACGGCCTGCTGCTGATCGGCCAGAGCACCCAGCACGAGGCGCTGAACGCGGTCGCCAACACCTACCGCCCGATGGTCGTCTGGGGCGCGCAGCTGCCTGGCCAGACCTATTGCTCGGTGGGCAGCGACAATGTCGAGGGCGGACGCCTGGCGGTGGCTCATCTTGCCGCGGGCGGTCGCCGTCGCATCGTCTTTCTCGGCGCGATCGACGCCCCGGAGGCGGCCCAGCGGTTCGTGGGCTATCGCAAGGGGTTGGAGGAGGCGGGGATCGCCTTCGATCCCGCGCTGGTCGTCCCCGCCCCCTACACCGTGGACGAGGCCCAGAAGGCCGTGACCGAATTCCTGGCCTCCGGCGCGCCGTTCGACGCGATCTTCGCCTTCTCCGACGTCATCGCGCTGGCCGCTCTGCGCGCCCTGGCCAAGGCGGGTCGGCGCGTTCCGGCCGACGTGGCGGTTGTGGGTTTCGACGACATCGTGCTGGCTCAGCACAGCACCCCGCCCCTGACCACGGTGTGCCAGGATCTGGCGTCCGGAGCCCGGGCCATGGTCGATCTGCTGTTCCGCCGCATGGCGGGCCAGGAGGCACCCTCGACCCTCTCGCCGGTCAGGCTGGTGGTCCGCGAAAGCGCCTGATCAGAGTCCTCCGGACCGCGTGACGGCGATCGATCAGGCCGCCTCGACGCCAACCATCTTCAGTTCCTTCAGGAAGCGCATCAGGCTCTGGTGCGAGCGGCGGAGACCGTGGAGGACCTCGGGCCTGGCCAAGGCGGACTGCGGCACGATGAAGCCCTCGCGCCCGACCCGCTGAGCCATCCCCTTCTCCAGCATCTCGACGAAGCGGCGGCGGACCGTCTCGTAGGGCAGACCCAGGGAATCGGCCACCTGACGCACCGTCAGGGGGCGTCGCTCGTGGTCGGGGGGAACATCGTCGATGTCGGGATAGACGCCGCCGCGAATGTGCGAGCAATTGCCCGCCCAGAGGGTGGTGAAAACCAAAGCATAGAGGAGGTCGGAGCCATGAACTTCGTTGGCGATCTCCACCCAACGCAGAATGTAGTCGGTCGCGTAGCGGGTGGCTGCGCGAGCATTCACGAACTCGTCTGACATTTGCGACTCGGTTTCCCCACAGCCAGCGTTTTAGCTGACTTGAAATGGATTGCATGGCTCCTGAAGCGACGCCATGCGACCAAGTTGCCCACTATGGGTATTACACTGTTACGCCTGCGGCGAAGCGCCGCGCCCCTGGCGGGATCAAGCGCGCGAGGGGCTCCAGTCGGCCGGCGCCATTTCGAAGCCTTCGAACCGGAAGCCCGGGGCCACGGTGCAGCCGACCAGGGTCCAGGCGCCGAGGCTGACGGCGGTCTGCCACCAAAGGGTCGGCACGACCACCTGCGGCCGGCAGCCCGCACGCAGATCCGGGCCCAGGACATAGGCCGTCACGCCCTTGGCGTCGGGCGGCGACAGCGTCAACGAGATCGGAGCGCCGGCGTACCAGTGCCAGGTCTCGACCGCGTCGACCCGGTGCCAGACCGAGACCTGCTCGGCCTCCAGCAGGAAATAGATGCAGGTCGACTTCGCCCGACCGTCGGGGCCGGGTTCGTCCTGGAAGGTCTGGCGGTACCAGCCGCCTTCGGGATGCGGCTGCAGCTCCAGCATCCGGACGATCTCCCTGGCGCCCAGATCGCCGGATACGCCACGTTCCATGGGGGCCTTGTCGTTCACGCTCGAGTTCATCCCTTGAAGCTGTCCTTGGCGGCCCGGATCTCGGCGAAGGCCTGGGCCGGGGTGACGGCGCTTGGCCGCAAGAGCGGGGCGCGCAGGAACGGGTTGGTCGCCTTCTCGGCGGCGATGGTGGTGGGCACGGTGGCCTCGCCGCGCTCCCGGGCGGCGAACACCGCCTCGGCGCGGCCCTTCAACGCCGGATCGTCGTCGACCGACAGGGCGAAGCGGGCGTTCGAAGCGGTGTATTCGTGCGCGCAGTAGACGGTGGTGTCGTCCGGAAGCTTGGCGAGCCGCGACAGCGACGACCACATCTGCTCTGCGGTCCCCTCGAACAATCGGCCGCAGCCCAAGGCGAACAGGGTGTCGCCGACGAAGGCGATATGATCGGTCGCATCGTGATAGGCGATGTGTCCCAGGGTGTGCCCGCCCGTATCGATCACGTCGAACCGGGTCTGTCCCAGCATCACGTGGTCGCCGTCCGCGACGGTTCGGTCGAGCGGCGCGATGCGGGTGACCTCGGCGGGGCCGACGATGCTCGCGCCCGTGGCCGCCTTGAGAGCCTCGTTGCCCCCCGCATGGTCGGGGTGCCAATGGGTGTTCAGGATCAGGTCCAGCTTCCAGCCTAGCCGCTCCAGCTGGGCCAGGATGGCGTCGGCGTCCGGCGTATCGATCGTGGCGACCTGGCCGCTGGCCTCGTCGCGCACGAGAAATCCGTAGTTGTCGGACAGGCAGGGGAACTGGTGGACGGTCAGGGCCATGGGAGCTTGCTCTATCGCCGCGACGCGGGCGCGAATACAAGGATGGCCTCCAAACCCGGGAGACTCAATGCGCCGCGACGTGCTCGATCTGAGGGCCTTCTACGCCGCTCCGCTGGGCCGCGCCGCCCGGACCATGCTGACGCGCAAGGTCGAGGAGGCCTGGGGCGACACCCGCGGCCTGGACGTCCTGGGCCTTGGCTACGCCACGCCGTTCCTGGACGCCGCCCGCGTGGGCGCCCGCCGCGTCGTCGCCGCCATGCCGGCGCAGCAGGGCGTCGAGGTCTGGCCCCATGGCGGTCGCAACGAGGCTTGCCTGGTCGAGGAGACCGCCCTGCCGCTGCCGAACGCCCTGTTCGACCGCGTGCTGGCCGTACACGCTCTGGAAGAGGCCGACGACCCGGCCGCCCTTCTGGCCGAGATCGGCCGGGTCATGGCGCCGACGGGGCGCCTGATCGTGGCCGTCTCGTCCCGCGACGGGGCCTGGGCCGGCGCCGAAGGCACGCCCTTCGGCCATGGCCGTCCCTACAGCCGCAGCCAGTTGGAGAGCCTGATCCGCGAGGCGGGCCTGGAGCCCGCCGGCTGGACGCGGGCGCTCTACGTGCCGCCGTTCGCGGCCATGTCGAGCTGGGCGGAGGGCTTCGAACAGGTCGGCGCTCGACTTTGGCCGCGCTTCGCCGGGGTGATCCTGATGGAGGCGATCAAGCAGACCTTCGCGGTCAAGCCGCAGGGGCGACGCGCCCGCGCCCGGGTGTTCGCTCCCGGCGTTCTGCTGCCCAGCCCGGCTGGACCGACGCCCGCTCGCCACACCAAGGGGCGGTCGGCGCCCGTTCATCAGGCGCCGAGCGGTCGCCAGGCGTGATCGGGCTTGGAGCTGGACGCCTGGACGCCTAGCTTGGACTCGTAACAACCGTTCGCCGCGGGAGCCGCGCCATGAAGATGATCGTCGCCGTGATTAAGCCGAGCCGCCTGGACGCGGTGCTTGAAGCGGTCACCGAGGCGGGCGCGTCGGGCCTGACCGTGACCGAGGTGCGCGGCTATGGGCGGCAGAAGGGCAAGACCGAAGTGTATCGGGGCGCCGAATACGAGGTGAAGCTTCTGCCCAAGGTGAAGCTCGAGATCGCCGTGCCCACCGACGTGCTCGAGCCGGTGATCGAGGCCCTGCAGCGCACCGCCAACACGGGCAAGATCGGCGACGGAAAGGTTTTCGTCATGGACCTGGAGCAGGCGCTGCGCATCCGCACCGGCGAACGGGACGCCGCCGCCATCGCGGGCTGAGCCCGGCGACGGCCGGAGGATCGGAGACGGGGGCGTTTAGATAAGACATGGTCGCCAAGCGGAGCCATAAACGGCCCCGCGCGTTCCCGAAGTTCACCGCGTTCAGGGCGACATGGATTCAGTCTCTTCCGTTTTCCAACCGGGCTACAATTGCTGGCGGGTCGAGGCCGCTGACCGGCTGGCCCTGTTGATCGATAACGACGAGGCGTTCGACGCCCTCAAGCCCCTGCTGCTGTCCGCGCGCAAGTCGATCTGGATACTGGCCTGGGTGTTCGATCCCCTCACGCGGCTTGATCCGGACCGGGTGCGCAAGAGCCGCGACCCCACTCAGGCCGACCGCATCGGCCTGATCTTGCGCCGCCAGGCGGCGCTGAATCCGGCGCTGGACGTGCGTGTCCTGACCTGGGACATGCCCTTTCCGATCGCGGCCTCGCAGCTGTTCGGGCCCCATCGCGGAGCGGCCTTCTTCGCCGGCTCGCGGGTCAAGTACCGGCTCGACGCCACCCTTCCGGCCAGCGCGTGCCATCATCAGAAGGCGGTGATCATCGATGGCGTTACGGCGCTGGTCAGCGGCGGCGATATCGGCGTCGATCGCTGGGACGATTGCCGGCATCTGGACAACAATCCGCTGCGCCGCCTGCCCACCGGTCGTCACTATCCGCCTCGGCACGAGGTCTCCATCCTGGTCGATGGGCGGGCGGGCGAGGCGATGGCCGACCTTTTCATGGACCGCTGGCGAGCCTCGGGAGGCGACGCCGTCGAGCGGCCTTCACGGCCCGAGCAGACGCCCTGGCCCCAGCATCTGACGCCCGACCTGCGCAAGATTCCCGTCGCGGTGGCGCGCACCTCGGCCGAATGGCGAGGACGGTCCGAGGTCACCGAGTGCATGCTCCTGCACCTGGCGGCGATCCGCAGCGCCCGGCGGCTGATCTATCTGGAGAACCAGTACCTGACCTCACCGATCATCGTCGAAGCCCTGGCCGAGCGCCTGGTCGAGCCCGACGGGCCCGAGGTGGTCACCGTGGGACCGGCCCGCAGCCCCAGCTACTTCGACCAGATCACCATGGACAGCGCCCGGACCTCGGCGATCAATCGCCTGCGCGACGTGGACCTCCATCATCGCTTTTCGGCCTTTTCGGCTCATACGCCCAAGGGGGGACCGATCATCGTCCACTCCAAGGTCTCGATCATCGACGACCGCCTGCTGCGTATCGGCTCGGCCAACCTCAACAACCGCTCGATCGGCCTCGACAGCGAGTGCGACCTGGCCTTCGAGGCGCGTTCGGACCTGGAGCGGCAGACGGTGCGCGCCTTTCTCGGGCGCCTCGTCGGTCACTTCATCGACCGATCCGCGACCGATGTCCTGCAGGCCATGGAGCGGGAAGGCGGGCTGGCGGCGGCGATCAACGCGCTGGACGTCCACGGCGGGCCGCCCCGTCGCCTGCGCCCGGCGCCGGCGCGGAAATTGGGCCGGGTTCAGCAATTCATCGCCGACTGGAGTCTGGGCGACGCCATCGCGCCCGACGACGCCTGGCGTCCCTGGGGCCGCCGCGCCCGCCTGCGGCGCGACATCGCCCGCCTCACCGCGCCGCCGCCGGAGCCTCCGAAGCGTCTCCACCGGTGATTTCCAGCTCGACCACCAGCGGCAGATGGTCCGAGGCGACGCGGGCGCGCGCGTCGTAGGGCGAGCGGACGCCTCGTGTCTCCAGACCCTTGGTCATGAAGACGTGGTCGATGCGCATGAATGGAAAGCTGGACGGAAAGGTCGCGGTCGCGGGCCGAGGCCAGGCCGGGGTGGGCGCCTGGGCGTCCCTCAGCGCCGTGCGCAGCATCCGGTAAGTCGCCGAATAGGGCGTGGCGTTGAAGTCGCCCAGGACCACGCCGGGCGCCACCCAGGCGTCGTCGCCCATCCAGTCGGGTCCGAGCAGGGCCGCGGCCTGCCGCTTCTGCTCCTGCGGCACCAGGCCCAGGTGGGTGTTGATGATCTGGACCTTGGTCCCGTCGACCTCGACCTCGACCCAAAGGGCGCCGCGCGGCTCCAGGCCAGGCACCCGGCGATAGAGCGGCAGGCCACGGGCCTTGATACGCCGTTCGGGCAGGGCGGTCAGGATCGCGTCGCCATAGAGCTCCTCTTCCACCGCCATGGCGGGATGGAAGTGGAAGCTCATCTTCAGCAATTCGGCCAGGCGGTGAGCCTGGTCGACGCCCCTGGTGCGGGCCCGCCGCACGTCCAGCTCCTGAAGGGCCACCACGTCGGGTTTTTCGGCAGCGATCACCTCGGCCACCCGCTCGACGTCGAGCTTGCGGTCCGCGCCCACGCAACGGTGGACGTTGTAGGTCATCAGACGAAGCGTCTTCATCCGTCGAAGAGATCGCCCGAACCGGGCGGAGGTTCCCTTGTCGGCGCGGCGCCGTTGCGGCTGAGCATGAACAGACAGGTCTCCGCGCGCCAGTTCTCGATCGTCTTGTACGGATCGATCGGCCGCGCCGGACCCTTGCCGGCGAAGGCGGCGCAGGCGTCGACCCGCAGGTTCAGATCGTCGGTCAAGGCCATGAAGTCGGCCAGGGTGCACAGGTGGATGTTCGGCGTCGACCACCAGGGCAGGGGCAGCGCCTCGGTCTCGGGCATCCGTCCGCGGCGCAGCAGCGACCAGCGCACCCGCCAGTGGCCGAAGTTGGGGAACGAGACGATGGCCCGGTCGGCGATCCGCAGGAGTTCGTCCAGCACATGACGCGGATTGCGCGTCGCCTGCAGGGTCTGGGACAGCACGGCGTAGTCGAAAGACCGGTCGGGGAAGTGATCGAGGTCCTGGTCGGCGTCGCCCTGCACGACGGACAGGCCACGGGCCATGCAGGCGGCCACGCCGCTGGCGCTGATCTCCAGGCCCCGGGCGTCGACCTGCTTTTCATGCGCCAGCAGGTCCAGCAGCACGCCCTCGCCGCAGCCGACGTCCAGCACGCGCGAGCCGGGCCGCACCAGGCGCAGGATTTCGCGGAAGTCTTCGCGGATGGTGGTCAAATCAGCCCCCGGTCGCGCTCGGCCGACCCCAGGAACCCGGCCAGGGCCGCGTCCATTACCGGCTCGTCCAGCAGGAAGGCGTCGTGGCCCTTATCGCTCTCGATTTCGACGAAGGCCGCGCGGGCGCCGGCGGCCGTCAGGGCGCGGACGATGTGGCGGTTCTCGGCCGTCGGATAGAGCCAGTCGCTGGTGAAGCTGAGCACGCAGAACCGCACGTTCCGCGCCGCCGTGAAGGCCTTGGCCAACACTCCGCCGTGCGCGGCGGCGATGTCGAAATAGTCCATCGCCCGCGTGATGTAGAGGTAGCTGTTGGCGTCGAACCGGTCGACGAAGCTGGCGCCCTGGTGGCGCAGGTAGCTCTCGACCTGGAAGTCGGCGTCGAAGCCCCAGGACAGGCCGTCGCGCTGCAGCTCGCGGCCGAACTTCCGCTGCAGAGCCGGTTCGGAGAGATAGGTGATGTGCGCGGCCATCCGCGCCACGGCCAGGCCCTTCTCGGGGCGCGTTCCGTGGTCGGCATAGGCGCCGCCGCGCCAGTCCGGATCGGCCATGATCGCCTGGCGGCCCACCTCATGGAAGGCGATGTTCTGCGCCGAATGCCGCGCGGCCGAAGCGATGATCACGGCGCTGAACATCCGCTCGGGATAGTCCACCGCCCACTGCTGGACCTGCATGCCGCCCATCGAACCGCCGACCACGGCGAACAAGGTGTCGACGCCGAGGGCCTTCACCAGCATCGCCTGGGCGCGGACCATGTCGGCGATGGTGATGACCGGAAACGCAAGACCCCAGGGCTTGCTCGTGGCCGGATTGATCGAGGCGGGGCCCGTCGAACCCATGCAGCCGCCCACGACGTTGGAGCAGATGATGAAGTGTCGCTCGGGATCCAGCGGCTTGCCGGGGCCGACCAGTCGCGGCCACCACCCCGGCTTGCCGGTCACCGGGTGAGGCGAGGCGACATATTGGTCCATCGTCAGGGCGTGGCAGATCAGCACCGCGTTGGACTTGTCGGCGTTCAACTGGCCATAGGTCTGGTAGGCGACCTCCAGCCCCTCGATCGTCCCGCCGGAGTCGAGCCGCAGGGGCTCGCTTGCGGGAAATCGCCAGGTTACCCCGTCGGCGGGCGTGATCGTATCGAGCGCAGCCATGTCGCCTTGGAGCGCTTGGCGAAGAAGGTGTCAACCGCCGGCTTCCTGACAGGCCTGGGGACGGCTATGGAGGGCGTATGGAGCGACTGATCCTGATGCGCCACGGCAAGGCCGAACGGCATGCGACGAGCGGCGGCGACTTCGAGCGCGCCCTGGCCGACAGCGGCCGGGCCGACGCCGCCGTCATGGGCCGCGTATTGGCCGCCGCGGGCCTCGCGCCCGACCTCCTTCTGGTCTCCTCGGCTCGCCGCACGCGCGAGACGGCCGAGCAGATCCTCGACAGCTTCGAAAAGACCCGGGTCGAGCATCTGCGCGACCTGTATCACGCCGATCCGGAGGATATCGTCCAGGTCGTGGACGATCATGGCGAAGCCGCCACGACGGTGATGGTGGTCGGCCACAATCCGGGCCTGCACGACCTGGCCCTGCGGCTGGCGTCCCAAGGCGGGGCCTCGCCGATCCAGACCAATCGGCTGCGGGGCAGGTTCCCGACCTCGACCGCCGTGGTGTTCGGCTGGAGCGGGACCGGGCGCCCGGTTCTGGAGCATCTGTTCTTCGCCAGCGAGCATGGCGGGGCGGGCGGCGAATGAGCCTGATCTACAAGATCCTGTCCCGCGCCGAGTGGGAGAAGGCCAAGGCCGGGGGCCGCTTCGACGGGTCGGCCGTGGATCTGGCCGATGGCTATATCCACCTGTCGGCCGCCGACCAGGCCCAGGAGACCGCCGCCAAGTGGTTTCGCGGCCAGGCTGACCTCGTCCTCCTCGGCGTCGAGACCGAGACCCTGGGCGACGCGCTGAAGTGGGAGGCCTCGCGCGGCGGGGCGCTCTTCCCTCATCTCTACCGCCCGCTGCTGGTCGACGAGGTGCTGAGCCAGCGCGATCTTGAGTTGGACGCCGACGGCGTGCCGCAACTGGGCGTTCTTTCCGCATGAGCCTTCACGATCTCGCCGCCCGCGCCCTGCACGCCCTCGACCCCGAGGACGCCCACGGCCTGGCCATTCGGGGCCTGAAGCTCGGGCTGGGGCCGCGAGACGGGGGGGCGGACGATCCGATCCTGGCCGTGGAGATCGCGGGCCTGGCGCTACCCAACTGCGTGGGGCTGGCCGCCGGTTTCGACAAGAACGCCGAGGTTCCGGACGCCATGCTGGCCGCCGGCTTCGGCTTCGTCGAAGCGGGTACGGTGACGCCCCTGGCCCAGGCCGGTAATCCGCGCCCAAGGCTGTTTCGCCTGACCGAGGACCGGGCGGTGATCAATCGCATGGGTTTCAACAACGGCGGGCTGGAGCCCTTCGCCGCGCGTCTGGCCGCTCGCAAAGGCAAGAACGGCGTGGTCGGCGCCAATATCGGGGCCAACAAGGACGCCACCGACCGGATCCAGGACTATGTCACGGGCCTGACGCGGCTGTGGGGCCTGTCGGACTATTTCACCGCCAATATCTCCTCGCCCAACACCCCTGGCTTGCGCGCCCTGCAGACCAAGGCGGCGCTGGAGGAGCTGCTGGGCCGCCTGGCGGAGGCGCGAGTCGGGCTGAAGGCCGCGTCGGGCCGCGATTATCCGATCTTCCTGAAGGTGGCGCCGGATCTCGAGGACGGCGAGGTCGAGGCGATCGTCGAGACGGTGGTCGGCGCCGGCCTCGACGCGATCATCGTCAGCAACACCACCATCGCCCGCCCCGAGACGCTGAAGTCGCCTCTGGCCGGCGAGAGCGGCGGACTATCCGGCGCGCCGCTGCTGGCGCCGTCGACGGCGGTGCTGAGGCGTTTCCACGCCGCCGCCGCGGGTCGGGTGGCCCTGATCGGCGCGGGCGGGATCGCCAGCGGCGCCGACGCCTACGCCAAGATCCGCGCGGGAGCGCAGGCGGTGCAGCTCTATTCGGCGCTGGTCTATGGCGGCCCCGGCCTTGTCGTGCGGATCAAGCGGGAGCTGACCGCGCGCCTGCGAGCGGACGGCTTCGCGGCCGTGCAGGACGCGGTCGGCGCGGCATGACGCGCGATCGGGCCTTGACCCTGCTGCGCCGGTTCGGGCCGCTCGCGCTTATCGTCATCCTGTTCGTCGCCGCCTTCGCCAGCGGCCTGGCCGACCACATCTCGCTGGAAGAACTGCGGGCCCGCGGAACCCAGCTGCAGACCTTCGCCCGCGAAAAGCCTCTGCTGAGCGCGGCCGTCTATCTGGCGGTCTATGTCGCCACCGTGGCGGTCTCGGTGCCGGGGGCGCTGATCCTGTCCCTGACTGGCGGCTTCCTGTTCGGCCCCATCGGCGGCGGTTTCGCGGCGGTGACCGGCGCAACCGGCGGGTCGACCGTCACCTTCCTGGTGTTTCGCACCGCCTTCGGCGACCTGCTGCGCCGGAGGCCTGGCGCGTTCCTGGCCAGGGTCGAGGCGGGGTTCCGGGGAGACGCTTTCAACTATCTGCTCACCCTGCGCCTGATTCCGGCGTTCCCGCTGCTCGTGGTCAATGTGGCGGCTGGACTGATGAACGTACGGGTGAAGACCTTCGTCCTGGCCTCGCTGCTGGGCATGATCCCCAGCTCGTTCGTCTATGCCGGCATCGGCGCGGGCCTGGGCCATATCTTCGCCAAGGGCGGGCCGGTGACGTTGGAAACCCTCTTGTCGCCACGGATCTATCTTCCGATCATCGGCATGGGCGTTCTGGCCTTTCTGCCGCCGTTGTGGCGCCATTGGCGTAACGGGCGCGGAGCCGCGCCGCAGGACGAGAAGTAGCCGCCCCGGATGGTCGAAACGGTTTCGCCGTCGGAGACTGAGACCACCCCGCCCCGGAAGCGCTTTCCGTGGCCGGGCGGGCTGTCGGCGCGTCTGCTGCTGTTCACGGCGGTGGTCGTGACGTTCGGCGGCCTGCTGATCCTGCCGCCGACCCTGGCGACCTTCGAGGAGCAATGGCTGCTGGACCGGGTGCGGGCGGGGGAGCTGGCCTCGACCATCGCCGAGTCCGATCCCGAGCTGCGGGTCAGCGACGCCGTGGCCAACCAGATGTTCGACCAGGCCGGCGCGGTGACCGTCGCCGTGCAGGTCGACGGCGCCCGCCGCCTGGTCCTGCCGCCCAAGCAGCCGTTCGAAACCACGCCCTATCTGGTCGATCTGCGCCGCCAGAACCCCGGCTCATGGCTGGCCGCGCCGTTCTTCACCCTGACCAGCCCCAAGGGCAGCATGGTCCGCGTGATGGCCGAGCCGCGCTATCGCAAGGCCGAATTCGTCGAGGTCGTGCTGCCCGACGCGCCCCTGAAGGCCAAGCTGGTCGGGCAGCTGTGGCAGCTGACCGGCGTGACGCTGTTCGTCGCCGGCCTGGCGGGCCTGCTCGTCTACGCCTTCCTGAACATCTTCCTGGTCCGCCCGATGCAGCGCATCACCCGGGCGATGGAGGCGTTCCGGGGCGATCCCGACGATCCGGCCGCGCGCATCGCGCCCTCCAATCGCCGCGACGAGATCGGTCGCGCCGAGCTGGAGCTGGACCGCATGCAGACCGACCTGCTGACGGCTCTCGCGTCCAAGGCGCGCCTGGCCGCCCTCGGCGAGGCGGTGGCCAAGATCAACCACGACCTGCGCAACATGCTCACCAGCGCCCAGATGGCCTCCGACCGCCTGGCCGCCCTGGGCGATCCGAAGGTGGCCCAGGCGCTTCCGCGTCTCGAAAGAGCCCTGGATCGGGCCATCACCCTGGCCTCCGACGTCATGGCCTACGGCAAGTCCAAGGAGCCGGCTCCCGTAGTTCGCCCGACGCCGCTGCGGCCGGCGTTGGAGATGGCCGCCGAGGATGCCGGCCTGACGGCCAAGGGCGTGGCGCTGGAGACGGTGATAGATCCGCGCGAGCAGGTTCTGGCCGATCCGGACCAGCTGCATCGCATCCTGACCAACCTGCTGCGCAACGCCCGCGAGGCCATCGAGGGGGCGCCGGACCGTGGCGGCCGCGGCAAGGTCTTCGTCGAGCTGCGCCGCGTCGACGGCTTCAGCGTCCTGCGCCTCTCGGACGACGGCCCTGGCGTGCCGGAGCGCGCGCGGGCCAATCTGTTCCAACCGTTCGTGGGCTCGGCCCGTCGCGGCGGCACGGGCCTTGGCCTGGCGATCGCCCGCGAGTTGGCCCAGGGGCACGGCGGTGACCTGATCCTGGTTGAAACCGGACCGGGCGGTTCGGTGTTCGATCTGATGCTGGCCGGTGTTCCCGATGCGCTGCCCGAACCGGACGGCCGCGCCGACGCCTCGGCGCCTTGAGCGCCGATCACCGCGAGGAGGATTGGACGATGACGACCACCTGGACCATCGCGGTGAAACTCGGCGCCTCGCCTGACCTGGCTCCCATGCACGAGATCACCGTGGAGGCGCCCGACGCCCCGACCGCCCTGCGCCGCGTGGCGGCCATGGTGGCTGTGCAGGAGGCGACCGACGCCGAACTGCTGGTCGACGGCCAGGAGGAGGTCTTCTCCCGCGCCGAGGTCGAGGCGGGCCTGGAAGAGCACCAGGCCCGCACCTGACGCGTCCTGGGCTTAGAGGCCCTTGGCCACGCCCTCGCGACGCGGATCGGCGCCGCCTTCCAGCACGCCGCCCGGACGCAAGATCACGCCTTGCAGGCCAGAGCCCTCGATCTGGCCGACCTTGATGTTGACGCCGCGCGCGTTGAGCGCCGCCAGCATTTCGGGCCCGAACAGGTCGGCGTCGCCGGAGAAGGTCTCGCCGCGCGCCACGACGTTGGGCAGCGAAACGGCCTCCTGCATGTTCAAGCCCCAGTAGAACAGGCCGACCATGGCCTTGAGGTTGTAGGACAGGATGGCGTTGCCGCCCGGCGAGCCGACGGCGGCGACGAACTTGCCCTTCTTGTCCAGCACGATCAGCGGGGCCATCGACGAGCGCGGCCGCTTGCCGCCCGCCACGGCGTTGGCCGCCGGCGCGCCGTCCTTTTCAGTGGGCGAGAACGAGAAGTCGGTCAGCTGGTTGTTCAGGAAGAAGCCGCCAACCATGCGGCCGTTGCCGAAGAGGCTCTCGACCGTCGTGGTCATGGAGACCGCGTTCCCCTGCGGATCCACGACGACCAGATGGGTCGTGCCGCCCGGCTCCTTAGTCATGTCGACACCGACCCTGGGCGCGCCCTTGGGATGGCCGAAGGGCGGGGCTTCGCCGGCGGTCGGGGTGATCAGCTTGGCGCGCTCGGCGACGTACTTCGGATCCAGCAGGCCGTCGACCGGGACGGTCACGAACGAGGGATCGCCCACATAGCGGTCGCGATCGGCGTACATGACCCGCTCGGCTTGAGCCAGCAGGGTCCAGGCCACGGGATCGGTCGGACCGCGCTTGCCGATGTCGGTGTGCTCCAGCATCTGCAGCGCCTGGATCACCGCCAGGCCCGAAGACTGCGGATTGGGCGTGCAGACGGTATAGACCTTCCACGGGCGGCATAGGGCGGGCGCCGACCGGGGCTTGTAGTTCTTCAGGTCCGCCAGGGTGATCGCGCTCGGCAGATCGCCCTCGTGCAGGCGGTCGACGATCGCCTGGGCGATCGGGCCCTCCAGCAGAGCCGAAGGCCCTTCGGCGGCGATCTTGCGGACCGTCTCGGCATAGGCCGGGTTCTTCAGCACATCGCCGGCCTGGTAGCGGGTCCCGTCGGGTTTGGTGAAGTACTTCACCGCGTCGGGCTGGGACGGCTGCGGCGCGCGCGTGCTGGCGATCATGCCCGCCAGCCGCGGGCTGACCACGAAGCCGTCGGCGGCCAACCGCTCGGCGTCCTTGAACAGGGTGTTCCAGGCCACCTTGCCATGCTCCTTCTGGGCCTGGGCGAGCATGGCCACCGCGCCTGGAACGCCGGTCGAGCGACCCGACAGCAGGGCGGTCACGAAGGGCAGGGGCTTGCCGTCGCTCCCCAGGAACATGTCCGGACCCGCGCCGCTGGGCGCCGTCTCGCGGCCGTCATAGGCCGTCACCTTGCCGGTCTTGGCGTCGTAGAAGACCAGGAACGACCCACCGCCCAGGCCCGAGCTCTGCGGTTCGACCAGGCCCAGGACCGCCTGAATGGCGACCGCCGCGTCAACCGCGCCGCCGCCGTCGCGCAGGACGCGCAGGCCGGCCTCCACGGCCAGAGGGTTGGCGGCCGCCGCCATGCCCTTGGCCGCGGGCGAGGTCACGACAGGCCGCGGGGTCGGCATGCCCAGCGCGATCGCCTCGGCCTGGGCGGCCATGGGCGCGAGGGTCAGCTGAACGGCGGCGGAGAAAGCGAGCAGGGAGGCGAGACGACGCATACGGATCCTCAAGCAGGCATAAGGAACGACCTGCCCGCCGTTCCTGGAAGCGTCCATGGACAACAATAGAACGGCGCTGTCACGCCCAGATAACCTGCGGAAGCCGTCATCGATCGTCGCTGAACCATAGCCAGGCGCCGTCCGCCCGAGGGCGAACGCCGTTGCGCCAACTTTTCGAGATTATCCGTCAAACCGGGCTTGCGTCCCCGGATTGAACCGGCTATCTCCCCCGCCTCGCCGCAAGGCAGTGCGCGCCCGTAGCTCAGCTGGATAGAGCATCAGACTACGAATCTGAGGGTCGGACGTTCGAATCGTTCCGGGCGCGCCATTTTCTCCTGAAAATTTCCCCTGAAGAATAAGCCGTCGAGAACCGTGGGTTCGAGGCGCTTGGGCGGCCGTATCGCGTCTTTCCTGCGCGCGCTCCGAGGTCGCCTGTCGATACTCGTCTGGGCTGTATGCGTTGGGAGGCGGCGGATTCGCCCTCGTGGACGCGCGGGCCCAGGCCCTTATTGGCGCGCGCGTGACGTCGTCGGATGGGCGGGCGTGACACCGCGCCGCGTGTGGCGGAATGTCGCCGTCGTCAAGGTTGATAAATTTACCTCGATTTAAGACTGCCTCCCGCATGTTCACGTCAGGAATAGTTTTGTCGTGAGGCGAGACTCTATTTCCTGGGGAGTGGGGCGTTGTGTCGAGTCTTCCGGAATATTCGGTCCGCTTCTCGGGAAGTGTGACAGTTTCAAGTATTGCGGACGCCCATGCGGCGTTGGCGGCGGGCATGGACCGTGATGGTCCCGTGGTGGTGAACC
>NZ_DATFAV010000163.1:0-12063 GCF_035254145.1 Caulobacter sp. | reverse complement strand
CCGCGCTGAGGCACGCGCCCCTGGGCATCGCGATCTTCGACAGCCAGATGCGCTACCTGGCCGCCTCGCGGCAGTACCTGACCGATCAGAACTTGCCCGCCGACCTGCCGCTGATCGGCCGGCGTCACTACGAGGTGTTTCCCGAGGTTCCGCAGAAGTGGCGCGACCTGCACGCCCGCGTCCTGGCCGAAGGGGTCGAGCTGCGCCACGACGGGGACCCTTACGTCACCCGCGACGGCCGCACCGAGTGGATCCGCTGGTCCATGGCGCCCTGGCGCACCGACGCCAATGAAAGCGGCGGGGGCGAGATCGGCGGTCTGGTGCTCTACACCGAGGTGGTCACCGCCAATATCGAAGCCCGCATGAAGCTGGAGGCCGCCGAGGCCCGCTATCGCGCCGTCTTCGACCAGGCCGCCATGGGCGTGGCGCGCCTGACACCGACCGGCGAGATCCTGGAGGCCAACGACAGCTTCTGCGCCCTGCTGCGCCGCGAGCGCGAGGATCTGCTGGGCGTGGCTCTGCAAAGCCTGGCGCATCCCGATTTCCTCGACGCCATGCTGGCCAGCGCCGCCACGCTGTTGTCGGGAGAGCGCGAGACCTGCGCCGCCGAGCGACGCTTCCTGGTTCCGGGCGGCGACATCTGGATCCACCTGACCGCCTCGATGGTGCGCATCGACGGCCAGCCGGCCTACATCCTGGCGATCATCTCGGACATCAGCGCCCGCAAGGAGGCCGAGGACGCCCAGCAGCACTACCAGGCCCAGTTGCGCCTGCTGATCAACGAGCTGAACCACCGAGTGAAGAACACCCTGGCCACGGTGCAGTCGATGGCCGCACAGACCCTTCGCAACGAACCCGATCCCACGGTCGCCTTCGAGAAGTTCGAGGCCCGACTGATGGGCCTGTCGCGGGTGCACGACATCCTGACCCGCGAAAGCTGGCACGGGGCGGAGCTGCGCGAGGTGGCCGAGCGGGCGCTGCAGCCGTTCGACGAGGCCGGAGCGCGGGTCAGCATCGAGGGCCCGCCCGTGCGGTTGCAGCCCGGCGGCGCCCTGACCATGGCGCTCATCCTGCACGAACTGGCCACCAACGCCCTGAAGTACGGCGCCCTGTCCAACGCCCAGGGCCGGGTGCGGCTGGCCTGGACCTACGATCCCGCGACGCGCGCGCTGGAGGTGGCCTGGACCGAGTCCGGCGGCCCGCCCGTCTCGCCGCCCATGCGCAAGGGCTTCGGCTCGCGCCTGATCGAGCGGAGCCTGCGCGGCGAGATGCAGGGCGAAACCACCGTGGACTACCGCCCCGACGGCCTGCGCTGCGTCCTGCGCGCCGGCCTGCCCGAAGCGCCCGAGGGCGGGGTGCTGGCGCCGGGCTAGGGCGCGCTCCGGTCAAGGATTTTAGCTTCAGCATGGCGGCTGCTCCGCGCCCGCGGCGTCATACCCTCCAAGAGACAGCCGGCGCATCCCACCCGCCGGTCTCTTCGCCGGCCGGGAAGTCGTGAGCCCGGCCGGCCGCTTTGCGCCGCCTCCGCGCGCCGGTAGGCTCGCGCCATGACCCTCGCCCGACTCACGCGCCGCTCCGTCTTGACCGCCACTGGGGCCACGCTCTTGACCGGAGCCCTGCCCGCCGCCGCCCGGGCTCGGTCCGAGGACTGGAAGGCCCTGGCCGCCGACGTTCGCTCCGAATTCCAGTGGGCCTGGCGCGGCTATGTCGCCAAGGCCTGGGGCAAGGACGAGATCAATCCGGTCAGCGGGACCTCGCGCTCGTTCTTCATCGAGGGCCACGATCTGGGGCTGTCCTTGGTCGAGGCGCTGGACACCCTGTGGATCATGGGACTGGACGACGAATTCCAGGCCGGCGTCGACTGGGTGAAGACCTCGCTGGACTTCGACGTCGATGGCGAGGCCCAAGTCTTCGAAACCAACATCCGGCTGGTCGGCGGGCTGATCTCGGCGCACCTGGCCTGCGGCGATCCGGTGCTGCTGGCCAAGGCCAGGGACCTGGCCGACCGGCTCCTGAAGGCCTTCGACGCCTCGCCGCACGGCCTGCCGTGGCGCTATGTGAACCTGAAGACCGGCGCCGTGCGCGATCCCGAAACCAACCTGGCCGAGATCGGCACCTACATCACCGAGTTCGGCGTGCTGGGCCAGCTGACCGGCGATCGCCGCTACTTCGACGTCGCCAAGCGGGCCATGAAGCACGCTCTGGACCGGCGCTCGAAGATCGGCCTGATGGCCGCCAACATCGACGCCCGCACCGGCGAATACACCAGCCGCTCGGCCAGCATCGACGTCTATGCCGACAGCTTCTACGAGTATCTCTGGGACGCCTGGGAGCTGTTCGGCGACCAGGATTGCAAGCGTTGGGCGGAGGAATGCGTCGCGGCCCAGCTGGCCCATCAGGCCAAGCGCTATGACGGGCGCCTGTGGTTCCCGATGGTCGACTACGAGACCGGCGCGGTGCTGAACACCGCCCAGAGCGAGCTGGCCGCCTACTATGCCGGACTGCTGGGCCAGGTAGGCCACAAGAAGGAGGGCGACGACTACCTGGCGTCCTTCACCGAGTTGCAGGCGACCTTCGGGATCATTCCGGAGTCGATCGACGTCGCCACCCGCCAGCCGCGCCGCAAGCACACGGGCCTGCGCCCCGAATATGCCGACGCCTGCCTGAACCTGTGGCTGCTCGACCGCGACGAGCGCTACCGCCAGCTGGCGGCGATCCATTATCGCGAGATGAAGGCCACCAGCCGCGCGGCCTATGGCTACACGGCCCTGAAGGACATCACCACCAAGCCGATGACCCAGGGCGACAACTGCCCCGGCTACTGGTGGTCCGAGCAGATGAAGTACTACTACCTGCTGTTCTCCGACACCTCGCGCATCGACTACGCCCAGCTGCAGCTGAGCACCGAGGCCAACGTGCTGCGCGGCTTCAGGAAGGCCTGAACAAAGCTTAATTGGACAACAGTCCCCGACGCCGAGCACTGGAGGGCGAGGCGCTACCGCGCCGTCACACCCGTAAGCCCGAACTGCCGTACGCCTGTCGCGTGAATCGGTCATTTGGCCTGGAGGCGGGGGAGGCCTTCGACCATGCGATTACTCGCTCTTCCGATCACCCTGGCGCTGTGCGCGGCAAGCTTGCCCGCGGCCGCCGTCGGGCTTCGCGATCGTCTCTACGATCCGGGCGGCGGCGTGCTGGTGGTGGCGCACCGCGCCTGCCATCGGGCCGCGCCCAGCCACGGCTTCGAACACGGCGTTCCCGAAAATTCCCTCGCCGCCCTGGAGCGGTGCGTGGCCTTGGGCGTCGATCTGGTCGAGATCGACGTGCGCCGCACGCGCGATGGCCAGCTGGTCGTCATGCACGACGCCAGGGTCGACCGGACCACCGACGGCAAGGGCCGTGTCGCCGACCTGACCCTGGCCGAGATCCAGACCCTGCGCCTGAAGGACGAAGGGCGCGCGGGCGGGAGCGAAGCGCCGCCGACCCTGGAGGCCGTCCTTCAGGCCGCGCGCGGCCGGATCCTGGTCAATGTCGACCTCAAAGGGCCCTACGCCGCCGAAGCCGCCCAGATCGCCCGTCGCGTCGACGCCACCGATTGGGTGCTGTTCAAGGCCAAGGCCCGGTTCGGGGCGCCGCCCCTGGCCGACCAGGCGCCGTATCGCGACCTGCCCTTCATGCCGATGGTCGCGGCCAAGGCCGCCAGGCACGCCGGAGACCTGGGCCGGATCACGGCCCGCCAGGCTTCGGGCGCGCGCCAGATCCCGGCGGTGGAGATGGTGTCGCTCAAGCGCAACGGCTTCACCGCCGTGCGCGACGCCGCCCGGGCCGCCCGCATCCGCGTCTGGACCAACACCCTGGCCAGCAGGGGCTGGCGCGGCGTGCTGGACCAATCCGGCGACCGCAAGGCGCTGCGCGATCCCGACAAGGCCTGGGGCCGCCTGATCAACGAGGGCGTCAGCATCGTCCAGACCGACTATCCGGCCGCCCTGCTGGACTATCTGAACCGCCGCGGCCTGCGGGGCCAGGCCGCTATCGCGGTCGCAGACGCTGGATCGCCGTTTCCAGCTTCGCGCGCCGGCGCGTCCAGGACACGCTGAGCGCGCCGGCCTCGGCCTCCAGGTCGCGCCGCCGCCGCTCGAGCTCGGCTAGCGCGTCGCGGTGCTCGTCCTGCGCGGCCGCCAAGGCGGCCTCCGCCTTGGCCAAGGTCTGCTTGCGCTTCGTCTCGGCGGCGGCGTCCGCCCGACGCGGCTTGGGCTTGGGCAGCTTGTCGACGGCGGACTTGAGGCCGCCCTCGGCCCGGCGGATCACCGCGCCAGGCGCGGCCAGGGCCGCCTTGGCGTCCGGCGTCTCGGGCGCCTCCTGGGCGACGCCTTCTTTGAAGAGAT
Source organism: Caulobacter sp. (assembly GCF_035254145.1). Classification (GTDB taxonomy): domain Bacteria; phylum Pseudomonadota; class Alphaproteobacteria; order Caulobacterales; family Caulobacteraceae; genus Caulobacter. The sequence continues at coordinate 7,681 of NZ_DATFAV010000163.1, read as the reverse complement.
CACGATCGGTCTCCCAGGCCTCCAGCGCCTTGGCGCGCGAGGTCGCCGCCACCGTGTAGCGGTGAAACCCGTCCGACCACGTGAAGACCTTGGGAGCGCGCGCCATGACATGACAACGGGTGGCGTCGCCGGCTCGTTCCAAGCCTCTGAATTTTTGAGAGAATTCAGTCCGTCCTGGTGGCGGGGGGCGGGATCGAACCGCCGACCTGTGGGTTATGAATCCACCGCTCTAACCATCTGAGCTACCCAGCCATAGCCAGGACGGACGGGGGTCATACGCCCAAGCGCGCTTCGCATCAAGCCCGCGGAAGCATTCCATCCAGGGCCGCTTCCAAGCGTCGCGCCAACTGCTCGGGGCCGTATTGACCCAGCACCAGCGCGCGCGCGGCCTCGCCCAGGCGGCGAGCCTCGCCGGGGTCGCCGATCAGTTCGCCCAGCGCCTCGGCCAGGCGGTCGGGGTCGTCCTCGGGGACCAGCCGGCCGTTGACGCCGTCCTTGAGGATCTCCACCGGCCCGTCGATCTCCGAGGCCACGGCCGGAAGGCCCACGGCCATCGCCTCCAGCAGGGTAAGGGGGAAACCTTCCTGATGCGACGGGAAGGCGAAAACGTCGCCGGTGGCCAGGAAGCCGGCGACGTCGTCGGTCCAGCCGACCAGCTTCACGCAGGGATCAAGGTCCAGGGTGCGGATCAGGTCCTCCAGCGCGCCGCGCTCCTCGCCGTCTCCGGCGATCTCGCAGGTGACGTCCAGGTCCCAAGCGCGCAGCTTGCCCACCGCTCGGATCAGCACGTCGAAGCCCTTCTTGGGATGCAGGCGACCGGCGGCGACGATCTTGACCGGCCCCTCCCCCTGGGCGAACGGCGTCGCCCGCGCCGACGGCGGCGTCACGGCGTTGTGCACGACGTGGACATGGTCCGGCGACGCGCCACGCTCGACCGCCAGCCGGGCCAAGTGCTCGCCGACGCACAGGTAGTGGACGCCCGGCGCCACGTCGAAGGCGGGCTTGTGCACGCAGACCGCCTGGATCGTCCCGGGCGGCGCGGCCTTGGCGAACACCCGCGCCGGCCTCTGGCCGTGGCTGAGGATCAGGGCGGGCCGCACGGAACGGACCAGGACCCGCGCGGCGCCGACGGTGATCGGATCCCAGTCGGTGAGGGCCGGCATGGTCGCCAGGGGCGGCGTGCGCCCGGCCGCGGCGGCGGCGACCTTGCCGCCGCGCCGCACCACGCCGACGCAGCGCCCGCCGCGCTTGGCGGCCCACGCCTCGAGGATCGGCTGATAGTCGAGGAAGACCTGCTCCAGGCCGCCCAGCCCCTTGCCCAGCATGGCGTGCAGGATGTCGGTCAAGGCGAGCTCCGGGGAGGCGTTGCGGGCGGGGACCATCGTGGCGCCCGGTCGCGGTGTCAACGCGGGAGCCAGGGTGACGATCCTCCCCCCAGCGGGGGAGGTGTCGGCGCAGTCGACGGAGGGGGAAGTTCCGCCAGCCTCGCCTCTTCCCCTTCGGCGCTTCGCGCCTCCTCCCCCACCGGGGGAGGATTTAAGAAGCCAATCGCCCCGCCACCTCTTCCCCGATCGCCAGCGAGCTGGTCAGGCCGGGGCTCTCGATGCCGAACAGCGCCATCAGGCCTTCCAGGCCATGATCCTCGACGCCGCGCAGCTGGAAGTCGGGCTGCGGCTCGTCGGGGCCGTGCAGCTTGGGCCGCACCCCGGCGTAGTCGGGCGACAAGGCGCCGTCGGGCAGGCCTGGCCAGAACTTGCGGATATAGGCGGCGAAGGCCTCGGCCCGGGCGGGGTCGACCGTATAGTCGGGCGCCGGGACATATTCCAGGTCCGGCCCGAACACCGCCTGGCCGCCGAGATCGTTGCGGTAGTGGGTGCCCAGCGCCCCGTGGATCGGCGGCGGATAGATCAGGCGCTGGAACGGCGCCTTGCCGCTCAGTCGGAAATAGACGCCCTTGCCGTAGTGGGCCTTGGGGATGCGGTCCTTCGGATAGCCGTCGATGCGCCCGGCCACTTCCTGCGACGACAGTCCCGGCGCGGTGACCAGCAGGCGACAGGTGAGCTCGATCGGCTCGGCCCCGCCGACCCGGACCAGAAAACCGCCGTCGGCGATCGGTTCGGCGCCCTCGAACGGGGTCGACAGCACCACCGCCCCGCCGGCCGCCTCGATCTCGCCCTGCAGGGCCAGCATGTAGTCGTGGCTGGCGAACACCCCGCTCTGCGGCGACAGCAGGGCCGCGTGGGCGTTCAGGCCCGGCTCCAGGGCCCGCGCCTGCGCGCCGGTCAGCCGCTCCATGCCCTCGACGTCGTTGGCCAGGGCCTGGTCCCAGATGGCGTCCAGGCGCGGGATCTCGTCCTCGCTGGTGGCCACCACCAGCTTGCCGCAGCGCTTGTAGGCGATCCCGTGCAGGTCGAGGAATGCGTACAGCATCCGCCGCCCCTCAACGCACAGCCGGGCCTTCAGCGAACCGGTCGGATAGTAGAGCCCGCCGTGGATCACCTCGGAATTGCGAGACGAGACGCCCTGGCCGATGTGGGCCTCGGCCTCCAGCACCGCGACGACCAGGCCTCGCTTGGCGAGCGCGTAACCGCAAGCCAGCCCCACGGCCCCTGCCCCCACCACCACGGCGTCAAAATCGAATTCGGTCATTTCAGGGTCGCCGAGTGTTTGACGGCGCGGATACGAGCGCGTCGCTCCGTCACCGTGTAGAATATCATGTAGAAACCATAGGGCACGGCGCGGTTTGGATTGTCATCGGCGATATAGTCGCGCATGCGCAGCAGATCGCGCTGAGCTTCCGCCGAAATGACAAGCTGGCGCTTCACCCGCGAGACGACGTCAGACGCTCTTTCAGACCCGCGCGAAGCGCCTTGAAGAAGTCGTCGGCGTCGGCGTCGGTCGACGGGTCATCCGTCGCCTCCAGCTCGTCCAACAACGCCTCGAGCTTCTCCGAACCGCCGACGATCTCGGCCGCGCGGCGGTAGTTGAGTTCCGCCAGTTCGGCCGCGACGCCTTCGTCCAGCGACGCGAACTCGCCGCGTTCGACCCGCGCCTGGAGATCGGCGGCGTCCTCGGCGCTGATACGCACCGTCACCTGGCTTTGATCGACCAGCTTGTTCATGCCCGGAGCCTATCACGAAGCGCCTCGCGCGCCAGTCGCGCGGAGTCGTGGATTGACAGCGCTAACAGGCCAGGCATGTTCCACCCACGCGACGCTTCGAAGATCGCGCCTCGTCGTACGAGGACCTGGGGGGGGAACATGACCGACGCCACGCCGGCCGCGCCGACGCGCAACCTGCTGATCGACACGCTGCGAGCCTTCGCCCTGATCGGCGTCTACATGGTCCACATGTTCGAGCAGTACGAGATCTACTGGGCCGCGCCGAAAGAGAACCTGACCCACACGATCTTCACCACCTTCTTCATGGGCAAGGCGTTCAGCCTGCTGACCCTGTGCTTCGGGCTCAGCTTCTTCCTGCTGATGGACAAGGCCGATCGGCGAGGGACCGACTTCTCGGGCCGCTTCGCCTGGCGGATGGTGGTGCTGGCCCTGATCGGCCTGGCCCACAGCCTGGTCTATCGCGGCGACATCCTGATGGTGCTGGCGCCGCTGGGCCTGGTGCTGATCCCGTTCCATCGCGTCAACGGCAAGGTGATCCTGGCGGTCGCCGCCGTGCTGCTGGCCCAGCCGTGGCTGCTGTTCCAGATCGCCAGCGCCGCCTCCGGCGCGGCCTGGGCCAACCAGCCGCCGCATCACTATGGCGACACCGGACCGGCCTTCTACCGCACCGCTCCGCTGGGTCAGATGCTGGTCTGGAACGTCTGGCAGGGCCAGAGCTTCAAGTGGTGGTTCTTCATCGAGACCGGGCGGATCTTCCAGATCCTGGCCCTGTTCCTGGTGGGCCTTTGCCTGGGCCGCGCCGGCGTCTTCGACGCGCCCGAGCGGTACGCGCCCCAGCGCCGGGGCGCCCTCCTGGCCCTGATCGCCATCGCCCTGGCCTGTCACTTCGGCGCGGAGCCGCTGGCCGCCCTGGCGCCCGACGCCGCCGCCGCGCCAATGGCCCGCAAGCTGGTCGGAACCCTGCTGGGCGGCTGGTTCGACGTGGCGCTGATGGGCGTCTACGTCCTGCTGATCACCGAGCTCTACATGGGCCCGCTGCGCGCCCCGCTCGAGCGCCTGGCGCCGATGGGCCGCATGACCCTGACCTTCTACGTGCTGCAGTCGCTGATCTGGGTGCCGATCTTCTACGGGTTTGGCCTGGGCGCCTGGAAATGGCTGCCGCAGGGAACGGCGCTGGGACTGGGCCTGGGCTTCCTGGTCGTGCAGGGCGTGGTGGCCACCCTGTGGTTCAAGCGCTTCCACTACGGACCGCTGGAGTGGGTGTGGCGGGCCGCGACCTATGGGACCACGAAGGTGCCGTTCCTGAAGCGGGCCTGACGCGGATCTGACGCGGGCCTGACGCGCCCCTCGCCCCTGAGGCGAAACGTCCGCCGGCTCGCCTTGCAAGCTTGACATTAAGATTCTGTTCATCAACTTTCGCCGACGGGGACCCATTCCGGGTACGTGGCGTCGGGGGATGATCACGAATGAGCGCGGCCACGCCGGCTGTCCCGGCGCGTAACGGCCTGGTCGACACCCTGCGCGGTTTCGCGCTGGTCGGCGTCTTCGTGGCCCACATGTTCGAGCAGTACGAGATCTACTGGGCCGCGCCGCAGGACACCCTGCTGCACAAGCTGGTCGCCACCTTCGTGATGGGCAAGGCGGTCAGCCTGCTGACCCTGTGCTTTGGCCTCAGCTTCTTCATCCTGATGGATCGGGCCGCCAAGCGGGGGATCGACTTCTCGGGACGCTTCGCCTGGCGCATGGCCGTGCTGGTCCTCATCGGCGTGCTGCACGGGGTGCTCTATCGCGGCGATATCCTGATCATCCTGGGCTCGCTGGGCCTGCTGCTGATCCCGTTCTATCGCGCCTCGAACCGCGTGGTGATCGTGCTGGCGGCGGTGATGCTGCTGCAGCCCTGGCAGATGGCCCGGATCGTCCTCTCCGCCACCGGCGCCGACTGGGCCAACCATGCCCCGCTGTTCTTCGGCGACACGGGGCCGGCCTTCTACCGCACGGCCGGCTTGCTGGAGGTGCTGCGCTGGAACGTCACCGACGGCGCGGCGATCAAGACCTCGTGGTTCATCGAGACGGGCCGCGTCTACAGCACGCTCGGCCTGTTCCTGACCGGCATGCTGCTGGGCCGGATCGGCTTCTTCGAGCGGCCCGAACGGTTCACGCGCGCCCGGCGCATCCTGCTGCCGTGCCTGCTGGCGGGCGTCGTGGCCCTGCACTTCGGCCAGGACGCCGTGCAGGCCCTGCTGCCGAGCGCGGCCCAGGCCCCGCTGGCCCAGGCCATGGGCCGGCTGCTGCTGGGCGAGTGGTTCAACGTCGCGGTCATGGGGATCTATGTCCTGACCGCCGTCGAGCTCTATCAGGCCGGCGGCGCGGCGATCATGAGCCGCCTGGCCCCGACCGGCCGCATGACCCTGACGCTCTACATCGTCCAGTCGCTGGTCTGGGTGCCGGTGTTCTACGGCTTCGGCCTGGGCGCCTGGGCCACCCTGCCCCAGGGTCTGAGCCTGGTCATCGCCGCGGCCTATCTGGCCCTTCAGGTCGCCTTCGCCACCGCCTGGTTCCGCCACTTCCACTACGGTCCGCTGGAGTGGGTCTGGCGCGCGGCGACCTACCGGACGCTCGACGTGCCGTTCAGCCGGCGCGCGCCGAAGCCGAAGATCGCGAGCGCCCCCCGCCCCGTTCCGCCGATCGTCGGGCTTCCGCAGGCTTGATCAGCGGTGGCGTTCACACGCCGCCGACGCTCCCCTCCCACTGCGTCCACAGCTTCTCCTCCGCCGCCTTGGCCGTCACGACCGAGGCGTCCTTGATGTGGCCGTAGCCGCGGATCTGCCCAGGAATCTCGGCGATCTTCACGGCCAGCGGCAGACGCTCGGCGGTGAGCCCGGCGACCAGGCGGTCGAGCCCGGCCTCGTAGGCCGCGATCAGGCCGCGCTCCATGCGGCGTTCCTCGGTATGGCCGAAGATGTCGAGGGCGCCGCCGCGCAGGCCCTTCATCTTCGCCATCATCGGGAAGGCCACATCCAGCATCCAGCCGCCGAAGGCGATCTTCTTGGGCTTGCCGTCCGGGCCCTTGGGAGCCAGCAGCGGCGGCGAGAGCCAGACCTTGGCCTTGCCGCCCTTGAAGGTCCCGGCCAGTTCGGCCGCGAACCGGCCGTCGGTGTAGAGGCGGGCGACCTCGTACTCGTCCTTGTAGGCCATCAGCTTGTAGAGGTTCACCGCCGCCGCGCGGGTCAGCGGCAGGGCGCCGTCCGGACCCGAGACGGCGAGTTCGGCGGCGCGGACCTTGGCCACCTTGTCCGCGAACCGCTGGGCGTAGGCGGCGTTCTGGTAGGCGGTCAGCTCGCGGACGCGGTGGGCGATCAGCTCGTCCAGCGGCATGGTCTCGGGCGTGGCGACCTTGTCTTCCTTGACCGCGACCGAAGCCGGGTCATGGGCGACGCGGCGGCCCAGCTCGAAGGCCTGCAGGTTGGCCTCGGCGTCGACGCCGTTCAGCTTGATGGCGCGATAGAGGGCGCGGCTGGAGACGGGGATCACCCCGCGCTGCCAGGCGAAGCCGACCATGATCATGTTGGCGTAGATGGCGTCGCCGAACTGGCTCTCGGCCAGGTGCTGGGCCGGACAGGCGTCGAAGGTCTGGGTCGCCCCCTTGACCCGGCGGGCCATGGCCCCGCTGTCGAAGCGGACGTCGCGGTGGGTCACGAAGTCGGCGGTGGGGGCGAAGTCGCTGTTGCCGAACGCGCGCGTGCGGTCCTTGGCGTAGAGCGACAGGCCCTCGGGCGAGGCGGCCACCAGCAGGTCGCAGGCGATCAGCACATCGGTGCTGGCGGCCGGCACGCGGCCGCCGACGATCGTCTCTTCGGTCTCGCCGATCTTGACGTGGCTGAACACCGAGCCGCCCTTTTGCGCCAGCCCCGTCATGTCCACCACGCTGCCGGAGCGGCCGTCGATGTGGGCGGCCATGGCCAGGATCGAGGCCACGGTCGTCACGCCCGTGCCGCCGACGCCCGTGAACAGGATCTTGCGCACCCCGACCAGCGGCTCGAACTCGGGCAAGGGCGTCGACTCGGCGGTCAGGGCCGCCGGGGTCTTCTTGGACTGGGCGTTTTCGGCGCCCTCCAGCGTGATGAACGAGGGGCAGTAGCCCTCGACGCAGCTGTAGTCCTGATTGCACGAGGACTGGTTGATCTTGCGCTTGCGGCCGAATTCGGTGGCCAACGGCTCGACCGAGACGCAGTTGGACTTCACCGAGCAGTCGCCGCAGCCCTCGCAGACCAGCGGGTTGATGAAGACGCGCTTGGTCGCCTTGGGCATCGACCCGCGCTTGCGGCGGCGGCGCTTTTCAGTGGCGCAGACCTGGTCGTAGAGCAGCACCGTGGTCCCGGGCGTCTCGCGCAGCATCTTCTGCACGCTCATCAGCTCCGAGCGCGGGAAGACCTCGACGCCGGGGGCCAGATCGTTGACGCCCTCGTATCGCTTGGGGTCATCGACGACGACGACGGTCTTCTTGACGCCCTCGGCCGCCAGCTGGCGGGTGATCTGGGCGGGGGTGAAGCCGCTCTCGGC
>NZ_DATFAV010000162.1:0-2304 GCF_035254145.1 Caulobacter sp. | reverse complement strand
TCGCGTTTGTCACCCGTTAGGGAAGGTTAAAAAGCCGATTCATGGGGGCAAAACGCCCGTGCGCCGGGGATTTTTACGAAATCGTCGGCTCCGGAACGGCCGCATCCGGGGCAAAAGCGTTAATTGTAGTCTCTAAAGTGGATTATCGGCCGACTCGCGCCCTGGGTGATTCCGGCGACCGAATCGCGCGTCGAAGCGGCGATGCGCCGTGAACTACGGGAACGAAAGTCCTAATTCCTTAGGACCAAGGACCTCGCGGGAAACGTGGGACAAGGTTTTCGAGAGGTGACGATCACGGGCATTCGACGAGCGTTGGCGCCGACTTATCCTCCCCTCCGAAACCTGCCGTATGCTCTGTCTCACCTCGTCGCGAGGAAAGGGCGCGTGGCCAGCGACCATCGTGGCGGCGGGGGGCGATCGAGCGGGGACAGGTTCGAGGGGGATACTCGGACGGTCCGGGGATCTGACGCTGGTCAGGCCCGCCCGCCGCTGGCGTGGTTGGAGGCAAAAGGATGTGTCTTAGCCTGTAGTGGCTCGTCCTCTCCGACCGCTGGGCTGCCGGGAAACCGGAAGCCCAGGTCCCGGTAAGGCCTGAACAGGGCCACCCGACGGGACGCTGGCGAATAACGGTCGCGCGGAGCGTCTGGCTTCGTCGAAACGGTATTTATCAAAGTCTTCCGGACGGATGTCCGGCGCTCCGCGTCCCTTTCCATCCCTTCAGCGAGCGATCGCGTGAAGCCGAGGTCGCATGTCCGAGAGCGCCCCCTCCGTCTCGTCGCGTATCCGCGCCGATCCACCTCCCCCGCGGGCGGGGGAGGATGGCGGCCTCCTCCTCACCCGTGAAACGGGGGAGAGGCGCGATGCGAAGCATCGTGACGGAGGGGGCGCTGCGCCGACTACAGATCGAACCGCACGCCCTGGGCCAGGGGCAGGGCGCCCGAATAGTTCACCGTCGCGGTCTGGCGGCGCATGTACTGCTTCCAGCTGTCGGAGCCGCTCTCGCGGCCGCCGCCGGTCTCCTTCTCGCCGCCGAACGCGCCGCCGATCTCGGCGCCGGAGGGGCCGATGTTGACGTTGGCGATGCCGCAGTCGCTGCCCGCGGCTGACAGGAAGGCCTCGGCCTCGCGCACGTCGTTGGTCATGACGCAGGAGGAAAGGCCCTGGGGGACGTCGTTCTGGATCGCCACCGCCTCGTCGAAGTCCGTGTACGGAACGACGTGCAGAAGCGGCGCGAAGGTCTCGCGCTGCATGCACGGCGCGGGGGCGGAGAGACGGGCCAGGGCGGGGCGGACGTAGAAGGCCTCGGGCCATTGGTCCGCCAGCAGGCGCTCGCCGCCAGCGACGGTTCCGCCCTCGGTCCGCACCGCGTTCAAAGCCGCGACGAAGGCCTCGTAGGCCGCCCGGTCGATCAGCGGGCCCAGCAGGGTCTTGCCCTCGCGCGGATCGCCGACCGGCAGGCGCTGGAAGGCGGCCTCGACGGCGTCCGACAGCTTGTCGACCAGGCTCTCGTGGACGATCAGCCGGCGCAGGCTGGTGCAGCGCTGGCCGGCGGTGCCGGCCGCCGAGAAGACGATGGCGCGCAGGGCCAGGGACAGGTCCGCCGAGGGCGTGACGATCATCGCGTTGTTGCCGCCCAGCTCCAGGATCGAACGGCCGAAGCGCTCGGCGACCAGGGGGGCGACGGCCTTGCCCATGCGCGTCGAGCCGGTGGCGCTGACCAGCGGGATGCGCGGATCGCGGGCCAGGCGCTCGCCGGCGTCGCGGCCGCCCTGGACGACGCTGGCCAGGCCCTCGGGCGCGTCGCCGAATCGGGCCAGGGCCCGCTGCAGGATGGCGTGGGTGGCGAGCGCCGTCAGCGGCGTCTTCTCGGACGGCTTCCAGATCACCGGATCGCCACAGACCAGGGCCAGGCACGCGTTCCACGCCCAGACGGCGACCGGAAAGTTGAAGGCGCTGATCACGGCCACCGGCCCCAGCGGATGCCAGGTCTCGCGCATGGCGTGGCCGGGACGCTCCGAGGCGATCGTCAGGCCGTGCAGTTGACGCGACAGTCCGACGGCGAAGTCGCAGATGTCGATCATCTCCTGCACCTCGCCGGCCGCCTCGGAGGCGATCTTGCCGGCCTCCAGGGTGACGAGGGCCGCGAGGTCGGCCTTGGCCGCGCGCAGTTCCTCGCCGAACAGGCGGACCAGCTCGCCGCGACGCGGAGCGGGAACGACGCGCCAGGCGTCGAAGGCGCGGCAGGCGTCGGCGATCTTGGCCTGGATCTCCCGGGCGTCGTCGAAGGCGACATGGGTCAGGACC
>NZ_DATFAV010000161.1:0-14691 GCF_035254145.1 Caulobacter sp. | reverse complement strand
GATCCGCCTCAAGCACCGCTATCTCGACCTGCGTCGCGAGACGCTGCACAAGAACATCGTCCTGCGCTCGCGCGTGATCCAGTCGATCCGCAACCGCATGTTCGCCCAGGGCTTCAACGAGTTCCAGACGCCGATCCTGACCGCGTCTTCGCCGGAAGGCGCGCGCGACTTCCTGGTGCCGTCGCGTCTGCACCCCGAGAAGTTCTACGCGCTGCCGCAGGCGCCCCAGCAGTTCAAGCAGCTGCTGATGGTCTCGGGCTTCGACCGCTACTTCCAGATCGCCCCGTGCTTCCGCGACGAGGATCTGCGCGCCGACCGGTCGCTGGAATTCTACCAGCTCGACGTCGAGATGAGCTTCGTCACCCAGGAAGACGTGTTCGCGGCCATCGAGCCGGTGATGCATGGCGTCTTCGAGGAGTTCTCGAACGGCAAGCCGGTCTCGCCGATAGACGGGACCCACACCTTCACCAACGACATGGGTGAATCGTTCGAGCACAAGGGCTTCGAGCGCCTGACCTACATGCAGTCGATGGCCTGGTACGGCAGCGACAAGCCGGACCTGCGCAACCCGATCAAGATGGCGAACGTCTCGGAGCACTTCCGTGACGGCGGTTTTGGCCTCTTCGCCAAGATCCTGGGCGCGGACGCCAAGAACCAGGTGTGGGCCATCCCCGCGCCGACCGGTGGCAGCCGCGCCTTCTGCGATCGCATGAACAGCTGGGCGCAGGGCGAAGGCCAGCCGGGCCTGGGCTATGTCTTCTGGTCGGAAGACCAGGGCGGCTGGGGCGGTCCGATCGCCAAGAACCTGGGCGAGCCGACCCAGGCCCTGATGGAATCGCTGGGCCTCGGCGCCGGCGACGCCGCCTTCTTCGTGGCCGGCGATCCTGCCGTGTTCGCCAAGTTCGCGGGCCTGGCCCGCACGCGCGTCGGCACGGAGCTGAAGCTGGTCGACGAGAACCAGTTCAAGTTCTGCTGGATCGTCGACTTCCCGATGTTCGAGTGGAACGAGGACGAGAAGAAGGTCGACTTCAGCCACAACCCGTTCTCGATGCCGCAAGGCGGTCTGGAGGCCCTGGAGACCCAGGACCCGCTGACCATCCGCGCCTACCAATACGACATCGTCTGCAACGGCTACGAGCTGTGCTCGGGCGCGATCCGGAACCACAAGCCCGAGATCATGCTCAAGGCCTTCGAGACCGCCGGCTACGGCCCGGAAGTGGTCGAGGAGCAGTTCGGCGGCATGCTGAACGCGTTCCGCTACGGCGCGCCGCCGCACGGCGGTCTGGCGCCCGGCATCGACCGCATCGTCATGTTGCTGGCCGACCAGGTCGCCATCCGCGAAGTCATCGCCTTCCCGCTGAACCAGCAGGGCCAGGACCTTCTGATGAACGCGCCGGCCAATGTGCTCGACAAGCAGCTGAAGGAGCTGCACATCCGCACCGCGCCGCCGATCAAGGTCTAGAACCTCTCGACATCGCCTCTAAAGAAAAGCCCTCCGGTCTGCCGATCGGAGGGCTTTTTCTTAGGTCGCTGAGCGCCGACCCATTCGCCGCGCGATCACCACTTCGGCGGCTTGGGAGCCTTGGGTGCGGGCGGGGCCGGAGGCGCGGGTGGCGCGGGCGGAGCCCTGGGCACTTCGCGCAGCAGCATGAAATGGGTGCCCCGCAGGCCGTTGCAGCCGCGGACGCTGAGGCCGGAGGGCAGGCGCGTGCTGCTGTCGCCACAGGCCTCGTCCAGTTGGTCCTGGTCCAGGCCTCGGGCGCCCGACAGGTCCGCGCCGCTCAGGACGACCAGGGACAGATCGGCGTTGCGGAAGTCCGCGCCGTTGAAGATGCCGCCGCGCAGGTTCGACCCGGTCATGTCGGCGTTGCGGAAGCTGGCGCCGTCGAAACGGCCGCCCTGGAAGTTGGCGTGATTGATGTCGGCGTTCGAGAAGTCGGCGTCTCGCGCGTTGGCGCCGGAGAGATCGGCCGCGATCAACTCGACATTGGACAGGCGGGCCTTCTGCAGATTGGCGCCGATCATCCTGACGCCGTGCAGTTCGGCCGACGAAAGGTCGACCCGGACCAGGACGGCCTGGCTGAAGTTGGCGCCGCTGCTTTCGACGCCGGACATCCGCGCGTCGGTGAAGTTGGCGTTGGTGAAGTTGGCGCCTCGCATCTCCGCGCCGCGCAGGTCGCTGCGGCTGAGGTCGGCCCAGAGGAAGTTGCTGCCGTAGAACATGGCCCCGCGCAGGTCGGCGCCGATCAGGATGGCCTTGGTGAAGTTCGCGCCGGCGAACTTGGCGTTCATCAGCTTGCGACCCGCCAGGTCGCAATTGGCGCAGGTGCCGCCGAACGAGGTGAGCTTGGCGACATCGCGATCATCGGGCGCGGCGTGAGCCTGGCCGGTCATGACCAGCAGGCTCAGCGACAAGGCGGCGATGGGAGCGCCTAAGCGGAACATCGACTTCTCCGTTCAGTCCATACGCGACTGCATGAGTTACGGTTTGGACCGCGAGACCGCCGGAAGCCACTTAAATTGCGGTAATGACGGGGATTTAAGGCAGCGAGAGATGGAGCGCGGGCGCGAAATCAACGTGGAGTCGGCGCCCTGACGGGCGTCAGGAGGACGCCATCGGGCCGGGGCGATCCGACTGCGCGCCGCAGGTGTCGCAGACCGTGATCGCGCCCCGTCGAACCAGGGACAGGTCGCCGCAGGCCGGGCACATCTCGCCTTCGACGCCGGGACGTTCGGCGCCTTCGACGCGGCGACGGCCAAATGAGGCGAACACCAGGTTGTCGGGCGTGGCGCCGCGCGAGAAGCCCTTCGAGATGAAGCGGCTGGCCGGAACCGGGTCGAGTTCGCCGTCGTCGATCTGGTCGTCGAACAAGGGCTTGCCCGAGCCAAGACCGTCGGCGTTGAACTCACCTGGATCGCCATTGGCGAGGTCGTCCCGACCCAGGTAGGACACGCCAAGTTCCCGGAAGACGTAGTCTAGGATCGAGGTCGCCGACTTGATCGAGTCGTTGCCGGTGACCGGGCCCGCCGGCTCGAACTTGGTGTAGACGAAAGCGTCCACGAACTCGTCCAGCGGCACGCCGTGCTGCAGGCCCAGCGACACGGCGATGGCGAAGTTGTTCATCAGGCTGCGGAACGCCGCGCCTTCCTTGTGCATGTCGATGAACAGCTCGCCCAGCTCGCCGTCCTCGTACTCGCCGGTGTGCAGATAGACCTTATGCCCGCCCACGGCCGCCTTCTGGATATAGCCCTTGCGGCGATCGGGGAGGCGGCGGCGCGAGCGGTCGCGCTCGACGATCTTCTCGACCACCCGCTCGGTGACCACGGCCTCGCGGACGGGCGCGGCGCGCGGCGGCTCGGCGGCGGGCTCTTCGGGGAGGTCCAGCTTGAACTCGGCTGGCGCCGCGGCGCGTTGCAGGCGAAGCGCTCGCACGCCAGCCCGCGCGGCGGCGGCCTGGGTTCGGACGGCGTCGGCCGGCCGGGCGTCGAACGCGATCGGCAGAACCACGGCGGTCGGCAGGCAGGCGAAGCCTTCGACCGCGGCCAGCATGGCCAGGCGATCGGCGAAGGCTGGGGCCTCGACGGATTGGAAGGCTTCGCGCAGTTCGGGATTGAGCGCTTCGCAGTCGCCTAGGCGGCCGGCCCCCAGGGCGTGACGCTCGGCGGCCTCGATCTCGGCGACGGAAAAGTCGGCGAAGGCCAGGGTATCGAAATCCCGGCGCGCCACATCCTCGGCCGAGGCGCCGAGCACGTCGCGCAGGAAGCCCGCGCCGACCACGGCGGGCGCGAACGCCGCGCGCAGGCCCTGGCTTTCACGCAGGGCGTTCTCGGCCTTCTCGATCTCGTGGGCGGTGAAGCCCCGCGCTTGCAGCACCAGATGGTCGATCGCCGGGCTCTCGGTCAGGGAGCCGTGGCCCAGGGCGTGACGCCGGGCGGCGTCCATGTCGACGCCCTCGGTAGACAAGGCCTCGAAGGCGGCGGCGCTGAAGGTCGGCAGCAGCAGGCCGTCGGCGGTCTGGGCGACCGAGACCGGCGACATGGCTCCGGCGGCTCCGACCGGCGCTCCGCCCAGACGAAGGGTCGCCTCGGCGTCCTCGAAGGGGCCGACCAGGGCCGCCGAGCGCAGGCCATGCTTGCGGGCCAGGCCCTGGGCCATCGCCAAGGCGGCGGCGGCTTCGGTGGCGAGATCGGAGCGCAAGGCGGCCGCGCGCACGCGGCGCTCGGCCAGGGTCTTCAGGACGCCTTGGCGGTCCTGAGCATAGGCCGGATCCTGGCCCAGGGCGGAGGCGGCTTCAGCGCTGGCCGACAGCGCCGCGCCGGCGGCCAGGGCCCACAGCGCCGCGGCGCCGTCACGCCCTTCGACGCTCGTCTGGGAAAGTCCTTGGCTGAGCAGGCAGTCGCCGACGCCGGCCAACGAGAGCCGGGCTGGAACCTCGCCGCGATCCAGCTCCAGGGCCGTACCCCACAGGTGGCAGACATAGGTGAACCGCTCGACGTCGAAACCGTCCTCGTCGAGGAAGGCGCTGGCGTCGATCGCGGCGCTGACGCCGACGCCGCGCGACAGGATCTCGGCGTCCTGCGGCGACAAGGCCAGGGTGAGGGCGCTGGTCTCCCAGCCGACATAGGCGGCGAGGGCGGCGGCTTCGTCGCCGGCCGCCACGCCCTGGCGCGAGGCCGCCGCGACCATGTCCGCCTCGCGCGGGGGCGCAAGATCGGTCAGCGACCGGCGCGGCGCGTCCGCGGTGGCGATGGCGTCAAGAATGGTGCGGTCGTCCGCCCCGAGGTCGCGAGCCTTGCGCGCGGCGCGGGCCAGGGCGGGGTTCTTGCGCGGATCGGAGCAGGCGCGGGCGTCTCCCTGGCAGCGCCGAACCGCGTCGGTGACCTGGGCCAGCGCGACGTCCAGCCGCGCGGCGGCCTGGGCGGCCAACACGCCGGCGCGGCGGCGGTTGAGACTGCCCCTCACCAGGTTCTGGAATTCGATTTCGCCGATGTCGGGCAGAAGCTCCAGGCCCGCCTGGCCGCCCGCCGGCGTGGCGACGCCCGACAGCATCGTGGCCAGCAGAGCGTCGCGGAACGCGGCCGCGTCGGCCTTGTCGCCGAACAGGCCGCGAGAGAGACCGATCTGCGCGACGCGCTCGGCGTATCGGGCCGGGCCGCCGCCAAGCGGCGCCTTGGGTTCGATCGTTCCCGCCCAGTCCAGCCACGCCTCGACGCGGGCGTCCGTCCAGGCCGACGGCGCGGCGACGACGACGATGCTGTCCGCACGCTCAAGATCGCGCCATTCCATCGCGGGAACCGTTCCGGCGGCTTTGGCGGGCGTGCGCATTGGGCGTTCCCCTGGGGCGGTCCTGGGAGGCGTTCCTGACCGGTCCGCCGATTGATAAGCTTACCAAATCCCTAACGCGTGATTCCATGTGGTCGGGATGCGCGTAAGGTCGCACCCAAACTAGAGCCTCATTCACCATGCCTCAATAGATGTTGCGGGTGAGTAGGTCCTAATCCACAAGATGTTGAAGTCGCGAGCGGCGGGGCGCGGCTGGACGCTAAGGGCGCGGAGCCCTATAGTCGCGCCGCTTCGCCGCGCCGGTCGCGGCCCCTTCTTGAGCCCTCATAATTTCGGGTGCGAACCTAGTGCTGAAAGCGATCTTCACGTGGTGGAACGGCGCGACCCTGGGTCAGCGCTTCCATATTGGCCGCCGCGGCGTGTTTGTGGGCCGGGACGATTACGGCAACCGCTATTTCGAAGCGCGCGACAACAGCGACAGCTACGACCAGCGCAAGCGTCGCTGGGTGATCTATGACGGTTACGCCGAGGCGTCCAAGGTTCCGCCCGAATGGAGCGGCTGGCTGCACTACACCCTGGACGAGCCGCCGACCCAAGCGCCGCTGCCGCGCCGCGATTGGGAAAAGGACCATATTCCGAACCTGACCGGCACCGTGCACGCCTGGCGTCCGAAGGGTTCGATCGCCCGTGGCGGCGAGCGCGCCGCGGCCACCAGCGACTACCAATCCTGGTCGCCGGAATAGGCATGACGTCCCGCCGAGGGGCTCGGATCGCGGCCGCCGCCGTGCTGGCCGTTCTGGCCGGCGCCGGGGCGGCGTTCGCGCGCCAGAACGCTCCGCAGGCTCAGACGCCGCCGGCCGCGCCACAGGCGCCCACGGCCCCGACGCCTCGTCCGGCCCCGACGGCGCCCGAACTGCGACCCGCGCAGACCGTCCAGGCTCCGCCGGCCGCGGCCTCCGGTCCGGTGGCGACGCCTCAGCCGGCCGCAGCGACGCCCGCGAAGGCCGAACCCGCCGCCGCGCCAGTCAAGCCGCCCGAACCGGCCAAGCGTCAGCGCTACACCGTCGCCATTCTCCAGGCGCTGGACAAGGTGACGACCGAGACCATGCGGTTCGAGGTCCCCGTCGGCCAGCCCATCCGTTACAAGACCCTGATCTTCACGGTGCGCGCCTGCGAGACGGCGGCCGCCGACGAGATCGCGCCGGAGACGGCGGCCTATGTGATTGTCGACACCCAGCCCAAGGCCCAGGCCGGTCGCGCCGCCCCGCCGGGACGTCAGATCTACAAGGGTTGGATGTACGCCAGTTCGCCGGGCCTGCATCCGCTGCAGCACCCGGTCTATGACGCCTGGCTGATCGCCTGCAAGCAGTCGGCCCCGGTGGCGCCCGCCGCCAAGCCATAGAAGTCGCCCTGGACCGTCAGGGCCTTGGCCAGACGCCGACGATAGTCCGCGCGGCTGATCTCCGTCGTGCCGAACTGCGTCAGGTGCTCGGTCAGAAACTGGGTGTCCAGGAGCTGGTAGCCGCCAGCCAGCAGTCGCGCGACCAGGTGGACCAGCGCCACCTTGCTGGCGTCCCGCGCCGTCGAGAACATGCTCTCGCCGAAGAACGCGCCGCCTAGGGCCACGCCATAGAGACCGCCGACCAACTGGTCGTCCAGCCAGGTCTCGACGCTATGCGCCAGGCCACGCCCATAGAGCTGGCCGTAGAGCCGCTGGATCGGGTGATTGATCCAGGTGTCCAGACGCCCCGGCCTCGAGGCCGCGCAGCCTTCGATCACCGCATCGAAGGCGGTGTCGATCCGCACCTCGTAAGGGCCGTTGCGGACCGTGCGCGCCAGACGCTTGGGAATATGAAACTCCCCGAGCGGCAGGACGCCCCGCCGCTCGGGATCGATCAGGAACAGGCTTTCGTCCTCGCGGGCGTCCGCCATCGGGAAGACGCCGCGCGCGTAGCAGGCGATCAGGTCGTCGACCGAGAAGGCGTCTTCCATCGCCGTCCCCTAGAGCCCGTCCGAAGGACAGGCTCTAACTCCAGAAGTTTGAGCGTGGCTGGCGCCGAAACCGCACGCACTTTCGGCCGCCACGCTCAAGATCAGCTCTCTTGGGCTTTGATCCAGCGCTCCAGCCAGTGAATGTCGTAGTCGCCGGCCAGGATGTCGGGCTGCACCAGCAGGTCCTGGAACAGCGGGATCGTGGTTTCGACGCCGCCGACGACCATTTCACCCAGGCAGCGCTTCAGCCGGGCGATGCACTCGGCGCGGTCGCGGCCGTGCACGATCAGCTTGCCGATCAGGCTGTCGTAGTACGGCGGGATCGCGTAGCCCGTGTAGATCGCCGAATCCAGGCGAACGCCCAGGCCGCCCGGGGCATGAAAGTCGGTGATCACGCCCGGCGACGGCGTGAAGGTTCGCGCGTTCTCGGCGTTGATCCGGCACTCGATGGCGTGGCCCTCGAAGACGACGTCTTCCTGGGTGAACGACAGCGGCAGGCCGGCGGCGATGCGGATCTGCTCACGCACCAGGTCGATGCCGGTGATGGCTTCGGTGACCGGGTGCTCGACTTGCAGGCGGGTGTTCATCTCGATGAAGAAGAACTCGTCGTTCTCCCACAGGAACTCGATGGTCCCGACGCCCAGGTAGCCGATGGCCTTGACCGCATCGACGACGACCTTGCCGATCTTGGCGCGACCTTCGGCCGACAGGGCCGGCGAGGGGGCTTCTTCCAGCACCTTCTGGTGGCGGCGCTGCAGCGAGCAGTCGCGTTCGCCCAGGTGCACCACGTTGCCGTGGCTGTCGGCGATGACCTGCAGCTCGATGTGGCGCGGCTTCTGGAGGTAGCGCTCCATATAGACCGTGTCGTCGCCGAACGCGGCGCGGGCCTCGGCGCGGGCCGTCGAGACGGCTTCGGCCAGGTCTTCACGCGTCTGGGCGACCTTCATCCCCCGTCCGCCGCCGCCGGCGGCGGCCTTGATCAGCACCGGGAAGCCGATCTTCTCGGCGGCCTCGAAGGCCTCTTCCTCGGTCGAGACGCCACCGTCCGAGCCGGGAACGACCGGAATGCCGGCGTCCTTCACGGCCTGCTTGGCGGTGATCTTGTCGCCCATCATCCGGATGTGCTCGGGCTTCGGGCCGATGAAGGTGAAGCCGTGCGCGCCAACGATCTCGGCGAAGCGGGCGTTCTCCGACAGGAAGCCGTAGCCCGGGTGGATCGCCTGGGCGCCGGTGATCTCGGCGGCCGCGATGATCGACGGGATGTTCAGGTAGCTCTTGGCGGCCGGAGCCGGACCGATGCACACGCTCTCGTCGGCTAGGCGCACCCACATGGAGTTGCGGTCGGCCTCGGAATGGACCGCCACCGTGGCGATGCCCATTTCCTTGCAGGCGCGGTGAACCCGGAGCGCGATCTCGCCCCGGTTCGCGATGAGGATTTTGTCGAACATGAGCGTTACTCGATGACGACGAGCGGCTCGCCGAACTCGACGGGCTGGGCGTCGGCGACCAGGATCTCGACGACCTTGCCGGCCTTGGGGGCCTGGATCGGGTTCATGGTCTTCATGGCTTCGACGATCAGCAGGGTCTGGCCGGCCGAAACCGTGTCGCCGACCTTGATGAAGGCGTCGGCGCCCGGCTGCGGCGACAGGTAGGCGGTGCCGACCATCGGCGACTTCACGGCGTCGCCACGGATGGCGGCCGGGGCCGGAGCGGCTTCAGCCGCGGGCGCGGCGGCGGCCGGAGCCGGAGCGGCGGCGGGCGCCGGGGCATAGGCCGGAGCGGCGGCCTGAACGTAGTTGACCGGAGCCGCGGTCAGTTCGCGGGCCACGCGGATCTTCAGGCCGGCGTGCTCGACTTCGATCTCCGAGAGGCCCGTGTCCTTCAGGATGTCCGCCAGCTTGCGGACCAGACGGGCGTCGATGGCCGGAGCTTCGACCGGATCGGCGGGGGCCTTGGGGTTCGACATGGAAGCTTACCTTGTTCTTCTGAAGCGCCGCGGCGGCGGAAAACGCCGGGGCGATATCGTTGCTAAACGCCGATCAGGCCGAAAGCGGCCTCGATCGCCAGTTCGTAGCTCGCCGCGCCAAACCCGGAGACGATCCCCGTGGCCGCCAGCGAAACGTAGGTGTGGCGGCGGAATTCCTCCCGCGCCGCCGGGTTGGACAGGTGGCACTCGATCACCGGGATGCTCAAGGTCTTGAGCGCATCCAGAAGCGCGATCGAGGTGTGGCCGTAACCGGCCGGATTGATGACCAGCGCCGAGGCCGACTCACGCGCCTCTTGCACCCAATCGATCAGGACGCCCTCATGGTTGGACTGGCGGAAGACCACCGAAACGCCACGTGAAGCCGCCCGCGCCTCGCAGCGCGTACGGACATCATCGAGGGTGTCCTTGCCGTAAATCTCAGGCTCGCGGGTCCCCAACAGGTTGAGGTTGGGCCCACTCAGCACGTGGATCGGTTTTACCATGCGGCTCCGCCGTCGATTCCGGGAGGTCTTGTATAGCCGGTTCCGCCGGGTCACAAGCACGGCTCGCGTCGGAGGTGAGATGAGGCTTTTGTTGAACGGCGAAGAACGGGACGTGGCCGGGGTGGTCACGATCGCCGATCTGGTGGCGGCGCTGGGCCTGGACGCCCGCAAGGTGGCGGTCGAGCGCAATCTCGAGATCGCCCCGCGGTCGACCTATGCCGACACCGCTCTGGCCGACGGCGACCGCATCGAGATTGTCACTTTTATCGGCGGCGGCTGATCCTGCGTATTTGAAACGCCGGCTGACGGGGCGTAAACCAGCCGCATGAACGCGCATGTTTCCCCCGACACCGTCTCGACGCCGGATACAGAAGAAACCTGGACCGTCGCCGGCCGCACCTTCCGCTCGCGTCTGATCGTCGGCACGGGCAAGTACAAGGACTACGCGACCAACGCCGCCGCCGCCCGCGCGGCCGGGGCCGAGATCGTCACCGTGGCCGTGCGCCGGGTGAACCTGACCGATCCGAGCCAGCCGCTGCTGGTCGACTACGTCAAGCCGACCGAGTTCACCTATCTGCCGAATACGGCGGGCTGCTTCACCGGCGAGGACGCCGTGCGAACCCTGCGCCTGGCCCGCGAGGCCGGCGGCTGGGACCTGGTCAAGCTGGAGGTCCTCAGCGACCCCAAGACCCTGTTCCCGGACATGGAAGAGACCCTGCGCTCGCTGAAGCTGCTGGTCGCCGACGGTTTCCAGGTGATGGTCTACTGCTCGGACGATCCGGTCTACGCCAAGAAGCTGGAAGAGGCCGGCGCGGTGGCGATCATGCCGCTGGGCGCGCCGATCGGCTCCGGCCTGGGCATCCAGAACCGCGTCAACCTGCGGATCATCGTCGAGAACGCCAAGGTGCCGGTCCTGGTCGACGCCGGCGTTGGCACGGCCTCGGACGCGGCGATCGGCATGGAGCTGGGCTGCGACGCCATCCTGATGAACACCGCCATCGCCGAGGCCAAGGATCCGATCCGCATGGCCAAGGCGATGAAGCACGCCGTCATCGCGGGGCGCGAGGCGTACCTGGCGGGCCGAATGCAGAAGCGGCTATACGCCGATCCCAGCTCGCCGTTGGCGGGGTTGATCTAGGTCTAACTCCGCTCATCCCCGCGAAAGCGGGGATGAGCGGTGAGGGGATTTACCCCGCCTTGGCCTTGCCGGCCCGCGTCTGGTCGATCGCCAGTTTCAGGGCGTTGATGTCGGCGCCCGGAATCAAGGTGTCGCCGACGATGAAGGCCGGAGTGCCCTGCAGCGCCAGGGTCTTGGCGAGGGCTTCGGTGTCGGCCAGGTGCTGGGTCACGGCCTGGCTCTCGCCAGCGGCCTTGGCCTTGGCCATATCGAAGCCCAGGCCCTGGGCGACCCGCAGGGCGGTCGCTGCGTCCAGGCTCTTCTCGGCCATCAGGGCCTTGTAGAGCTCCAGGCTCTTGCCCTGGTCCTTGGCGCCCAGAGCGATGCGGGCGGCGGCCTCGCTGTCGTGGCCGAAGATCACGAAGTCCTTCAGCACCAGGCGGATGTCGGGGTTCTTCTGCACGAGATCGACGATCTCGGGCGCGGCGTGCTTGCAGTAGCCGCAGCGGTAGTCGAAGAACTCCGTGACCGTGATCGTCCCGGCCGGGTTGATGACGATGTCGCGCGGGTCGCGCTCGATGGCCTGGCGGTACTGGCCGATGGCCTTCTGGGCCGAGGCGGCCTGCTGGGTGGCCTGCTTTTCCTGCAGCTTCTGGCTGGCCTCCATCAGCACCTCGGGATGCTCCAGCAGATAGGCGCGGACCTTCTCGCCGAACGCCTTGTCGGGCTTGGCCTGGTCGCAGCCGGAAAGAGCGAGGCCGGCGACGGCCAGGGGCAGGGCGAAGGTCGCGGCGCGACGAAGCAGGGTCATCAAGATCTCAAGGGTAAGGGGAAGCCGCTAGCGGCCGAGGTTAGATTGGACCGCTCCGTCCTTGGCCAGGTCCTTGAGGTCCTGGTTGGACGGGCGGGAAGCCAGGACGATGTCGGTGGCGCGACGCCAGTCCGGGGTGTTCTTGGGCAGCAGCTCGCGAGCCCGCATGGCGAACACCCGGGCCTCGCGCACCGCGCCTAGCGAGAAATACTGCTCGGCGGTCGCCAGGCGGGCTTCGCCGTCCTTCTTCTGCTTGTCGTAGGCCTGGGCCAGCAGCCGCCAGGTCACGGCGTTGTCGGGATCGTTCAACAGGCTGCGCTTCAGCTCCTGGACGCCTTCCTCGACCTTCTTGGGATCGTCCAGGCTGATCAGGGTCTGGCCGAGGTTGATACGCAGCAAGGCCGCGTCCGGCTTCAGCGCCACGGACTTGCGCTGGGGCTCTTCGGCCTGTGCGATGCGGTTGAATTCGAACAGGATCTGCCCCTTCAGCTCCCAGAGATAGGGATTGTCGGGGTGGTCGGCGATCAGCCCTTCCAGCAGCTTCAGCGCGCGGTCGGGATCCTTCATCTGGTAGTAGGCGATCGACCGGGCGTAGCGGGCCGGAAAGCCCGTGTCGGTCTCCTTGTACTTCATCAAGGCGACCTGCGGATTGATGAAGCCCTCCAGCTTGGCCTTCATCACCTCGTGCTGGGCCAGATCCTCGGGCGTGTCGACGGCGCTGTAGTGCGGCTGGCGTTCGACGCGGCTGCGCAGGACCTCGATCCGCTCTGACGACAGGGGGTGGCTGCGAAAATAGGCATAGCGGCGCGACTGGTCGAAGACTTCCTGGTAGCGGAAGTTGTCGAAGAACTCGACGAGGCCGCGGCCCGATTGGCCGGTGGCTTCCAGGAAGCCGGCGCCGGCCTGGTCGGCGCGCGATTCCTGCTCGCGGCTGTAGCCCAGGGCCCCCAGCGCGCCGGCGTATTGCGAGTTGGCGATCAGGGCCGCGCCGCCGTCCGGGGAGCCGGCGAGGGCGGCGAGGATCCCCAGGCCCATGGTCAGGATCATGGGCTTGAGGCCGGCCCTCATCATCTCGTCGGAGCGGATCGGGTGGCCGCCGGCCAGGTGTCCGGTTTCGTGGGCGATGACGCCGCGCAGCTGGTTGGGGTTCTCGGTCTGCAGGATCAGCCCGGTGTTCAGGCCCATCTGCAGGCCCTGGGTCGCGAAGGCGTTCAGGCTCTTGTCGCCGACGATCAGGATTCTGACGTTCCTGGGATCCAGACCCGCCGCCGCGAAGATCGGGTCGGCGTCGTGGTGCAGAATCTCTTCGATCTCGGTGTCGCGGATCAGCGAGACGCCGTCGTCCTGGGCCAGGGCGATCTGAGGGACCGAAACACCGGACGCGAGAATCGACAGCGCGGACAACGCCACGCCCAGTCTCCTCCCGGCACGCCCGTTAGGCGAGGTCATCGCATGATCTCCAGATCGCGCCCCCGCGAACTCCGACCAGTCTAACTTGGATCGCGAAGGCGAGGGAACAAGGGTCTCAGTTCCGCTTCGCGACGATTTCGGCCCGCGCGTCAACGAGGACGCGCGGGCCGTGATCCGTTCAACCTACCGGCGCCACCAGCCCTTGCGGGGCTTTTCGGGCGGGGTGGTGATCTCGTTCGGGTCCGGCTCGGTCGGGACGGCCGGAGCGGCCTCGACGACGGGCTCGGGCGCCGGGGCCGGTTCGGACGCGACGACCGGCTCGGCTTCCGGCTCCGGCGGCGCGACGGCCACCGTTTCGGTAACGACCTCGGCCACGGCCTCGCCGGCTTCAGCCGCCTCGACGGCTTCCGGAGCGGCCTTCTTGCTGCGCGAGCGGGTGCGCTTGGGCTTCTTGGGCGCCTCTTCGGCCTCGGGAAGCTCGACCCAGACGTCGGCCGGCGGCGCGGCGATCACCGGCGGGGCCAGGATCGGGGCCTCGAATGGCTCGGCCGGCTCGGCGCTGACCGTCTCCGCCGGAGCGGATTCGGCCACGGCCGTCACGGGCGCTTCGGCGCGGTCGCCGCCACGACGACGATCGCGACCGCGACGGCCGCGTTCGCGAGCGGGACGCTCCTCACGCTCGGCGCGTTCCGGACGTTCCGCTGGCTCGACGGCTTCGACGCGGGCTTCCGGAGCCGGGCGACGGGCCTCGCCGCCACCGACCAGGGCGGCCGGGTCGTGCCAGGTGAACACGTTCTCGCCGAACGGGACGCGCGGGCGGATCCAGACGAAGGCGTCGGCCGGACGGTCGCCGTCCTCGCGGCCGCCCCGACGGCCACCGCGACGACCGCGACGGCGACGGCGACGGCGGGCGTCCTCGTCCTCATCGCCGAACTCGGCGCGATCATCGGCGTCGGTGTCGGCGTCCTCATCGTCGCTCTCGGCCTCGGCCTCGGCGTCGGCCTCCGGCTCGCGCTCGTCGCGACGGCCGCGGCGGCGGTCACGGCGACGGCGGCCCTTGCGGTCGCCACGGTCGTCTTCGCGGGCCTGCTTGCGGGCCGAGGCGTCGTCGTCGTCGGTGTCTTCGCGCTCGATTTCGTCTTCGTCCTCGAGGATGTCTTCGTCGTCCTCGGCTTCGTCATCGAAGGCGGCGTCGTCGAAGCCGTCGTCGTCGTCGACATAGGGCGTCGGAGCCACGGCGATGCGTTCGCCCAGCTCGGTGCGCTCGATTTCCTGGTCGCCGGCGTGCAGGCTGTCGTCGACCACCACGGTCACGAACAGGCCGTGCGTGGTCAGCATGCGCTGCAGATAGGCGCGCTTTTCGTTGAGGATGTAGAGGCCGACCGCGCGCGAAACCTTCAGGGTCAGCGCGCCGCTGCCCTTGAGGGCTTCGGTCTCGACCGCGCGCAGGGCGGCCAGGGCGCTGGATTCGACCGAGCGGACGCGACCGGTGCCTTCGCAGTGCTCGCAGATGTGGGTGGTGCCTTCCAGCACGCCGGTGCGGCGGCGCTGGCGGCTGATCTCCATCAGGCCAAAGCCCGAGATCTTGCCCATCTGGATGCGGGCGCG
>NZ_DATFAV010000160.1:0-8878 GCF_035254145.1 Caulobacter sp. | reverse complement strand
TCCCCCTCCGTCGGCTTCGCCGACACCTCCCCCGCTAGGGGGAGGATTGTTCCGCCATCCCCCCATCGCGGCCGTTCGTTAGAACGACCCGTCTCCAAACCCGAAAAGAAAAGGGCGCGGACCTTACGATCCGCGCCCTCTTTGTCTTGTTCGATGAACCCTCGCCGCTATTGCAGCTTGGCGCCCATCTGGCCGATGGCGAGGTCCGCCAGCGGGTCGGTCTTGGCGCCGGCCAGGCGGGCGGCCAGGACGGTCTCGGCGGCCTGGGCGGCGAGATCCACCGCGGCGGCCTTGACGTCCGCGGCGGCCTGGGCCTCGGCCTGGGCGATCTTGCGTTCGGCCATTTCGGCGCGGCGCTTGATCTGTTCCTCGAGCTTTTCCTTGGCCTCCTCGGCCAGACGCTTGGCGTCGGCCTTGGCGGCGTCCAGCATGGCCACGGCCTGGCGCTCGGCTTCCTCGCGCTGGGCCTTGACGTCGGCGAGCAGGGCTTGCGCCTCTTCCCGCAGTTGCTGGGCTTCGTCGAGCTCGGCCTTGATCTTGGCGGCGTAGCCGTCGAGCGCGCCGAACAGCGCGCCCGGCAGGACCTTCAGATAGACCAGCAGGCCGAAGAAGATCGCCAGGGCGACCAGGACCCAGAATTCCGGGTTCGACAGGCTGAACAGGGATTCGTGTTCCATCTTCAGTCCCTTAAGCCAAGGCCGACTTCAGCTCGGCGGCCGAGGCCGCCTTGCCGGTCAGCTTCTCGACGATCGCGCCGGCGGTGTCCTGGGCCACTTCGCGGACATGGCTCATGGCCGTGTCGCGGGCGGCCTGGATGGAAGCCTCGGCCGCGGCCAGCTTCTCGGCCAGGACGGCCTCTTCCTTGGCCTGACGCTCGGCGGCTTCGGCCGAAGCCTTGGCCTTGGCGTCCGCCGCGGTCTTCTGGGCCTTGGCGCGGGCCTCGGCCACCTCGGCGGCGGCCGCGCGGGCCTGGGCCTCGGCTTCGTCCTTCAGACGACGGGCGTCGGCGATGTCGCCGGCGATCTTGGCGCCGCGCTCGTCGATCGCGCCGCTGACGCGGGGCAGCAGGCCCTTGGACAGCACCGCGTAGAGTACGGCGAAGATGAGCAGCAGCCAGACGATCTGACCGCCCCAGTGCTCGAACTGCAGCTGCGGAAGGCCGCCGCTTTCGTGCTTGGGAGCTTCAGTCGACTCGACCGCGCCTTGATGTTCCGTCGCCATGGGCGAGGGCGCCTCTCAGCTGGAGCATCCGGGATCGGGCGAAATCGGCCCGGTCCGGTGGGATGCGTAGAAACAAGGAGCTAGGGCGCGGCCGCCAGGCGAGCGCGCCCTAGGTTCGGATTACGAGAACAGGATCAGGAAGGCGATAACCAGGGCGAAGATGCCCAGGGCTTCCGTCAGGGCCATGCCCAGGAACAGCATCGGGCGCTCTTGAGCGGCGGCCGTCGGGTTGCGCAGGGCGCCTTGGAAGTAGTTGCCGAACATCACGCCCAGGCCCACGCCCGCGCCGATCATGCCGAGCATGGCCAGACCAGCGCCGATGTACTTAGCAGCAGCAGCGTCCATGATTGAGACTCCTTGAGAAGGGTATTGGTTGAAAGACTAAAGGTTGATCAGTGGCTGTCGAGGTGCACGACGTCGTTGAGATAGACGCAGGTGAGCACCGCGAACACGAAGGCCTGCAGGAAGGCCACCATGAACTCGAGGGCCGTCAGGGCGACGACCGAGGTCAGGGCCAGGGCCGAACCGGCCCAGCCCAGCACGCCGAGACCGCCCAGGGCGATCACGAAGCCGGCGAAGATCTTCAGCACCACGTGGCCGCCCAGCATGTTGCCAAACAGACGAAGGCCCAGGGTGATGGGGCGGATCAGGAACGACAGGATCTCGATCGGCACCAGCAGGAAGTACAGCGGCCACGGCACGCCCGACGGGGCGAACAGCTTGAAGAACTTCAGGCCGTTCTTGGCGAAGCCGACGGCGACCACGGTCAGGATGACCATCAGGCCCAGCGTCAGGGTCACGGCCAGCTGCGAGGTGGCGGTGAACACCAGGAACATGCCCTGGATGTTCATGAACAGCACGAAGGCGAACAGGGTGAAGACGAACGGCAGGAACTTCTTGCCGTCGTGGCCGATGATCGACTCGGCCAGGCCGTCGACCAGTCCGTAGAGCATCTCGCCCACCGACTGCAGGCGGCCCGGCACCACGGCCTTGCGGGCGGCCAAGCTGTAGAAGGTGATGACCAGCAGCGCGGCCAGCATCATCGCGGCCACGGAGTTCGTGATCGACAGGTCGATAGCGCCCAGTCCGGGCACGGTCACGGTGGGCAGTTCCACGATCTTCTTGATCTGGAACTGGTGCATCGGATCGGCCATCGGCCCTAGTCTCTCTTCTGCTTGGGGACGGTTGGCCCGTCTCCCGTGTCTTCGCCGGCCTTCCCCTGCTGAGGGGACGGGGCCGACGCCTGCGCGCTCATTTTCGTCGCCTTGCGAACGACGGAGAAAATCGCGAGCCCGAGACCGATCAGCAGACCGCCGACCATGCCCCAGGGGCTCGTGTGGACGTAGCGGTCGAGCAGCCAGCCGAAGCCGAGACCCACCAATACGCCCCCGATCAGGTCCGCCAGCAGACGGTAGCCGTCCTGCTGGGCCTTTTCGGACGCCGCCCGGACGGGCTTTTCCGCCGCCTTCCGCGCCTCAAATGCGTCGAGCCGAGCGTCGAGGCTCTGCTGAGCCTTGTCGTTCGGTTCGTCGGCCTTGGGCATGGGAAGCGGCAGGTCCGAAAGCGCCGCGGACGCGCCAAAACAAGGCGCTTTTCCGGCCGGCTTGATCGGCGCGGAACCTATAGACCTCGCTGCGGTGCGTCAAGGTGACCAAGCCTTGGTCCAAGCGCCTGGAATACTTAGGGATTTCCCTTCCGTAGCGGCGAAAGGGCCAATTCGCCCCTTTTCCGGGGGAATTATCCCGGGGGCGTGGTCTACCCGGACCGCCCAGGCTTCCCTATCTAGAGCGTGCTCTGGCGACATCACCTCTCATAGGCAAGGGATGATGGGCCCCGATGACGCATTGATTTTTTCGTCGATCTGGGCTTTAGAGCCGCCGCCTCCAAATAACACGAAGATTCATGTCGCACCTGAAGAACACCGGATTCGCCGATCGTATTTCCGCCCAGCAAGAGGCCAAGAAGGCCATGCTGGCCAAGTTCAAGGCCAAGCCGACCGTCCAGGACCCCGATTTCGACAAGCGCGAAGAGCTTCGCGCCGCCGAACTCGAAGCCGTCCGCGCCGCCCGGGCCGAAGCCAAGGAAAAAGCCCGTCTCGAAGCCCTGGCGCGCCAGGAAGAGCTGATGGCCGCCAAGCGCGCCGAGCGCAAGGAGCGCAAGGCCCTGGAAGCCGCCGAGCAGCGGGTCCGCAAGGAAGAAAAGGCCAAGGAGCGCGACGAACTGCGCGCCCTGGGCAAGACGACCAACAGCAAGCAGTCGCGCGCCCAGCAATGGGGCCACCTGCTGGGCTAAGCGGCGAAAGGGGCCTTCCGAGGCCCCTTTTTCTTTGCCCGTCTTCTTTCCTTTGCCGGCGACGTCGAACGGGGTCATGAGCCGATCATGGTTTCCCTCGACGTCATCGCCAGCCTGTTCGTTGTCGCCGCCCTCGCCGGGGCGCTGGACGCCATCGCCGGCGGCGGGGGCCTCGTGACCCTGCCGGCCCTGCTGCTGGCCGGCCTGTCGCCCGTCCAGGCCCTGGGAACCAACAAGCTTCAAGGCGCGGTCAGCGCCATTTCCTCGACCAGCGCCTTCGCCCGGCGCGGCCTGATCGACTGGAAGACCGCCCTGCCGGTCGCCGGCGCGGCCGCGATCGCCGGTCTCTGCGGCGCGCTGTGCGCCAGCCTGCTGTCGCCTCAGCTGCTGCGGGCGATCGTGCCGGTGCTGCTGATCGCCATCGCCCTCTATTTCGGCTTCTCGCGCGCCCTGAAGACCGAGGACGTGACCCCGCGCATGGCGCTGGTCCCGTTCGCCTGTTTCGTGACGCCCCTGGTCGGTTTCTATGACGGGATCTTCGGCCCGGGCGCCGGCGCCTTCTACATGGTCGCGATCGTCACCCTGCTGGGCTACGGCGTCTTGAAGGCCACGGCCCACACCAAGCTGGCCAACGCGGCCAGCAACCTGGGCAGCCTGGCGCTGTTCGTCTCCAAGGGCGTGGTGGTCTGGCCGATGGGTCTGGCCATGGCGGCCGGCGCCTTCCTGGGCGCGCAGGTGGGGTCGCGGCTGGCCATGCGCTTCGGACCCAAGCTGATCCGGCCGCTGCTGGTGGTGATCTCGTGCGCCATGGCGGTGAAGCTGCTGGCGGATCCGGCCAACCCGCTGCGGGTGGCGGTGGGGTTCTAAATCCTCCCTCCAGCGGGGGAGGTAGCGCGAAGCGTCGGTGGGGGAAGTTCTGCCGAGCCGGCCATTCCCCTCTCCGTCGGCTGCGCCGACACCTCTCCCACGGGGAGAGGATTTTTCAGGCCGCGACCAGCTTCTCAGCCGTGCTGAGGTCCACGCTGACCAACTGGCTCACCCCCCGCTCGCCCATGGTCACGCCGAACAGGCGGTCCATCCGGCTCATGGTCACCGGGTTGTGGGTGATGGCGATGAAGCGGGTCTGGGTGCGGCGGCGCATCTCGTCGAGCATGTTGCAGTAACGGTCGACATTGGCGTCGTCCAAGGGCGCGTCCACTTCGTCCAGTACGCAGATCGGGGCCGGATTGGCCAGGAAGACGCCGAAGATCAGGGCGCTGGCGGTCAGGGCCTGCTCGCCGCCGCTCATCAGGCTCATGCTGGCCAGGCGCTTGCCGGGCGGGCAGGCGTAGATCTCGAGGCCCGCTTCGAGAGGATCCTCGCTCTCGATCAGTTTCAGCTCGGCCATGCCGCCGCCGAACAGGGCCTGGAAGAGGGTCTGGAAGTTGGCGTTGATCACGTCGAACGCCGCCAGCAGGCGCTCGCGCCCCTCGGCGTTCAGTTCCTCGATGCCGGCGCGCAGCTTGGTCACCGCCCCGGAAAGATCCGCGCGTTCGGTGCGCATGGTCTCCAGGCGCCCGGCGTATTCCTGGGCCTCCTCCTCGGCGCGCAGGTTCACCGGGCCGATGGCGTCGCGCTCTCTCTCGAGCGCGAAAAGGTGAGCCTCCACACCCGCGGCGTCCTTCGGCACGGCCACGGCCTCGCCGGCGACATGGCGGCCCAGCTCTTCGGGCTCCATGCGGGCCTGCTCGCGGATGGCGCTGGCGACCTCGCCGAAGCGCTGGCGGGCGCCGTCCAGGTGGGCGACCAGGGCGGCGCGCTTCTCGCGGGCCTCGCCGGCCGCCTGTTCGGCGGCGCGCGCGGCGCGGTCGGCGTTGATCCGGGCGGTCTCGGCCGTCTCCAGGGCGTCGCTGGCCTTGGCGCGACGGGCTTCGGCGGCGGCGAACTCGTCCAGCAAGACGAGCAGCTTTTCCTTCAGCGTCGCCGGCGCCTCGCGGGCGGCCTCCAGGGCGGCGGCGGCCTTCACGCGGTCGCCCTCCAGGGACTCGGCGCGCTTGCCGGCGGTCTCGGCTCGCCGGGCCCAGTCGCCCCGGTCGCGCTCCAGGCTCTCGAGGCGACGCTGGCGGCCGGCGCGTTCGCGGGTCTCGACATCGAGCGCGGTGCGGGCCGCGCTGGCGGTCTCGCGCGCCTGGGCCGAAGCCTGTCGCGCCTGCGCCAACTGGGGTTGCAGATCGCCCGAGGTCTGGGCGGCGGCGTGAGCCTCGCGCGCCTGGGCCAGGGCCCCATCGGCCTCGACCTTCTCGGCCTCGAAGCGGGCGATGGTGTCGTCCAGGGACTGGGCGCGGGCGGCCCGAAGCGCCTGCTCGCGCTCGAACTTGGCGACCTGCTCGCGCGCGCCGTTCAGCAGCCGCTCGGCGTCGGGCGGGCCGCGCCGCCGGTCGCGCAGCAACTCCTCGACCGCCCGCATCCGGTCGGCGGCGGTCTTCAGAGCCGCGGCGGTGGCCTCGGCGCGGGGCGCCAGGACGTCGATCTCGGCCTCGACCTCGGCCAGGCGGGTGCGCTGCTCCAGCCGGACGGCGGCGGGCTTGGGCGCGTCAGCGCGGGCGACGAAGCCGTCCCAGCGCCACAGGTCGCCTTCCATCGAGACCAGGCGCATGCCCGGCTTGAGGTCCTTCCGCAGCCGATCGCCGTCGGCGCGGGCCACCACGGCCACGTGCGAAAGACGGGCGATCAGCTCGGGCGGCGCCTTGACCAGCGGGACCAGCGGTTGGGCGCCTTCCGGCCAGAGCGGCGCCGAGACCTGAGCCCCGCCCCAGTAGGACGGCGCCTTGGGATCGAGGGCCGCGTCCAGGTCGTCGCCCAGGGCGGCGGCCAGGGCCGCGCCATAACCCTTGTCGGGCGAGACGCTCTCCAACGCCGGGGCGTGGCCGCTCTTGGAACGCTGCGCGGTCAGCTGGGCCAGGCCGCGGGCCTCGGTGCGCAGGCGGCCCAGCTGGTCCTCGACATTGCGCGCCAGTTGACGGGCCTGGGCTTCCTGCTCGGCCGACTTGACCCGTTCGGCTTCGGCCTCCTCCAACGCCGCGCGGGCGGCGGCCAGGGCCGCCTCGGCGTTGACGAAGCGCTGGCGGGCGTCGGCGGCGGCCGGATCGACTTCCGGTCCGACGGCGGCGCGCTCTGCCCTGGCCTGGTCGAGGGCGCGGTTGGTGCGGTTGGCGCGAGCCTCGGCCTCGGCCAGGCGCGTGGCGGCGGCGCGGCCCTGCGCCTCCTCGGCGGCGACGCGGGCGGCCAGCTGCTCGACTGCGGTCTCGGCGGCGGCGCGGGCGGCCTCGGCGGCCTTGGCGGCGGCTTCCAGTTCGGGGCCCCGCTCCGGCGCGGCGGCGACCAGGGCGCGGACTTCCGCCAACTCGGCGTCGATGCGCGAGAGGGCGGCGGCCGCGTCGTCCTTGGCCTGGCTCTCGCGAGCGCGGTCGGCGTCGATGCGGTCGAGGTCGTTCTTGAGGCGCTCGAACTCGGCGGCGGCGGCCTCGGCCTCGCGCTCGGCGCGGTCCTTCTGGATGGCCAGCTGGCCCAGGATGGCCTGGGCGATGGTCGCCTCCTCGCGCAACGGCGGCATGGCGGCCTCGGCGTCGGTGATCGCCACCTGGGCGGCGGCGCTGGCGCGGGCGGTCTCCTCGACGAGCCGCGCGGCCTCGGTCGCCTCGCGCTGGGTGCGTTCCAGGGTGTCGCGGGCCTCGGTCCAGCGGGCGTAGAGCACGGCCCCCTGCACGGCGCGGATCTCGGCCGACAGGCGCTTGTATTTCTCGGCCTGCCTGGCCTCGCGACGCAGGCGGTTCAGGGCCGCCTCGAGTTCGCGCGCCACGTCCTCCAGACGGGCGAGGTTGGCCTCGGCGGCGCGCAGCCGCAGCTCGGCCTCGTGGCGGCGGGTGTGCAGGCCCGAGACGCCGGCCGCCTCTTCCAGGATGCGGCGGCGGTTCTGCGGCTTGGCGCCGATCAGCTCGCTGATCTGGCCCTGGCGCACCAGGGCCGGCGAGTTGGCGCCGGTCGAGGCGTCGGCGAACAGCAGCTGGACGTCGCGGGCCCGCACCTCGCGGCCGTTGATCTTGTAGGTCGAGCCCGAGCCGCGATCGATGCGGCGCACGACCTCCAGCACCGGGTCGTCATTGAACTGGGCCGGGGCCGTGCGATCGGCGTTGTCGATGGTGAGGGCCACGTCGGCGTGGTTGCGCGGCGGCCGCGCCCCGCTGCCGGCGAAGATCACGTCGTCCATGCCGCCGGCCCGCATCGCCTTGGCGGAGTTGGCGCCCATCACCCAGCGCAGGGCTTCCAGCAGGTTGGACTTGCCGCAGCCGTTGGGCCCGACGATGCCGGTCAGGCCCGGCTCGATCCGGAACTCGGTCGGCTCGACGAAGGACTTGAAGCCCGAAAGGCGGAGGCGCTGGAACTGCACGGAGGCGGTCCCTTCCGATCGTCAGCCCTTCGCCGCGGTGGCGAAGGCTTTGGACAGGGCGTCGAAGCCGGTGTCGCCCTCGATGGGCGCGCCATTGACGAAGAAGGTGGGGGTGACCTCGATATTGTCTTGGTTGAGCGCTTGGGAGAAGCGGTCGTTGACCGCCTTCAGCGCCGCCGGATCGTTCATCGCGGCGGTGAACTGGGCGTCGGTCAGGCCGTACTGCTTGCCGATCGCCTCCAGGCCCTCCCACAGCTTCTCGCTGCGATAGATCTCCTCCTGGCGTTCGAAGACGGTGGTCAGCACCTCGAAGTACTTGCCCGGAATGCGACGAGCCAGGATGAAGCCTGCGGCCGCGAACTCGTTCGGCGGGGTCAGGAACTCGCGGAAGACCAGGCGCACCTTGCCGGTGTCGACGAACGCCTTGCGGACCTGGGGCAGCACCGTCGTCCACCAGTGGGCGCAGTGCGGGCAGCTGGCCGAGGCGTAGACCACGAACTGGACCGGCGCCTTGGGCGAGCCCAAGGTCATCTCACCGGCCACCGGTGGCAGGGGCGCGGCGCGCGCGACCGAGGCGCTCGCCCCCAGCACCAAGGCAGGGAGGGCGAGGCCAGAGACGATCAGCGCGCGCCGGTCCAGCGTCATTACTTCGAGGCTTCCGCGATGGCCGCGTCCAGCTCCGCCAGGCTGCGCTCGCCGCCCTCTTCCGAGCCGACCTTCTTGCCGTTGACGACGAAGGTGGGGGTGCCCTGGATCTTGGCTTCCTTGCCGTACTTCTCGACGCGGGCGTTCAGGTCCTTCAGCGCCTTCTCGTTGGTCACGCAGGCGTTGAACTGGTCCTCGGTCATGCCGGCCGACTGGGCGACGTTCAGCAGGCCCTCGCGGAACTGGCCCGTCTGGAACATCTGCTCCTGGGCGCGATAGACCGAGTCGACGACC
>NZ_DATFAV010000159.1:0-3059 GCF_035254145.1 Caulobacter sp. | reverse complement strand
CGTGCGCCTGGGCAGCCGCATGGCGGTCTGGCTGTTCACCGGCCTCTTCGCCCTCGCGGCCCTGATCCTGCTGACGGCCATCGCGACCATGCTGTTCTACAAGGGCGAGCTGGTCAGGATCGGGCCCGACAACTGCTACATCGGCGAGGCGCCGGCCAACACCGTGGCGTTCGGCTCGCTGCCCCTGGTCCACCGCCTGGTCTATGTCGGCGTCGGCATCGTGCGGGCCACGCCCATCCTGATGATGTTCTGGAGCCTGCGCGAGCTGTTCGGCGGCTACGCCCGCGGCGAGGTGTTCTCACGCGACGCCGCCCGCCGTTTCGGCCGGGTCGGCGGCTGGCTGTGCGCCTATGCCGTCTCGCCCTTCCTGTGCCACCTGTTCCTGTCGGCCACCGGCTACGAGATCGACAAGAACTGGGCCCACATGGCCAGCCTGCAGGCGTTTATCCTGGGACTGCTGGTCCTGGTGGTCGGCCAGGTCATGCAGGTGGGCCGCGAGATCGAAGAGGACCGGGAGGCCTTCGTCTGATGATCGTCCTGCGCCTCGACGTGATGCTGGCCCGCCGCAAGGTTCGCTCCAACGCGCTGGCCCGCGCCATCGGGATTACCGACGCCAACCTGTCCCTGCTGAAGTCGGGCAAGGTGAAGGGCATGAAGTTCGAGACCCTGGAAGCCATCTGCGACTTCCTGGACTGCCAGCCGGGCGACATCCTGGAATACCAGCCCGAGCAGCCGCCCGACGTCGCGACCGAGACCGTCAAACGCGCCGGCTGACGGCGCCCTTCTCCGGAGACACGCCATGAGACTTTCAACGCCCGTCCGGGCGATCGCGACCGGCTGCCTGCTGTCCTGGATCGGCCTCGCCCCGAACCCCGCTTGGGCCGAGACGGGCTTTGTCCCGGTCCCCAACGGCAAGCTGGCCTTTGAGACCTGCGGCGGCGGAACCAAGACGATCGTGCTGCTGCACGACGGCATCCTGCATTCGGCCGCCTATGACGAGGTCTGGCCCACGCTTTGCCAGCGCTTCAGGGTCATCCGCTACGACCGACGCGGCTATGGCGCCTCGCCGCCGGCGGGCCAGCCCTATCGTCCGGTCGACGACCTGGCGGTTCTGATGAAGACGCTGGACGTCCCGCACGCCAGCCTGGTCGGTTCGTCCTCGGGCTCTGGCCTGGCCGTCGACTACGCGCTGGCCCATCCCGAACAGGTTGATCGCCTGGTGCTCGCCGGCCCCTGGATCAGCGGCTTCGACGCCTCGTTCGGCTTCATCTTCCGCGCCCTGAAGCTCCTGGTTCTGTACAAGCTGGGCCTGACCGACAGCGTGGCGCGCGATCCCTACATCCTGACCCGGAACGCCGCGCCGCAGCGCGAGCGGCTCAAGGCGTTGCTGAAGGCCCACCCCGGCAATCTGACCGCCGGAACCCGGGAACAGCCGCCTGCCGCCCCCGCCAAGCCCCGGCTGGGCGAGATCCACGTTCCCACTCTGATCCTGGTCGGCCAGGTGGACATCAAGGACGTTCAGGAACAGGCCAAGGCCCTGGAAACCGCCATCCCCGGCGCCCGGCGAGAGATCGTCCCCGCCGCTGGCCATCTCATGTATCTCGAGAAGCCGAAGGACTTCGCCGACCGGGTGACGGCGTTCGTGGCGCGCGAGCCCTAGAACCGCCCGCTCTGGAAGTCGTCGAACGCCTGCACGATCTCCTCGCGCGAGGTCATCACGAACGGGCCGTGCCAGAAGACCGGCTCGCCGATCGGACGGCCGGCCAGCAGCAGGACGCGGGCGTCGGTGACGGCCTCGACGCGGACAGTGTCGCCCCTTCCGAGGAACACGCCGGACAGCGCGTCCACCGTGTCGTGGGCGACGCGCACCTGGCCTTCGTAGACCGCCAGCATGGCGTTGCGGTCGTCGCCGACTGGCTCCTCGAACACGGTCCCGGCCGGCAGGACGACGTCGAAATAGAGCGCGTCGACGGCGCCCCCACCGATCGGGCCCGCGGTCCCCGCATCCGTCGCACCGGAGATCACCTTGACCGTGACGCCGCCGTCGCGCGCCTCGACCGGGATCTTGTCGGCCTCGAACTCCTGGTAGCCGGGCGCGCTCATCTTCAGCTTGGCGGGCAGGTTGACCCACAGCTGGAAGCCGCGCATCCGGCCCTCCGACTGCTCGGGCATTTCGGAGTGGACGATGCCCTTGCCGGCCCGCATCCACTGGATCCCGCCCGGCCCGATCACGCCCTCGCGGCCGGTGTTGTCCTTGTGGCGCATCCGGCCTTCCAGCATGTAGGTCACGGTCTCGAAGCCGCGATGCGGATGGTCGGGAAAGCCGCCCATGTAGTCCGACGCCTGGTCGTTGTCGAAACAGTCCAGCATCAGGAACGGGTCGAACATCTGGGCTTCCGGCGTGCCCAGCATGCGGGTCAGCCGCACGCCGTCGCCATCCGAGGCGGGCAGGCCTTTCACGATCTTCAGGACCGGTCGAACGCTCATGGGATGCTCCTTTGCGGCTTCGATATCAGGTCGAGTTGCAATTGATGCAAGAGGCCGGCGCGGTTCGCCTTTCGCGGCCATCCGTGCTAAGCGCGCGCCAACGAAATTCACGAGAGTTCCATGGCCCTTAAAGTCGCCATCGTCGGCCTGCCCAACGTCGGCAAGTCCACCCTGTTCAACGCTCTGACCCAGACGGCGTCGGCCCAGGCCGCCAACTATCCGTTCTGCACGATCGAGCCCAATACCGGCGAAGTCGCGGTGCCCGAGCCGCGCCTGGAGGCCCTGGCCAAGATCTCCGGCTCCAAGGAAATCATCCCGGCCCGGATCACCTTCGTCGACATCGCCGGCCTGGTGCGCGGCGCGTCCAAGGGCGAGGGCTTGGGCAACCAGTTCCTGGCCAACATCCGCGACTGCGACGCCATCGCCTTCGTGGCCCGCTGCTTCGAGGACGGCGACATCGTCCACGTGGAAGGCCGCATCGATCCGCTCAGCGATCTCGAGATCATCGAGATGGAGCTGATGCTGGCCGACCTGGAGAGCCTGGAAAAGCGCGTTCCGGCGCTGGAAAAGCG
>NZ_DATFAV010000158.1:0-20654 GCF_035254145.1 Caulobacter sp. | reverse complement strand
CTGGCCGGGCAGGCCAGATTGTAGATCTGGTCGACCTCGACATAGAGCGGCATGGTCACGTCATGGCGCAGCAGCTCGAAGCGCGGATTGGCCAGGTTCTGGGCCACGTTCTGGCGCGAGCCGGTATAGTAGTTGTCAACGCAGAGCACCTCGGCGCCCGACGCCAGCAGCCGATCGCAAAGGTGGGACCCAACGAAGCCCGCCCCGCCGGTCACGAGAATTCTCTGCGTATGCATCACCGACCCGCCTCCCCGGGGACTCACGTCGAGTCGTTGTAACGCGACGCCGTTCGCCCCTCCAAGGTCGGGTTTGCGTCGCCAGGTCTCCTGGGGTCTCGAAAGGGGGCGTCGAGGTGACGTTTGTCATGCGACCCCGGTGACGGCCGGCACTGATCCGGCCGCCCAGGAGGCGGCATTTTTGGCTTCACAACGAGGGAGCCAATGATGTCAGCGAACCTAATGGAGCCGCCGGTCGGCGTGCTGAGCCAGGTGATCAAGCGGCGAGGCGCGACCCTCGCCCTCGACGGCCTGGACCTGGTCATCCGGCCGGGCCAGTGCGTCGCGCTGCTGGGCCCCAACGGAGCCGGCAAGAGCACCAGCGTCGCCCTTCTGACCGGTCGCCTGCGGCCCGACGCCGGCGAGGCGCTGCTGTTCGGCGTCGATCCTCGCCATGTGGCCGCGCGCGGACGCATGGGGGTGATGCTGCAGGAGGCCGGTCTGCCGCGCACCTTGACGGTCCGCGAACAGGTCGACCTGTTCCGCGGCTATTACGAGGCGCCGCGTCCGCTGGACGAGACCCTTCGCCTGGCGGGGCTCGAAGGCCTGGAGCGCCGCCGCTGCGGCGCGCTTTCGGGCGGCCAGCAGCGTCGCGTCCAGTTCGCCCTGGCCATCGCCGGTCGGCCAGACTTCCTGGTGCTGGACGAGCCGACGACCGGCATGGACATCGACGCCCGTCGCGCCCTGTGGTCGGCGGTGCGCGCCGAGATCGCCCGCGGGGCGGCGGTGCTGCTGACCACGCATCATCTCGATGAGGCCGAGGCCCTGGCCGATCGGATCGTGGTCATCGACCACGGACGCGTGATCGCGGACGGCGCGCCCCAGGCGATCAAGGGCCAGGTGGCCGCTGTCGCCGTGCGTTGCCGCACGCGTCTCTCCGACGCGGAACTGGCGGGTCTCGCCCGGGTGACCGGGGTCAGTCGCGACGGCGGCCGAGCGACCCTGCTGACCACCTCCGCCTCCGCCACCCTGCGTGAGCTGCTGGCGCGCGACGAAACCATCGATGACCTGACCGTCG
Organism: Caulobacter sp.; assembly: GCF_035254145.1. Classification (GTDB taxonomy): domain Bacteria; phylum Pseudomonadota; class Alphaproteobacteria; order Caulobacterales; family Caulobacteraceae; genus Caulobacter. Next base: position 19,361 of record NZ_DATFAV010000158.1, on the reverse strand, counting down.
CCGGCGCCTCGCTGGAGGACGCCGTCACCCGTCTCGTCCAGGCCGGCGCGCCGGTCCACCCCCAAGCCGAGGTCGCCTAAGATGTCCGTTCCGCACACCCTGGCCGTCTATGGCCGCGAAGCCCGCGCCCAGATCGTCTCGACGGCGCGCACCCCGCAGTTCGTGATCCCCAGCCTGGCGCTGCCCTTGCTGTTCTACGGCGTGATGGGGCTGGGTCTCAGCAAGGGGCGCGAAGAGATCGCCCACGTGATGCTGGCCAACTACGTGATCTTCGCCGCGATCGCCCCGGCCATGTTCGGCTTCGGCGCGGCCGTGGCCGCCGAGCGCGAGGCCAAGCTCATCGAGCTGAAGCAGATCGCGCCCTTGCCGGCGGGTGGCTACATGGCCGGACGGTTGATCGCGGCCCTCGTCATGATCGGGATCGCCGTCGGCCTTCTCGGCGTGCTGGCCCATCTGGGCGGCGTGGCGATGGCGCCCTGGCGCTGGGCCGCGACCCTGGGGCTCGGGCTCGCCTCGGCCATTCCCTTCGCGCTGATCGGCCTCAACATCGGCCTGCGACTGGGCTCGCAAGGGGCGGTCGCCGTGGCCAACCTTGTCTTCCTCGGCTTCTGCCTGTTTGGCGGCCTCTGGATCCCGCTGACCATGATGCCGAGCTGGATGGGGCGGGTGGCCGAGTTCACGCCGTCCTATCATCTGGGCCAGCTGTCGCAGATGCTGTCGGGAATGCAGCCGATGGCGAATGTCGGCCATCACCTGTCGGTGCTGGGCGTGATCAGCATCGCCGCCCTGGCCGGCGCCTGGGCGGCCTGGCGGCGGCAGGCGGCTTGACCGTGGCGAGCGCCGCGCGCGACATCGCCTACATGGACCACGAGACCGCGACTCGCAGCGATGGCGGCGTGAACCGGACGCCGCTGGCGGACGGCCTGAACCGGCGTCGCTGGAACCTGATCTTCCTCTCGTATCTGCCGTTCTACTATATTTCGTGGCTGTTCCGGCGGCCCAGCACGGTCGAGATCGCGGCGTCGCTGGCAGGCCTGGCCGCCTTCCTGGCTCTGTTCTACTGGATCTGGAATCGCCGGGGCCGGCCGGCCCTTTGGCAGGTGGTGGCGATCTTCGGAATCGGAGCGTCGCTGTCGTCGTTCAACGTCGGCTGGAGCGTCTATACGATCTACGCCATGTCGTTCGCCGCCCGCCTGCCGTCTCGCCGGATGGCGGTGCGGACCATGGTCGGGCTGGAGGTGGTCCTCCTGGCCATGGGGCCGCTGTACATGAACTACAACTGGCCGGTGTGGCTCTCGGGGGTGCTGTTCGGCGGCATCACCGGCTTCGCCGGCCTGATGCAGGCCGACATCGAGCGCAAGAACCAGGAACTGGCCCTGGCGCACGAGGAGGTTCGCGCCCTGGCCACGACGGCCGAACGCGAACGGATCTCCCGCGATCTGCACGATCTCCTGGGCCACACCCTGACCCTGGTGGCCGTGAAGGCCGAGCTGGCCGCTCGCCTGGTCAGCCGCGACGCCGAGGCCGCCGAGCGCGAGATGCAGTCGGTCGCCACCGCCGCCCGCGAGGCCTTGGCCGAGGTCCGCACCGCCGTGGTGGGGATGAAGGGCGCTTCGCTGGCCTTCGAGCTGGACAAGGCGCGGCAGGCCCTGGCGGCCGCCAATGTCAGCGCCGAGATCTCGGCGCCGGCCGCCGACAGTCACCCGGGCGCGGAGGCGGTGCTGGCCATGGCCCTGCGAGAAGCCGTGACCAACGTCATCCGGCACGCCGGCGCCTCGCGCTGCGAGATCCGGCTGGACGCCAGCCCCTCGGCCCTGACGCTCAGCATCGTCGACGACGGCGCGGGTGGGCGACTGATCGAGGGCTCGGGCGTCAAGGGCATGCGCGCGCGTCTGGCCGCGATCGGCGGCGCCCTGGACATCAAGTCCGACAAGCGCGGCACGCGGCTCATCGCCACCGCGCCCCTGGCCGCCTTTGGAGAGACCGTTTCGTGATCCGTGTCGTCATCGCCGAAGACCAAAAGATGGTTCTGGGGGCGCTCAGCGCGCTCCTGGAGTTGGAGGGCGACATCCAGGTGGTCGGCCGCGCCGCCGATGGAGGCGAAGCCCTGGAGCTGGTCCACGCGGAGAAGCCTGATGTGCTGATCTCCGACATCGAGATGCCTCATCTGACCGGGATCGACGTGGCCGCTCGACTGAAGGCCGAGGGCGCGAGCGCCCGAGTTTTGATCGTCACCACCTTCGGCCGTCCGGGCTATCTGCGCCGGGCGATGGACGCGGGGGTGAAGGGCTATCTGCTGAAAGACGGCCCCAGCAGCGTGCTGGCCGCCGCCGTCCGCACCATCGCCGCGGGCGGCCGAGTCATCGCTCCGGAGCTTTCCGAGGCGATCTGGGACACCGAAGCCGATCCCCTGACCGACCGCGAGCGCGCGATCCTGCGGCTGGCAGAGGAGGGGCGCTCGAACAAGGATATCGCCGAGGTGCTGGATCTCTCGCCGGGCACCGTCCGCAACTACCTTTCGGAAGCGGCCCAGAAGCTGGGCGCGGCCAATCGGGTCGAGGCCGGCCGCATCGCCCGCTCGAACGGCTGGCTTTGAGGCGCGGCAAGCCGATGATCATCTCCTCCACCACCGACTTTCGCGAGGCGGCGCGGCGCAAGCTGCCCCGCTTCCTGTTCGACTATATCGACGGCGGCGCCTACGCCGAGCGGACGCTGGCGCGGAACGTCTCGGATCTGGCCGACATCGCCCTGCGCCAGCGGGTGCTGAAGGACGTTTCCGGCGGCGATCCCTCGACCACGCTGTTCGGCGTCAGCCAGGCCCTGCCGGTGGCCCTGGCCCCGGTCGGACTGACGGGGATGTATGCGCGCCGAGGCGAGGTGCAGGCCGCGCGCGCGGCGGCCAAGAAGGGCGTGCCGTTTTGCCTGTCGACCGTGTCGGTCTGCGATGTGGAAGAGGTGGGCAAGGCCTCGCCCGCGCCGATCTGGTTCCAGCTCTACGTGCTGCGCGATCGAGCGTTCATGCGCGACCTGCTGGTCCGCGCCCGCGAGGCTGGAGCCACGGCGCTGGTCTTCACGGTCGACATGCCCGTGCCCGGCGCGCGCTATCGCGACGCCCATTCGGGCATGAGTGGGCCCAACGCCGCCGCGCGCCGACTTGTCCAGGCGGCGTTCAAGCCGGCCTGGGCCTGGGATGTCGGGCTGATGGGGCGTCCCCACACCTTGGGCAATGTCGCGCCCGTGCTGGGCAAGACCTCGGGCCTCGAGGATTTCATGGGCTGGCTGGGGGCGAACTTCGACCCGTCGATCCAGTGGAAGGACCTGGAGTGGATCCGCGACCTGTGGAAGGGGCCGCTGATCATCAAGGGCGTGCTCGACCCCGAGGACGCCAAGGCCGCCGCCGACATCGGCGCGGATGGGGTGGTGGTCTCCAACCATGGCGGCCGTCAGCTGGACGGGGTGCTGTCCAGCGCTCGCGCCTTGCCGGCGATCGTCGAGGCGGTAGGCGACCGGCTTACGGTCCTGGCCGATGGCGGCGTGCGCTCGGGACTGGACGTGGTGCGGATGCTGGCCCTGGGCGCCAAGGGCGTCCTGCTGGGCCGGGCCGCCGTCTACGCCCTGGCGGCGCGTGGCGAGGCCGGCGTCACCCAGCTCCTGGACCTGATCGAGAAGGAGATGCGGGTGGCCATGGCCCTGACCGGCGTGCGCGACGTCGCAAGCATCGACCGATCCATCCTGGCGGAGTTCAAGTCGTGATCGCCGTCCCCGCGCTCGCCCGGCGTCGGGATCGCCAGCATCAGGCGGTCGCGGCTTCCTTGGCCGTCTGACCGCCAGTTTCCGCCGGCCGGGTCGCGCGCCACAGGACCAGGCCCAGAACGCCGAGGACAAGCTCGCGCATGCGCCGCAGCAGCGACAAGGCCAACGCCTGGTCGGGCGTCAGCCCCAAGGCGCCGCCCAGCAACAGGTAGCCGCCTTCCTGCACGCCCAGAGCGCCCGGAATGGCGAAGCCGACGACCTTGGCCGTCTGGGCCAGGCCCTCGACGATGAGGGCCTGCATCAGGGTCGGATGCAGGCCCAGCGCCCACATGGCCACGTATGTCTCCACGGCGCCGGCGGCCCAGGCGGCCATGTGCCAGGCCCAGGAGGCGGCGATCTCGGCGCGTCTCCCGCCGATGCCCCGGAAGGCCTCGCCCAGCGCGCCCACGCGTCCGGCGATCGCGGTCCAACGTTGCGAGAACTGGCCAAGCCTCTGGCCCACGCCGGCCTTGTGGGCGACGAACAGGGCGCCGCTGACCGCCGCCACCACGGCGACGAGGGCCAGCCCCGCCTGCGCCAGCCGTGGGTCGTGCAGGGTGGCCATGGCCACCGCCAGGCTGACCAGGACGAACAGCACCAGGCCCGCCGTGCCGGCCAGAACATCGACGACGCAGCTGGCCGTCGTCTCGGCCAGGGTCAGGCCATTGCGGGCCGCCAGCTTGGCGCGAACGACCTCGCCTCCGACCTGGGCCACCGGCAGCAAGGCGTTCACCGCCTCCTTGATCAGCCGCAGCCGAAACAGGAAGGGCAGGCCGGGGCGGCGGTTCGGGGGAAGCAGAACCTGCCAGCCGACCGTCGCCAGGAAGGTGACGGGCAGGTGAGCGGCCACGACCAGGGCCGCCTGCCAGCCGACCTCGCTCAGGATCTGGCGGACCGCGCCGACCCCGTGCGAGGCCAGCAGGATCGCCATCAGCGCGACCCCGGCCGTCAGCAACCCGTTTCGCCAGGATGCGAGGGGCGTACGGGCCGTCATGCCGCCGAGCGCGCTCGGCGGACAGGGGTGACGTCGAGCTCGCGATAGACGTCCAGCACGCCCGCGCAGATTTCCCGCCAGTCGTAGCGGGCGCTGGAGGCGCGGGCCGCGCGTCCGATGCGCAGGCGGCGTAGAGGTTCGGCGATCAGTCCCTGGATCGCCGTGGCGTAGCTCTCCGCGTCGGGCCGCGAGGCCAGGACGCCGTCTTGGGCGTCGGTGATCAGGGCGCTGGTGCTGGGCGCGCGCGGGCACAGCACCGCAAGACCCGCGGCCATGCCTTCCAGGCTGGCGTTGCCGAACGCTTCGGTCAGGCTGGGATTGAACAGGATGTCGGCGCTCGACACCGCCCGGCCCAGGGCGTCGCCGTCCAGGTGTCCGGTGAAGATCGCCTCGGGTAGGCGCGCCTCGAGGAAGGCGCGGGCGGGGCCTTCGCCGATGATCAGCGGACGGATCGGCTGGTCGCGAAGTCGCGCGAACGTCTCGGCCAGGACGTCGAGGCCCTTTTCCATGACCAGGCGTCCCAGGAAGGCGACGACGATCTCGTTGTCGGCGATCCCCAGAGACCGGCGCCAGGCCAGGTCCCGGCGGTCGGGGGAGAAGCGGTCGCGATCGACGCCTCGGCCCCACACCCGCACGCGCTCGCCCAGGCCCTGGTCGCGCAGCAACTCGGCGATCGGCGCATTGGGCGCCAGCACCCGGTCGCAACCGCGATAGAAGCGATCCAGATAGCGCTCGACGCCCGGCCGCAGCCAGTCGAGCCCATAGTACGAGAGATAGGTCTCGAACCGGGTGTGCAGGCTCGCGACCACTGGCAGGCCCATGCGGCGGCCCCAGCGGCCGGCCTGCGCGCCCAGTAGGTCCGGCGCCGAAAGGTGAATCAAGGTCGGCTGGAAGCGGGCCAGATCGTCCTTCAGCGCGCGGGTCAGTCCGAGGGCCAGCCGATACTCGCTACGGCCCGGAATGGCGACCGAGGGCGCGGAGACGAGTTCGCCGGCGGGTTCGAAGGCGGGGGTGTCTGTCGTCGGCGAATAAACCCGCACGCTCGCGCCCGCTTCGATCAGATAAGCGGCCAGGCGGTTCAGGGCCTGGTTCGACCCATCCCGCGTGTAGTTGTAGTTGCCGGAAAACAGCGCAAGGCGAATGCCTTCGGCGGGTTTTTCCTCAGCGGGCTGACGAATGGATCTTTCCGCGAGCTGCACAACGCCTCCGTGCTTTGAATGTCCGAGGCCCCCGCCCAACCCGAATGTGACAATGGCCATATGGTGGAATGGTTCAGGTTCTGGAAGGGGGGCGACTGTCGATCCGCAGAACAATCTTCAGGTCAAGCTGAACCCAAGCTGAACCATGGGATGTGTTTTCGCCGGACGGTTTGGATCGACGGGCGCCGTCACCAATTGGCCGCGCCGGTCGAAAAAGCGTCCACGGGGCTTGCGCTGGGGAAGCCCGGCGGCTTTGACAGGGCGAGCGGACTTGCCGAGAGGCGGGTTCGTGCTCAGTTATGCGCTCGCGACCGCCAAGTTCGCGGTCCGACGATTCCCAGAGGGGCGAAGACAGCCCCGATCCAGCGAGATTTGTAAAACGTCATGCAGCCGGTCAAGACCCTCATCCTCAGCGCCGGCCAGGGCAAGCGGCTGTCGCCGCTGACCGACGATCGCCCCAAGTGCCTGGTCGAGCTGGCCGGGCGCACGGTGCTGGAGTGGCAACTGCGCCATCTGCACAAGGCGGGCGTGACCGAGGCGGTGGTCGTCACCGGCTTCCGCGCCGATCTGGTCGAGGCCGAGGTGGCTGGCCTGAAGCTGCCGGGCATGACCATCCGTACGCTCTACAATCCATTCTACAGCGTGACCGACAATCTCGCGACCTGCTGGCTGGCGCGCGAGGAGATGCGCGGCGGGCCGTTCATGATCCTGAATGGCGACACCCTGTTCGAGCCGGCGATCGCCGAGCGCCTGATCAGCGCGCCGCCCGCGCCGATCACGGTGACCGTCGACCGCAAGGAGTCGTACGACGCCGACGACATGAAGGTGCTGACCGACGGCGACGCCCTGCGCGCCATTGGCAAGACCATCACCAGCTACGACGCCGAATCCATTGGCTTCCTGCGCTTCGACGCCGAAGGTTCGGCGCTGTTCGTCAAGACGTTGGAGGCGATCATGCGCACGCCGGAAGGCCTGAAGCGCTGGTACCTCAGCGTCATCAACGAGATCGCTCAGAACCACGACGTGGTGCGCGTGCGCTCGATCCAGGGGCTGGATTGGGCCGAGATGGACTTCCCGGAGGATCTGGTCGGCAACCGGGCTCTGACCGCGCAGTGGGCGGCCAAGGAGGCCGAGGCCGTCTAGGCCTCGCCCACCAATTCCCTGACCAGATCCAGGTCCGAAGGCTTGTCGACGTCGACGGCCGCCAGGCCGTCCTGCGCCCGCACGGCGGCGGCCTTGACGCCGGCCAGCGCGCCCAGGCGGGCCACGGCCTGGTCGAGGGTCAGCAAGCCCAGAGCGTAGCGGATCAGGAAACCGGGCCCCAGCATGGCCGCGATCTTCCACGGTTGCTTGCGCAGGGCCTCGACCTTGCGCCAGACGGCGATGACGTTGAGGGCGTTCTCGTTGCGCAGCAGGAAGAGGTTGCAGCCCGAATAGCGCCCGTCGCGAAACTTCAGATAGGTCCGCTTGGTCTGGGGGGCGGCGGCCCGAACCCGTTCCTCGGGGGCCAGCAGGACGGCGACATCGGCCCATTCGGGCGTGTCGGCCACGAATTGGGTGATCCATTCGGGCTTGAGCAGGGCGTGATCGACCGTGGTCACGACCAGCGGAAAGCCCAGCGCGCTCGCGCCGTCGGCGACGCTCTGGCTGGGGCCGGCGGCGGTCGGCAGGACCATGGCCTTCGAGCCCGCAAGGGCGGACTTGATCGCATCGTTGTTGGCCGACACGCCGATGGAAGTCGCGCCGGCGGCCTCGACGGCGCCCAGCACGCGCTCCAGCAGCGTCCGGCCCCCCAGTACGATCAGGCCCTTGTGCTCGACGCCCGCATAGGCGGCGGCCGGATCGACCTCGCCGCCGCGCGAGCCGGCCAGGATCAGGGCCTTGAAGGGCTGGTTCCCATTCCCCGTTTTCACAGAGCCTTCTCGTAGATCCGATAGGTCTTGTAGTGCGTGCCGCCGACGTTCTCGGCGATGTGGCACATGGCCTTATTGTCCTCGAGGACCCACGAGATTTCGTAGCGGTTGTAGCCAAGGCTCATCGCCATATCGCGACTGGCCTTCATCATCCAGAACGGCAGCATGCGGCCGCGCTGGGTGGAGGCGAACTTCTTCTTCACGCCCATCAGCGGAATGCGGGCCGACTTCACGCCCTTGACCTTCAGCCGCCACAGGAGCTTGGCCCAGCCGAACGGCAGCAGCTTGCCGTTCAGGTCGGCGATGGCTTCGTTGACGTTGGGCAGGAACACCACCACGCCGGCGGCCTCGCCGTCGATCTCGGCGAACCAGATCAGGCGCTTGTCGATGACCTGCTTTAGGGCCTTGCCCAACTGGGCGGTCTCGGCCTCGGTGGTGGCGGTGAAGCCCCAGTTGTCTTTCCAGGCGTCGTTGAGGATGTCCGTCAGCGTCTGGACCTCCTCGTCGTAGCGCTTCATGTCCAGCTGGCGCAGGACGACGCCCGCGGGCAGGCCGCGCTTGACGCGGCGTTGGGCGATCTCGGGAATGTCGCCGGTCTCGTCGGCGCGATAGGCGAAGATGTCCTTGGCCTTGGCGTAGCCCTGCTCCTCGACGCGCTTGCCGGTATAGGCCGGGTCGTGACCCATCAGGATCATCGGCGGGGTGTCGAAGCCATGGACCAGCAGGCCGACCTCTTCGTTGATCGACAGGTTGAAGGGCCCCACGATGTGGGTGCGGCCACGCGCCCGGAGCCAATCCTCGGCGGTGCGGAACAGAATCTGGAACACGGCCGCATCGTCCTCGGCGGCGATCATACCGAAATGGCCGTCCAGGCGGCCCGGCGCGGGTTGCGGCGTCAACTGGTCGATCTGCGCGCTGATCCGGCCGACGTCGCGGCCGCCGCGCGTGGCCAGGAACAGCTGCACCTCGGCGTGGGCGAAAAACGGGTTGGTCTTCGGCGTCAGCGCCTCCATTCGCTCCATCGTCAGAGGCGTGATCCAGTTGGGATCCTTGGCGTTGAGACGCGCGGGCAGGGCGATGAACCTCTTGAGCTCATCCGGCGTCTTGACGGGAATGACCTGCAGATCGGCGTTCGTGGAGTCGAAAGGCATCACCCCTCCAGGGCCAAGAAGGTGCGCGCCGCCAGAGCGCCAAAGATGGCGGGAGCCGCCCAGACGGCCAGGATCGGGGACAGGGCGCCGGACTCGCCCAGGGCGGTCAGCATGCCGTTGGCCACCAGGAACAGAAGCCCCGCGCCCAGCCCCGCCGTCAGCAGGACCGCGCCCTGGCCGCTGCGGAAATTGGCCAGGGCCACCGGCGCGCTGAGCATCAGCATGACCAGCGCGACGAACGGGCTGGCGAAGGCCGCCTGGAAGTGCGTGGCGTAGAAGCTCTCGGGACGATCCGAGCCGCCGTTCTGCAGCGCGCGGCGCGCCGAGGCGGCGGTGGGCGCGCTGTCGTCGCCGAACAGGCCCTGCACGTCCTGCGGGCGCAGGGCCGTGGGCCAGCTGGTCGAAGCCGCGGTCGAGGTCTGGGCCAGGTCGCCGACGAAACGGGTCGTCGTCGGCTTGTCCAGCGTCCAGCGGCGGCCATCGAAGCTAGCCTTGGACGTTTCGACCTTCTCGACCAGGATGCCTTTGGCGTCCCGCCGGAAGATGGTGAGATTGGTGATCTGGCGGCCGTCCGCCGAGGCGTTGGCGCCGATGACCAGGTCCGCGCCCGCCCGGAAGGTGCGCGGGGCGGGGACCTTGCGCTCGGCGACCGGCGTGGTGTTGGCCCACCAGTCGGCGAGGGCGGGATCGGCGCGCGGGGCCAGGACCTGGCCGCACAGGGCGTCCAGCAGCATGACCGCGACGGCCGCGGGCGCGGCCATGGCGACGATGCGATAGCCGGAAATCCCGGTGGAGCGCATGGCCACCACGGCGCTTTCGCGGGCCAGCTGCGAGAAGGCGAACAATCCGCCGGCCAGGACGGCGATCGGCGCGACCTGTTCGAACAGGCGCGGCAGGCGCAGGGCGGCGTAGTAGGCCACGCCGGCGACGCCCAGCCCGCGATCGAGGATGTCGGTCGTGACGTCCAGCAGGTCCAGGATCTGCAGGATGGACATCAGGATCAGGGCCGCGCCCAGGATCCGGGTCGCGACCGTCCGCAGGACGTAGAGCTGCAGAATCATGCGGGTTGTCGCTTCGGCAGGGGCAGGGCGCGCAGCAGGCGCGCGACCAGGTTGTTGATGCGGCGGACCAGCCGCGAGACGGGCGTGTCGCCCGGCCGCGTGCGGCTGCCCACGAAGAGCCAGACCGCGAAGCCGGCGAACACCGCGAACGGGATCCAGATGGCCGGCGCGGCGGCGGCCTTGTCGGCCTTGGCCAGGCTCTGGCCCAGCAGCAGGGCGTGCTGGAAGGCCAGCAGCAGCACCCCCGCCATCACCAGGCCTGGGGCGCGGTTACCCCGCTTGGAGGCCAGGCCCAGCGGGAAGGCCAGCAGCGGCAGGAACGGCAGGAAGGCCGCGCGGGCCAGCCGGCCGTAAAGCTCGCTGAGCAGGGTGCCCTTTGAGACGATCGGACGGGGCGACTTGGCCTGCTTGGCCAGCTCGCCCAGCGTCAGCTCGCGTTCGTCGCCGCCCCGGTCACGCAGCAGCACGGCGGCGGCCGCGAGCGGGGTCTGGGTGGTCAGGCTGTTGAAAGCCAGGTTGCGGTACGAGCCCGCGGCGTCTCGGCCGATGCGGCGGCCGTCCCGCAAGTCCATGGTGACGGTCTTGCCGCCGGCGTCCAGCTTGAGGTCGGCTGATGCGGCGGTGATGATCTCTTCCTGGCCCTTGGCGTCCATGCGGCGGATGAACACGCGGGTCAGGCGCTGGCCGGCGATGTCGGCGCTGTCGGCCGTCAGCAGCGAGCCCTTGTCGTCGATGAAGGCGCCGCCGGCCAGTCGTCCGTTCCAGCCGGCGTTGATGGCCGCGTGCATCACCGCCCGATAAGCGTAGCGGCTGTAGGGCTGCATGTAACCGAAGACCCCCAGGCTGAAGACGCTGAGGAACAGGCCCACGGCCAGGAACGGCGCGGCGATGCGCTCCAGCGACTGGCCGCCGGCCAGTAGGGCGTCGATCTCCGAGCCGTCCGACAGTCTCACGATGACGATGAACAGCGCCACGAAGAAGGCGACCGGCAGGGCCAGGCCCAGATAGTGGGGCACCAGATTGGCGGCCAGCTGGGCGACGTAGCCGAACCGGGCGCTGCTCTGCGACAGGGCGTCGAGCAGCCGCAGGGTGCGTTCCAGCAGCAGGGCGATCACGGTCACGCCCAGGCAGCCGACCAACGGCCAGAACAGCAGGCGCAGCAGGTATCGATCGATCAGCCGCGAGCCGCCCAGGCTCATCTCCCTGCCGCTCACGTCTGGCTCCAGGCCCGCGCGAAACGCCCGGCGAGGCGTTCGACAGTCTCGGCGGAAAGCTCGACCGCCGAGCCCAGGGCCGGGGCGGCCGGCCAACCGGCGTCGGGGAAGGTCAGGCCCTCGTGCTCGCGAACGCCCGCGTAGCGCGGCAGCACGTGGAAATGGACATCCTTGTCGACCATCATCAGCATCAGATAATTGATCTTCTCATAGTCGACCTGAGCCTTCAGCAGACGCTCGATCCCCTTCACGGCGACCTGCAGATCGGCGAAGGCCGCGGGACTCACCTCGGAGAACGCCTGAACAGCTTCCTTGCACACCAGCACCAAAGACCCAAATGTCGGCTGCTTGGGCCGAAGCAGAATCATCCAGTAGTCGGTCTCCGCGATCCTTGAACCGGGATAGCCGAACGCCAGGGCGGTGGGATTGGTCATGAGAAAGCCGGGAACTTCAGGCTGGTGTCGCCTGGGCGTAACAATAGGGATGCGGCGTTTTAGATGAAAGCACGATCCGTTCTCGTTGGCGCGATCTTCGCGACGCTGGCGACGGCGGGGGCAGTGCGCGCCGGAGGCGTGGCCGGTCCGTTGACCGAAAAGGACTGCGCCGGCCGCAAGAGCGGCGTTCGTCTGACCGTGCAGGTCGGCGCGCTGCGTTCGAACGCGGGGGAGGTGGCGATCACCGTCTACCCGTCCGATCCCGAGCGGTTCCTGGCGCCCCGCGGAAAGCTGTTGCGCCAGCGTATCAAGACCTCGGCGCCGATGACCCAGGCCTGCTTCAACCTGCCGGCGGCGGACGCCTATGCGGTGGCGGTCTATCACGACGCCAACGCCGACGAGGATTTCGACCGCAACACGCTGGGCATGCCGACCGAGGGATACGGCTTCTCGAACGATGCGCCGACCAAGTACGCCGCGCCCTCGTTCGACGCCGCGCGGTTCACCGTGAAGCCGGGCGACAACACCATCCGGATCAAGATCCGCTACCCGCGCTGAGCCTGGCCGCGGACGGTCAGGCCTGACGGGAGCTCAGGCTGAAGCGGCCCAACTCGCTCAAGCCCTCGCGGCCGGGCTCGATCCCGCGGGCGACGACGCGGGTCTGAAACCCGCCGGCGGGCTGTGGCTCGATCTCGATCGCGTGCCAGCGGGCGGGGGCGTGGCGGCTCGGCCGGGCCGACGCCGAGGGGACGCCCAGGACCGGGATCGACGCCCCGTCCGGGCCGCGAAGAGCGCCCAGCAGGGCCTCGTGGGCGTGACCGTGCAGAACCAGATCCGCGCCCCGGCGCGCCAGGACCTCGCGCAGGGCTTCCCGATCGTCGAGCGACTTGCGCTTGGAGACGGCGCCTTCATGCGGCGGATGGTGCAGGACGACGAGGCGGAAGCGATCGGCGTGGGCGGGATCGGCCAGGGCGGCGTCCAGCTTCTGAAGCTGCTCTGGCCCCAGCCGGCCCGTGGCCAGGTGCGGCGCGGTCGGCACGGCCGAGCAGAGATTGAAGATCGCCACCGGGCCGCGCACGCGCACCTGGGGGAAGCTGGCCTCTCCGGTGTCGCCCAGCCAGGGCGCCCAGGACGCGAACCGTTCATGACCGCCGACCCCGGCCAGGGCGTCGTGATTGCCGGGACTCACGGTGAAGTCGGCGGGCGCGCCGAGGGATTCGAGCCAGCGCGTGGCCGCGGAGATCTCCGTACGCGACGCAAAGTTGGTGAGATCGCCACTGATCACCACATGATCGGGGCTGGCGGCCTTCAGGTCCGCCACGAGGGCTTCAAGCACCTCCGGGCGGTGAACCTTGCGCTTCTTGCGCCAGGCGATGCGGCTGAGGAGGCGCTTGGTGAAGACGTCCTTCCAGCCAAAAGCGCCCCGCGGGGGCGGCAGGTGGGGGTCGGACAGGTGCGCGATGCGGTATATGGGCAAGACGGTTCGTGTCGTTCTGGTCGAAGCAGGCGAAGCTGCTTATCAATCGGCCTGGGATTCAAGGGATATATCTGTCTTTGAGCGGTGAAATTCAAAACACGGCGGGCGATGGCCCTCGGGCCACGACCGTGGGCCAGGCGGGCGGCCGGATCTGGGGCATGACCTCGCGCGAGCGCCTGTCGCGTATCTATCGCCGGCTGGCCCTGGTCGAGACGCCGACCGTCGACCTGTCGCACGCTGTCGTCGCGGTCGACGCCGGCTGGGTGTTCGACGAATCGTTGATCAAGGCGCTGGCGGGCCGCGAGGGCGCGGTGCTGGTCGACGACGCCGGCCGCGCGGTGGCCGTCCACGCGCCCGCCGACCTGGCCTATGCCGCCGCCGAGGCGCTGGCCTCCGGGCAGGACCCGTCGGGTCTGGATCCGAGACTGACGCGCCTGACGGCCCTGGAACTGGGCTCGGCCTACAACAGCGCCCTGCGCAAGCGCGAGCCGCCGGTGCTGGAGCGCCTGACGCCCGAGACCGTCCGCGCCGTCGAAAAGCGCTTGTTCCAGGGCTCGTACAAGGGCGTCACCGACCTCGTCACCAAGTACGTCTGGCCGACGCCGGCCCGGATCGTCACCCGCTGGTGCGCGATCGCCAAGATGACGCCCAACCAGGTGACCTTCATCGGTTTCCTGCTGACCCTGGCCGCGACCTGGCTGTTCTGGCAGGGCCATTTCGGCTGGGGCCTGGTTTGCGCCTGGATCATGACCTTCCTCGACACCGTCGACGGCAAGCTGGCCCGGGTGACCCTGACCTCGTCCAAGTGGGGCAACGTCTTCGACCACGGCATCGACCTGCTGCACCCGCCGTTCTGGTGGTGGGCCTGGTTCGTCGGCGTCTACGCCGTCGGGCAGTCGATCCCGTATGCGCCGCTCAGCTTGGCGATCGTCATCGGCGGCTATGTCGCCCAGCGGGTGGAGGAGGGGGTCTTCTTGGCCCTCTTCAAGCTGGAGATGCACGCCTGGCGGCCGTTCGACAGCTTTTTCCGCCTGATCACGGCGCGCCGGAACCCCAACCTGATCCTGATGACGGCCTGCGCGCTCGCAGGACGGCCGGACGTCGGCTTCATTCTGGTGGCGATCTGGACCGCGGTGTGCTTCCTCGTGCACGCCATCCAGATCCTGCAGGGGCTGGCCGCGCCGAAGGGCTCGATCCAATCATGGCTGTCGAAATGACGCGCATAGGGGTCGTTCGCAATCCGAAGAGCCACGGCAACCGGATCCGTCCGCCCGGGCCGCCGCCCGAGGGCGTGCGTCTGGTCGAGCCCGTCGGGCGCGAGGCTCTGAAGGTCGCCTTGCAGGACTTCGCCAGCGATGGTCTCGACCTGTTGGTCATCGATGGGGGCGACGGCACGGTGCGTGACGTCATCAGCCTTTTGCCCCACACCTTCGGCGAAGACCTGCCCCTGTTGGCGGTGCTGCCCTCGGGCAAGACTAACGTGTTGGCGATCGACCTGGGCTCGCCCAGGGATTGGCGGCTGGAGGAGGCCCTGATCGCCGCCCGCCGCAGCGAGCCATTGATCAAGTCGCGACCGCCCCTGCGGATCAGCTGGGCGGACGGACGGCCTTGTCTCCAGGGCTTCTTCTTCGGCGTCGGCGCGCCGGTGAAGGCCACCAGCCTGTCCCAGAGGGTCCACAAGGTGGGCTTCTTCCACAACCTGGCGGTGGCGGTGACGCTTTTCACCGCCACCGCCGGCGCCCTGTTCGGCGGTGCGCGGGACGAATGGCGCGAGGGGGTGCCCGCCCGCCTGGCCCTCGACGGCGAGCTTCAGCCCGGCAGCGAGCGTTTCGCCGTGCTGGCGACGGCCCTCAAGCGCCTGCCGTTCGGCCTCAAGCCGTTCGGCGCGCCCCGAGAGGGACTCAAGCTGCTGGACGTCGACGCGCCGCCGCGCCGCCTGCTCAAGGCGTTGCCGATCGTGCTGAGCGGTCGTTCGGTCTCGACTCTCGAAAATCTGGGCTATCGCCGACGCGACCCGAACGTGGTCAGCTTGGCCGGCGGGGCCCCCTTCGTCCTGGACGGCGAGGTGTTCGAGGGCGGCGAGCTGACCATTGGCCTTGGACCGCTGCTGCGGTTCCTGGTCGGATGAGCAGCCTTCGCGACCTGGTCGCGGCCGAGCTTTCCACGCCCACGCCCGAGCCGATCACCGCTTTCGCGGAACATCTGGCGAAGATTTTCCCCGGCGCGCGGGCGGTGCTGTTCTACGGCTCCATCCTGCGCACCGGCGATCTCTCGGGCGTGCTGGACTACTACGTCCTGACCGATCGGCCGCCACACGGCTGGCGAGGGGTCTTCACCCGTATCCTGTGGCCGGACGTCAGCTATCACGAGCTGTCGCACGAGGGGCAAGCTCTGCGGGCCAAGGTCGCCTCGATGACCCTGGCCCAGTTCCAGCGCGCGACCAGCGGGGCGGGGGCGGACACCACCATCTGGGCCCGCTTCGTTCAGCCCAGCGCTCTGGTCTGGGCGGCGAGGGAGGCGCGCGAGACCGTGATCGACGCGGTCGCCCAGGCTTGCCGCACCGCCGCCGGCTTCGCCATGGCGCTCGGCCCCGTCGGCGGTGGCCCCCGCGTTCTCTGGACCGCGCTCTTCCAGGAAACCTATCGAGCCGAGCTGCGCGTCGAGAAGGCCGGTCGCGAGATTTCGATCCTGACCTTCGACCCGGCGCGCTACGACCACGTCATGGAGGCCGTCTGGCGCGACGAGGGTGTCGGCCTTTCGGAAAGCGAGCGTCGTCGGCTGAGGCGGGCCTGGGCTTCGCGCAGGCTGCTGGGCAAGCCGCTGAACGTGGCGCGGCTGATCAAGGCCGCCTTCACCTTCCAGGGCGCGGCGCGCTATGCGGTCTGGAAGATCCAGCGCCACACCGGCGTGGCGGTCGAGGTCACGCCGTGGCGCGAGCGGCATCCGATCCTGTCGGCGCCCGCGGTGCTTCTGAAGGTCTGGAAGAGCCGTCGGCGATCGGCCTGAGCCGTGGATCAAACAAAAACGCCCGGACCGCGAGGCCCGGGCGTTTTCGTTTTCAGGGTCGATCCTGTCAGGCGCGGGCGCGCTTGAGCGGTTCGATGACGCCGAAGGCCGCGCCGATTTCGGCGAAGGTCTTGAGGACCGCGTCGATCTGCTCGTCGGTGTGAGCGGCGCTGACGCTGGCGCGCAGCAGCGGACGGCTGTCCGGCGTGGCGGGCGGCAGGGCAAGGTTGAGGTAGACGCCGGCCTGCAGCAGGCCGTTCCACATGGCGATGGCGCGTTCCTGGTCGGGCATGGTCGTGGCGACCACGGGGCTGGCGGTGGGGCCGGTGTGGAAGCCCAGGGCCGTCAGGCCGTCATAGAGGCGCTTGGCGTTGTGGTTGAGGCGGTCGCGCAGCTCCGGTTGCTCGATCATGCGGCGCAGGGCCGTGATGGTCGAGGCGACGACGGCCGGCGGCAGCGAGGCGGTGAACATGTAGGGGCGGCAAACGACGCGCATGACGTCGAAATCGTCCATGTTCGAGACGCAGAAGCCGCCGATGGCGCCCAGGCTCTTGGAGAAGGTGCCGACGATGAAGTCGACGTCGTCTTCCACGCCCGCGGCTTCGGCCAGGCCTCGGCCGGTCGCGCCCAGCACGCCCATCGAGTGGGCCTCGTCGACCAGCAGGTAGCCGCCCAGCTCGCGCTTCACGGCGGCGATTTCCTTCAACGGCGCGACGTCGCCGATCATCGAATAGACGCCTTCGACGACGATCAGGCGCTCACCGGGCGCATCGCCCAGGCGGCGCAGGCGCTTGGCCAGGTCCTCGGGGTCGTTGTGGCGGAAGCGGATGACCTCGGCCTGGCCCAGACGCGAGGCGTCATAGATCGAGGCGTGGCTGTCGGCGTCGAGGATCAGATGGTCGCCGCGGCCCACCAGCGTGGACAGCACGCCCAGATTGGCCTGGTAGCCGGTCGTGAAGACCATGGCGTGCTTGCGGCCGTAGAACTTGGCCAGTTCCTGCTCGAGCTCGACGTGAGCCTCGAAGCTGCCGTTGGCGATGCGGGAACCTGTGGTGCCGGTGCCGCGTTCCTGGACAGCCTTGACCGAAGCGGCGATCGCCTCTTCGTCAAAGGTCAGGCCCAGATAGTTGTTGGTGCCCAGAAGGATGGTCGGTCGACCATCGACGACGCCTTCGGTCGGCGAGTGCACGGCATCGAAACGAACCTTGAAGGGGTCGGCCCCGGCGTCCTGAATGGCCTTGTACGCGTCGCGATAGGCCAGGTGCTTATCGAATAGCCCCATTAGTTAAGCCCTAGTCCGGAGATCATTGATCAGTTTGGAGAGGTCGCCAACGGTCTCGACGGAGGCCAGGCGATCGAGGGGGATGGAGATGTCGAAAGTGTCTTCGAGTTCCATGATGATGTTCATAAGGGCAAGGGAGTCCACGGCAAGGTCGCGGCCGATGTGCGACTCTGCACGCACCTCTACAGGCCGTCCCAGAACCTTGCTCGCAGCCACTCCGATCTCGCGTATGCTGAGATCCGTCACCGTTTCCATTCTAAATCAAACCTCCGGGAGCCCCACCCGTGACACTACTGTAACGGCGAGTCTGTCAGATTTCCGCCCTATTTGAACTAGGCGACGATATTTTTGGGCAGCCAGCCCTCGGTCCGGTACCAATCAACGGTGTGAGCGAAGCCGTCGAGAAGCCCGAACACGCTGGGTACTCCCTCCGCCATCGGAGCGCTAGATAGGGTCCAATCGGCGTGAAGCAACTCCCGCGCCTTGCCAAATCCGAAGACCGTGGGCGTGCGGGTGGCCAAAGACCAAGCATCCGCAAGGGCTCCAGCGGCCAGAATCCCTGAATCGGGAAGCCTTACCAGCCTGGGTTTTCGCCCCATTACGGCGGCCGCGGCGCTCATGATTTCTGTCCAGGTGTAACCGTCGCGCCGCACATCCGATAGCTCGACCACGCCCAAAAAAGGATTTTTGCAATAGTCCGCAAGCTTGGCCGCGGCGTCATGCACGTGGATCATGGCGATGCGAGCGGCTGGCGAGAGCACCGGCATCAGCGGGCTGGCCGCCGCCAGCCGGAAAAGCCCCAGGGTCTCGGTGTCGCCCGGTCCGTAGATCGCGGGGGGGCGGACGACCAGGGCCTCGGGCGAAGCCTCCCGGACCGCGTCCTCGCCGGCGCGCTTGCTGGCGGCGTAGCGCGACAGCGCCGGCTCGCGGGCGGCCAGGCTGGACACCAGGATGAACCGCGCGCCCGCCGCCCGGGCGGCGTTGGCGGCGGCCAGGGCGCCGTCGCGATTGACGGCGTTGAAGCCCTCCAGCGAACCGGCCTTGATCAGACCCGCCGCGTGGACCACCACGTCCGCATCGCGGCTGAGGCGATCCAGCGCGCCGGGTGACTTGAGGTCGCCGACGACGACCTCGACCTCGAGATCCCGCCACAGGGGATGGATCGGGTCCCTGCGAACCAGCACGCGGGGCGTCCAGCCAGCCTCGGCCAGGGCGCGGACCAGGTGGCGGCCCAGGAAGCCCGTGGCTCCAGTGACGGCGACGACCCCGGCCATGTCAGTCGCCGTAAGCCCCGGCCAGATACGCGGTCTTGGCCTTGGAGCGGCTGAGCTTGCCGGACGAGGTCTGGGGCAGGGCGTGGGCTCCGACCAGTTTCACCTTGGCCTCGACGCCATGGCGAGTGCGAAGCAAGGTGGTGACCTGTTCGACCAAGGCCGCGCGGCTGTCGCCGTCGCCGCCGCGGGCCTGGACCAGCACCACGATCTGGTCTTCCGGTTCGGCCGGGATGGCGAAGGCGCAGACGTCGCCGCTGCGCAGCCCCTCGATCTCGTGATCCGCTGTCCATTCAAGGTCTTGCGGCCAGATGTTGCGGCCGTTCAGGATGATCAGGTCCTTGGCGCGGCCGGTGATGACGATCTCGCCTTCGATCTTGAAGCCGATATCGCCGGTATCCAGCCAACCGTCGGCCGACAGCACCCGGGCGCTTTCTTCCGGATTGGCGAAATAGCCGCTCATCACCGAAGGACCCTTGGCGAAGATGCGGCCGACGCCGCGCTCGGGCAGGACCTGGCCGTTCTCGTCGCGCACTTCCAGGAAGTGATGGGGCAGGGCGGGGCCAC
>NZ_DATFAV010000157.1:0-5913 GCF_035254145.1 Caulobacter sp. | reverse complement strand
GGATTGCGGTGGACCCATCGCGACGAAGATGAACCGCGACGGATGAGCCGCCACGAAGGCGACGGCGTCGGCGACAGCCTCGGGGTTATGGATCATGCCCATGGGCGGGATGTGGTGAGCCAGGTTTCCGAGGCCGTACTGCAGGCGCAGCTTGTCGATCAGAGCTGTGGTTCCGCCGATCACACAGAGCGGCGTATCAGGCTTGATGATCCGTTCGAACAGCGCGCGCACGACATAGGCTCCCGGCGCGAAGCGCAGGCGCAGTCCACCCAGCCACGCCGTGCGTCCGACGACGCGGCTGTCGTTGGTGCTGATCCAGGCCGCGTCGCTGATCGCTCGAAACTCAGGATCGTGACGGCGCAGGTAGGCGTGCTCGGCGTTGGGCGTTACGAAGATCGCGAAAGGCGCCTCGGGGGCGCGGGCGGCCAAAGCGTCCACGGTCTGGTCCACCGTCATCGGCGTGAATCGGAGGCCTCCGAACTGAACGCCGGGCCAGCGGTCCGGTACGCTCGGAGCCGTTAGATCGCCTTGGGAACCTGACATTAAGAGGGCCTGCCGCAAACGGGACGACGCCAATTGGCGCCATACTTGAGTATCGCCCGGCCACCTTTACGTTCTGTTCCCGTTTCGAGGCAGTCTTGAGATTTGCGCACGCCATAAAGCGGCTGATGGACATCGGCGTCTCCGCCGTCTTGCTGGTCGTGCTCGCGCCTCTGCTGCTGCTGATCGCCGTGCTGGTGAAGCTGACGTCCCGAGGGGATGTCTTCTACGCCTGCCAGTGGGTGGGGCAGGGTGAGCGGCCCTTCATCGGCTACAAGTTCCGCACGATGGTCTCCAACGCCGAGGCGATGGAAGCCGAACTGCAGGACCGCAACGAGATGCGGGGCCCCGCCTTCAAGCTGACGAACGATCCGCGGGTCACGTCCGTCGGCAAGGTGCTGCGTAAATACAGCCTCGATGAACTGCCCCAGTTGTGGAGCGTGCTGAAGGGCGACCTCAGCCTGGTTGGGCCACGTCCGCCGCGAGCGCACGAATATGCCCAGTTCACCGAGTTCCAGAAGCAGAAGCTGGCGGTCAAGCCAGGTATCACCTGCCTGTGGCAGGTTGAAGGTCGCCATCGCATCAACGACTACGACGACTGGGTCGAGCGCGACCTCGACTACATCCGGCGCTGGTCGCTGTGGCTGGATATCCAGATCCTGGCGCGGACGGCGATCGTCGTGTTCCGCGGCACCGGGGTCTGACGATGGGGACTTCGATCGCCGTCAGCATCGTGGTGTTGAGCTACGACCGCGTGCACCTGCTGGAACGGACCCTGACCACGTGTCTTCGGCCCGAGGTGGCGCGCGGGACGCCTTTCGAGATCATCATCGTCGACAACCATCCCGATCGTCTGGCCGAGGGGCTGGTCACGCGATTGGCCGCCGATGGCGCGCCGATCCGGTATTTCGCCGACTCCCGCCGAAACATCTCCATCGTGCGCAATGTCGGCATCAAGGCCGCGACCGGGCGCTATGTGGCCTTCATCGACGACGACGAGGCGCCGGACGCGGGCTGGCTTTTCGAGCTGCATGCCTGCCTGGAGCGCACCGGCGCGGACGCCGCGTTCGGCCCCAAGCTGCCGGTGTTCGAGGCCGGTCATCCGCCAGCATGGGATCCGCAGGGCTGGCGCTACACGCTCGACTATCGCGAGCCTGCCGATGCGCCGATCCATCTGTTTGGGCGCCTTCGCAAGAAGGGCAAGGGTCTTGGCAGTGGCAACGCCGCGTTCCGCGTCGCAACCTGCTTCGACACGCCCGAGCCGTTCTCCGTCGCGTTCGGAGACGGCAACGGCGAGGACACGCACCTGCTGTTCCGTCTGGCCCTGGCCCGCAAGCGCTTCGTCTGGTGTCCGACCGCCGTCGTGCGCGAGTTCATCGAAGCCGATAGGACCAAGCCCAGCTACATGCTCACGCGGATGAAGCGCGGCTCCCAGCACTATGCGGCCTCGCGCATCGCCACCAGCGAACATCCGGGCGTCACCCGGCTGAAGGTGGCGTTGCTGGGGCTGGCCCAGATCGCCGTCTACGCCTGTCTCTACGTCCTGTCGGGCGAATGGCGCGGCGGGGCGCGGTTCGACAACCGTATCGGCATGGCCAAGGGCGTGGGCAAGCTGACCTATCGTGCTCCGATCGGCTTCATCGACGAGAAGGCGGCATGACCGACCTGTCGATCGTCGTCTGCACCTATGACCGCCCCGCGTCGCTGGATGCGACCTTGCGCTCCTGTCTTGCCCAGACCAACGCGCTTGGGTTGGCGATCGAGATCGTGGTGATCGACAATCACCCCAGTGGCAGCGGGCGGCCCGTGGTCGAGGCGCTGGCTGGGGGGGCGTCTTGGCCGGTTCGCTATGTGACCGAGCTCACGCGCAACATGTCCACGCTCCGCAACCGGGGCTTCGCGGAAGCGAGTGGCCGACTGGTCGCCTTCATCGACGACGACGAGGTCGCCGAGCCGGTCTGGCTTGATCAACTTGTGGGGGCGCTTCGCGCGACGGACGCCGATATCGCGGTGGGACCGCGCCTGGCCGTGTTCGCCGGCGAGGCTCCGTCATATGACCCGACCGGCTCTCAGTTCGTCCGCGACCTGGGGCTGCCGGATCTCGCGCTGATCCCGCTGACCGCCCCGTCGGGCAAGCCGCGCTACGGCTTGGGCACGGGCAATTCTCTGTTCGACGTTTCGCGCTGTTTTCCGAACGGCGAGCCCGCGATGCGCGAGGCGTTCGGTGATGCGGGCGGCGAGGACGCCGAGCTGTTCGTGCGTCTTTACGGCCAAGGGCGGCGTATCGCTTGGGCCGCTCAAGCCGTCGTCACCGAGACGGTCGCGCCCCACCGCACGGCTGTGACATATCGCCTCATTCGCGTGCGCCGCGAGGCCCAGCACTACGTCTCCATCTATCTCGACGCGACGCCCAATCCGCGGCTCACATGGGCCAAGTTGATGGCCAAGGGTTTGGCGCAAACCATTGTCGGATTTGTATTTTCGGTGATGACATTCGAGTTCGGATCTCGCCGTCGTCTGGCCGGAAGATCCCTGATGGAGCACGGCCTGGGCAAGCTCCTCTGGAAGCGTGCTGTCGGCTACATCGCCGAGCCCTCGCCGAACGGCGAAACCTGATTTCAACCAACTTGGCCGTAGATTTGCGCCCCGTCATGGCGAGGGGGGCTCCTATTGTCCCATTCGGACCCAGGGGCTTCCAGAAAGGAACCGTATGTTGCACCGTCTCGCCACCAATGAGGTCGCCACGGCCGACCTGACCACGCAGATCAAGCTGTTCGCGGACGGCGCTAGCCTGGACGATTTCACCCGTCTTCATCAAACCGGCCAAGTGGCTGGCTTCACCACCAACCCCACGCTGATGCGCAGGGCGGGGGTGTCGGACTACGAAGCGTTCGCCAAGGATCTGCTCGCCCGCATTCCCGACGCACCGATCTCTTTCGAGGTGTTCTCTGACGAGTTCGATGACATGGCGCGCCAGGCGCGCAAGATCGCCCAGTGGGGCGCCAACGTCTATGTGAAGGTCCCGATCACCAACACGCGTCGCGAAAGCAGCCTGCCGATGGTGCGCAAGCTAGCCGACGAGGGCGTGAAGGTGAACGTCACCGCCATCCTGACACTCGAACAGGTGGCCGCCACGGTCGATGCGCTCAGTGCGAACGTTCCCGCGGTGATCTCGGTGTTCGCCGGCCGCATCGCCGACACGGGCCTCGATCCGATGCCGATCATGCGCGCCGCCGTCGCCATGGCCGCCCGCAAGCCCCAGGCCGAGGTCCTGTGGGCCAGCGTGCGCGAGGTGCTGAACGTCTATCAAGCGCGCGACTGCGGCTGCCATATCGTCACCTCGACGCCCGATGTGCTGAAGAAGCTGGCCATGGCTGGCAAGGATCTGGCGGACCTGTCGCAAGAGACGGTGGCCATGTTCCACGAGGACGCCCGCGCGGCCGGCTTCCAGCTTTGACGGCAGCGCGACCGGCGCGACCCGCTGTCTTCCTCGACCGTGACGGCGTGCTGAACCGGGTGGTCATGCGGGACGGCAAGGCGGCTTCTCCCCGGACCATCGAAGAACTGGAGATCGAGCCCGATGCGCCGGCGGCGCTCGCGACGTTGAAGGCGGCCGGCTATCTGCTGCTGGTCGTCACCAACCAGCCCGACGTCCGCCGAGGCCTGATGAAGGCCGAGGCGCTGGACGCCTTGCACGCACGCCTGGCGGCGGCGCTGCCGATCGACGACATCGCCGCCTGTCTGCACGACAACGCCGACCGATGCGCGTGCCGTAAACCCAAGCCTGGCCTGGTGCTGGACTTGGCCGCCCGCCATGGGGCGGACCTTGGCCGGTCCTGGCTGATCGGCGATCAGGATCGCGACATCGCATGCGGTAAGGCGGCCGGCTGTAGAACAATACTACTTGGGCGCGACTACAATTCGGGTACAGGCGCTGGCGCCGACCATGTTGCGGCAACACTCTCGCAATCGCTTTTGACTATTCTGTCAACGACGTAGAGATAGTTACCTTAGGATTAGCTATGTTCTCTGAATACTTCTTGGGCGCGACTATGCGCGCCATTTCAACTATTGATCGCGCCGCTATCGAAGCCGTGGCGACGACTTTGGCCAAGGTTCGCGACGGCGGCGGGCGTCTGTTCTTGCTGGGCGTCGGCGGCAGCGCCGGCCACGCCAGCCACGCGACCAACGATTTCCGGAAGATCTGCGGATTCGAGGCCTATTGTCCGACCGACAACGTTTCCGAACTGACCGCCCGTATCAACGACGAGGGCTGGGAAGGCGTGTTTTCGACCTGGCTGGAGAGCAGCCGGCTCAACGCCAAGGACGGCCTGCTGATCTTTTCGGTCGGCGGCGGCAGCCTCGAGCCGCCGGTCAGCGCCAACCTTGTGCGCGCGATGCAGTACGCCAAGGAAAAGGGCGCGTCGGTGACGGGCATCGTCGGCCGCGACGGCGGCTTCACCGCCAAGATCGCCGACGCTTGCGTGATCGTGCCCACGGTCGACCCGCAGCTGATCACCCCGATCGTCGAGGGCCTGGCCGCGACGGTCTGGCATCTGCTGGTCTCGCACCCCGCGCTCTCGCGGTCCAAGGGGCACTGGGAGCAGATCGCGCCCGCCGCCATCTCGGTGGCCGCCGAGTAGCTCGATGATCTCCACCCGTACGCCCCTGCGCGTGACCCTCGGCGGCGGGGGCACGGACCTGGAGAGCTATTATAGGCGCGATGGCGGCTTCATCTTCGCCATGGCGCTGGACAAGTACATCCACATCAGCGCCCACCGCCCAGCGTTCCATGATCACGTGGCCCTGATGGGGCCCGATCCGGAAAACGTGGCGGCGACGGTCGAGCTCAAGCACGAGCTGGTCCGCGCGGCGCTGCTGCGTCACGGCATCGACACGCGGTTCGAGGCGGCGTCGATCGGCGACATCGTCGGCGGCACGGGTCTGGGATCTTCGAGCTGTTTCCTGGTCGGCTTCCTGCGCGCCCTGCACGCGCTGAGGGGCCGCGAGCCGGACCGCCAGGCGCTGGCCGAGGAAGCCTGCGACCTGGAGATCAATGTCCTGGCCAAGGGCATCGGCAAGCAGGATCAATACATGGCCGCTTTCGGCGGTCTGACGACGCTGGACATCGCGCCGGACGGCAAGGTCCAGGTCGGCTCGATCGCCCTGGACCCAGAGGTCGAGGCGGCTTTCATCGCCCACACCCATATCTACTACACCGGCCTCCGTCGCGACGCGGCGGTGATCCTGGACGACCAGAACAACGCCATGCTGGGCGAGGGCGACAAGCATCGGCAAGCCGCGCAGAGCCTGGGCGCGATCAAGGACCTGGGCTACCGCATCCGCGACGCCTGGGTCGCCGGCGAGATCGAA
>NZ_DATFAV010000156.1:0-9773 GCF_035254145.1 Caulobacter sp. | reverse complement strand
GTCTGGCCGACGAACCAGGCCAGGATCAGCCAGAAGAGGTTCTTGCCGGCCAGCAGGCCCGCATAGCCCAGGCCCGCGCCGACCAGCAGCAGCACCATGGGCGAACGTCGCAGCCTGAAGCCGTCGGCCCAGACCGCCAGCACCGGGCCCGTGAAGGGCTTCAGCAGCAGCGGCACGGCCAGGATCAGGCCGATCGCCCCGCCGCTCATGCCTCGGTCGCGCAGGAAGGTGCCCGCGTAAGGCAGGCTGACTCCCGAAACGAGGAACAGGGAGGCGTAAAACAGGCAGAGACGGACGAGCGTCCGAAGCCCCTTGCCGTCCTCCGTGCTGTCCCCCGCCGCGATCACCCTATTCCGCGCCGCCGAAGCGGGCCGCCCACTCGGCGATCTGGTCGTCGTCGATCTTCTTGAACAGGACCTCGGGGACCGTGATCGCCTGGCCGACGGTCAGCTTGGAAAGCTCGGCCGCGCCGTCGTTCGACGGCCAGGCGGCCGGGAAGTCGAGGCCGAACGCCTCGCCGATCTTCTCGGCGGCGAACGGGATGAACGGCGCGGAGATCTTGGCGTAGAGGGCCGCCAGGTTCAGGGCCGTGCGGACGATGACGGCGGCGCGGTCGCGATCGGTCTTGATCGCGGTCCACGGCGCGGCCTCCTGCAGGTACTCGTTGCCGACCACCCACAGGGCCCGCAGCGCCTGGGCGCTCTTGCGGATCTCGATGGCGTCCATCTGTTCGGCCAGATCGGCCAGGCGCGCCGAGACGTCGGCGAACAGCTTCTCCTCCAGCGGGCCGGGCTGGCCGCCCTCGGGCACCACGCCGTCGAACTTGCTCTCGGTGAACTTCAGGATGCGGTTGACGAAGTTGCCCAGCACGTCGGCCAGGTCGCGGTTCACGGCGCTGGCGAACTGCTCCCAGGTGAAGGCGGTGTCGCTGCTCTCCGGCGAGTTGGCGGTCAGGTACCAGCGCCAGAGATCCGGCGGCAGGATCTCCAGGGCCGCGTCCATGAACACGCCGCGCTTGTTCGAGGTCGAGAACTTGCCGCCATACCAGTTCAGCCAGTTGAAGGCCTTGAGCATGTCGACGCTCTTCCACGGCTCTTCCGAGCCGAGGATGGTGGCCGGGAAGCTGACCGTGTGGAACGCCACGTTGTCCTTGCCCATGAACTGGACGTAGCGGACGTCGTCCGCGCCCTCGTCGGTGCGCCACCAGCGCTTCCAGTCGCGGTCCGGCGAGCCCTCGGCCCATTCCTGGGTCGCGGCGATGTATTCGATCGGCGCGTCGAACCAGACGTAGAAGACCTTGTCCTCGAAGCCGGGGCGCGGCAGGCCGTCCTTGGCCACCGGGATGCCCCAGGCCAGGTCGCGGGTGATGCCGCGGTCGATCAGCCCCTCGTCCAGGTGCTTGTAGGCGATCGAGCGGGCCAGCGGCGGCCAGTCGGCGTGGCTGTCGACCCAGGCCCTGATGCGGTCAGCCATTTTTGTCTGAAGGAGGTAGAGGTGGCGGGTGTCGCGCACCTCGATGTTCCGCGAACCGGAGATCACCGAGTACGGATTGATCAGGTCGGTGGGGTCCAGCAGGTTGCCGCAGTTGTCGCACTGGTCACCGCGGGCCTTCTCGAACCCGCAATGCGGACACGTGCCTTCGACATAGCGATCCGGCAGGAAGCGCTTGTCGTCGACCGAATAGACCATCTGGTCGACGCGTTCCTCGATCAGGCCGTGGTCCTCCAGGGCCTGACAGAAGTGCTGGGTCAGGCGATGGTTCTGCGGCGAGGATGAGCGGCCGAAATGGTCCCAGGACAGGCCAAAGGCCCGCCCCACGTCGTGCTGCAACACGTGCTGCTCGGCGCAGTAGGTGGCGACGTCCTGGCCGGCGGCGGTGGCCGCGAGTTCGGCCGGCGTGCCGTGCTCGTCGGTGGCGCAGATGTAGAGCGTCTCGTGCCCCCGAGCCCGCTGGAAACGCGCATAGACGTCCGCCGGCAGCATCGACCCCGCCAGGTTGCCCAGGTGCTTGATGCCGTTGATGTACGGCAGGGCCGAGGTGATCAGGATGCGAGCCATGCGGGCGCGGCCTTTCGGGGGAGTCGAACGGAAGCGAAGAAGCGTCCGCATATAGAAGGGTCGGGCGGGAAGGGAAAGGTTTGGGGGTTAGGGCCATCCCAAATCCTCCCCCCAGCGGGGGAGGTGTCCGCGAAGCGGACGGAGGGGGAAGTCCTGCCGACCTTGCCTCTTCCCCCTCCGGCCCTTCGGACCGCCTCCCCCACGGGGGGGAGGATTTGGCGCACGCCGCCGCCGCTTCACGCGATCGCTCGCTGAAGGGATGGAAAGGGACGCGGAGCGCCGGACATTCGTCCGGAGTGTGAGTAGTGAATACCGTTTCGACGAAGCCCAACGCTCCGCGCGACCGTTATCCGCCAGCCTCCCGTCAGGTGGCCCTGTTCAGGCCTTACCGGGACCTGGGCTCTCGGTTTCCCGAGAGACCCAGCGGTCGGAGAGGACGAGCCAATCCAGGCTAAGACACATCCCTTTACCCCCAACCACGCCAACGACGGGCGGGTGAGCCCAGCAAGCCCAGCCCCGGACCGTCCGAGTATCCCCCTCGGACCTGTCCCCGCTCGATCGCCCCCCGCCGCCACGATGGTCGCTGGCCATGCGCCCTTTCCTCGCGACGAGGTGAAGTGAGAATACGGCAGGTTTCGAGGGGGAGGATAAGTTCGCCCGAACGCCCGTAACTATCCCTCTCTCTGAGAGAGAGGGAGGGGCCCATGCGCAGCATGGGAGGGTGAGAGGTTTCACCCTCACCGGACAAGGCAGATACGAACAAACCACTGAAACGAGGGAGAATTCTCGGCTAGCCTCGTAACCTCTCACCCTCCCACCGCCGCGCGGCGGGCCCCTCCCTCTCTCAAAGAGAGAGGGTTTTGTTCCCATCCTCCGATGGGGATTGGCGCTCTAAAACACCACCGCCAGCGCCGCGACGCCCGCCAGGCCGGCGACGAACGTCAGCAGCAACGGCGCCGCGGCCCTCACCCCCGCCGCGCCGCGAACGATGGTGAAGGCCAGGCCGGCCTTGACCAGGGTATTGGCCAGGATCGGGGCGGCCAGGATCAGGCCGGCGACCTTGGGGGTCAGGCTTCCGTCCGGCAGGCGGCTCATCGCGATGATGGCGGCGTCGACATCGACCATGCCCGAAATGCCCAGCACCGTGGCCAGGCCGGCGTGGCCAAACGCCTGCATGGCCCAGCGGCCGGCCAGCGAGATGACCATCACCAGGCCCGCCAGCAGCAGGGCCGGTCCCAGGTCGAACGGATTGCGCACCGAGGGCGTGGGGCTATCGCTCGCCGACGCCGAAGGCGCGCGCAGCGCCCAGCCGACATAGGCCGCGCCCACCAGGCCCGCCGGAATCGCCACCAGCGCGAACGCCGTCAGGGCGAAGGGCGCCAGGACGGCGACAAGCACGAGAACCCGCGCGACCATCACCGTCGAGGCCAGGGCGATGCCCGCCACCAGCACCCTCGCCTCCCCGTCCGACTTGCGAATCCGGGCGGCCATGGCGGCGGTGACGGCGGTCGACGACACCACCGCCCCAACCCCCGCCGTGGCCAGCACGCCCTGTTCGGCGCCCAGCTTGCGGCTCGCCGCGTAGCCGATCAGCGACAGGCCCGAGACCAGCACGACGACCATCCAGATCTCGCGCGGGTTCCAGGCGTCCATCGGCCCAAACTCGCGATCGGGCAGCAGCGGCAGGACGGCGAGCGAGATCAGGGCGAAGCGGACGATGGCCTGGAGCTCGAGCTCGCTCAGCCCCTCGACCCATTCGTGCAGCTGTTTCCTCTGGGCCAAGGTCAAGGTCGTGATGGCCGCCAGGACGCAGGCCAGGGTCCATTGGCCGGCCGCCGCCAGGGCGCCGAGCCCCAGGGTTATGATCCCGACGACGGTGGTGGTCGCGCTGAGGTCGTCCTTGGCCGCGGCGCGGGCGTAGCCGATCAGCAGGGCCGCGGCCGCCGCGATCAGGAGGGCCCCGCCGATCAGCGGCGAGACTCGCGCCGTCGCCTCTCCCGCCACGCCGCCGGCCAGGCCCAGCAGCGCGAAGGTGCGGATGCCCGCCACCCGCGAGCCGTCCGGCTCCAGTCTATGCGACCAGCCGCGCTCGACGCCGATCAGCAGGCCCAGGGCGAAGGCCAGGCCGACGCCGGCGAAGGGCGACAGGGCCTGGATCCATTCCGACAAGAGCGTCGCCTCCGCTGTTAGAGCGGAATGTTATCGTGCTTCTTCCAAGGGTTGGAAAGCTCCTTGCCCTTGAGGCTCTTGAGGCCGCGCACGATCCGGCGGCGGGTGCCGTGGGGCATGATCACGTCGTCGATATAGCCGCGCGAGGCGGCGACGAACGGATTGGCGAAGGCGTTCTTGTACTCGGCCTCGCGGGCGGCCAGGGCCTGCGGGTCCTTGGCCTCCTGGCGGAAGATGATCTCGACCGCCCCCTTGGCGCCCATCACCGCGATCTCGGCGGTGGGCCAGGCGTAGTTGAGGTCGCCGCGCAGGTGCTTGGAGCTCATGACGTCATAGGCGCCGCCATAGGCCTTGCGGGTGATGACGGTGATCTTCGGCACGGTGGCCTCGGCATAGGCGAACAGCAGCTTGGCGCCGTGCTTGATCAGGCCGCCGTACTCCTGCTTGGTGCCCGGCATGAAGCCCGGCACGTCGACGAAGGTGATGATCGGGATGTTGAAGGCGTCGCAGAACCGCACGAACCGCGCGGCCTTGCGGCTGGAGTCGATGTCGAGCACGCCGGCCAGCACCTGGGGCTGGTTGGCCACGACGCCCACCGTCTCGCCGTCCATCCGCGCGAAGCCGCAGATGATGTTCTTGGCCCATTCGCTGCTGATCTCGAAGAAGTCGGCCTCGTCGACGACCTTCAGGATCAGCTCCTTCATGTCGTAGGGCTTGGTCGGGTCGGCCGGGATCAGGGTGTCGAGGCTCATCTCCTCGCGATAGGCCTCGTCGAAGCTGTCGCGTTCGGGCGCGGCCTCGCGGTTGGACGAGGGCAGGAAGTCGACCAGGCGACGCACCTGGGTCAGGGCTTCGAGGTCGTTCTCGAACGCCCCTTCGGCGACGCCCGACTTGGCGGCGTGGACCCGGGCCCCGCCCAGCTCCTCGGCGGTGACGACCTCGTTGGTGACGGTCTTCACGACATCCGGGCCGGTCACGAACATGTAGCTCGTGTCCTTCACCATGAAGATGAAGTCGGTCATGGCGGGCGAATAGACGTCGCCGCCGGCGCAGGGGCCCATGATCACGCTGATCTGCGGCACCACGCCCGAGGCCATGACGTTCTCGAGGAAGATGTCGGCGTAGCCGGCCAGGCTGTCGACGCCCTCCTGGATGCGGGCCCCGCCGGCGTCGAACAGGCCGATCACCGGCGCCCCGACCTTCATGGCCTGGCGCTGAACCTTGACGATCTTAGCCGCGTGGGCGCCCGAAAGGCTGCCGCCGAACACCGTGAAGTCCTTGGAGAAGACGTAGACGACCTTGCCGTTGATCGTGCCCCAGCCAGTGACCACGCCGTCGCCGGGGATCTTCTGGTCCTGCATGCCGAAGTCGGCGCAGCGGTGCTCGACGAACATGTCGAACTCCTCGAAGGAGCCCTCGTCCAGCAACAGGTCGATGCGCTCGCGCGCGGTCAGCTTGCCCTTGGCATGCTGGGCGGCCACCCGCTTCTCACCGCCGCCGATCCTGGCTTGCTGGCGACGACGCTCGAGTTCCGTAAGAATGTGTTGCACGCGCGTGCTCCCCTGCCCGGATCTGGCGGCTGACCCACCTTATGGGCCAGCCCTAGCGGGGCCAGAGCCCCGGCGCAAGGCAGACCTTGCGGCAGCGCAGCATAAGCGGCGGGCGGAAGATTCCGGGCCCGGCGAATTTCCACCCTGCCGCGTATCGACCCCTCAGCGCAACGCCGCGAACCAGCGATCGATCATCGTAGCCTCGGCCGCCAGGGCCTCGGCCCGGGCCACGGCCTCGGCGTCCTTCCCCCATTGCTCGGCCTGGAAGATCTCCTCCAGACGCGAGACATCCAGAGCGCGCTGGCCGGTCAGGCGGCCGGCGCGAACGGCCAGGGCCAGCACGGTCGAGCCGTAGAGGCCGGCGGCGAAGGCCACGCCGGCCAATGAGAAGTCGTCCAGGGTCAGGGCCAGGGCCTCGACCCCGGCCAGGGTGGCCTGGGGCTGGGGCGCGTGGATGATCCCGGCGACCGGCGTGAACGTCAGGCCATGCTCGGCCTGCGCCCAATCCAGGATCGCGCCCCACTCCCGCGCCTGCCGCTCGACCAGCGCCGTCGGATGTTCGGCGCGGTAGCAGAGATGGTCCGAGGCGGCGTAGGCGGTGATCTCGCCGGCCACCTCGGCGCGGGTCTCGGAGATGCGGTCGATCGCCGTGAAGGCCAGGCGCGTGGCCGGCATCAGGCTGTTGTCGATGAACTCGACCTGCGCCTCCCACTCGGCGGCGACCAGTTCGCCCAGGGCCTTGGTCGGCAGGATCAGAGGTTTCCTGGCCGGCGACTTGGGCGTGCGGCCATCCAGTTGGATCGCATAGCCGCCCTCCCCGTTTTCCCCAAGGAAGGGCGCGGCCGCGGCGGCCTTGTAGAAGCGCTTGGGTTTCAGCAGCAGCTCGGCTTTGTCGGACACGGCGAGACTCTTTCCAGGGTGTCGCGACGGATCGCGCCGCATTGAGCGTTGAATGGGCAATGTCGCGACGTCGCGCAAGGGAGAGCGCCGCTTGAGCTTACCGTCCAAGGACATGATGGCCGCCATAGCGGTCACCCGTTTTGGTCTCGGCGCCCGCCCTGGCGAGATCGAGACCGCCAGGGCCGACCCCCGGGGCTTCCTGGTTGACCAGATCCGCCACGACGGCGCCGATCTCCCGCGGGACAGCGGCGAGACCTCCGCTCAGCGCCTGGCCCAGATCCGCGATTACGAGCAACTGCGGAAGATGGAGCGCGACCGCAAGGACGGCCAGGCCGGCGCGACCGCCGCCAACGCCCCCTTGGACAAGGCTGACCCCCTCAAGGACGCCCGGCGGGTGCTGCGTGACAAGGTCGGCGACGACTTCCTGGCCCGCGCGCGCCTGGGAACCAACACCCCGGCCGCCTTCCGCGAGCGTTGGGCGCTGTTCTGGGCCAATCACTTCACGGTCTCGGCCACCGAGCAGATCACCGCCGTGCAGATCGGCCCGTTCGAGCGCGAGGCGATCCGCCCCAACGCCTTCGGCGGCTTCGAGAGCCTGCTGATCGCCGCCTCGACCCATCCGGCCATGCTTACCTATCTCGACCAGGCCCAGTCGATCGGTCCGAACAGCCAGGCGGCGGCCGCCGCCGCGCGGCGCAACGGCCGCAAGGTCGGGCTCAACGAGAACCTGGCCCGCGAGATCCTGGAGCTGCACACCGTCGGGGTCGACGCCGGCTATCGCCAAGCCGACGTCACCGAGTTCGCCCGCGCCCTGACCGGCTTCTCGATCGGTCGCGACGCCGAGGATCGCGCCGGCCAGTTCGTGTTCCGCGAGAACGCCCACGAGCCGGGCGGCCGCACGATCCTGGGCCGCCACTACGGCCGGCAGGGGATGGAGCAGGGTCTGTCGGTGCTGCGGGACCTGGCCGCCGATCCGCGCACCGCCCGTCACGTCTGCGGCAAGATCGCCCGCCACTTCGTCTCCGACACGCCCTCGCCCATCCTGACCGCGCGGCTAGAGAAGCGATGGATCGAGACAGGCGGCGACCTGGCGCGGGTCGCCAAGGCCCTGATCGAAAGCCCGGAGGCCTGGGACCCGACCCCGGCCAAGTTCAAGACGCCCTACGAGTACACCCTGTCGACCTGGCGACTGATCGGGGCTGAACCCTCCGCCCTCGATCGCCTGGCGCCGATCCTGGTGGGCCTGGGCCAGAAGCCGTTCTCGCCCCCCTCCCCCAAGGGCTGGCCCGACGACGCCCAGACCTGGGCCGCGCCCGACGCCCTGATCAAGCGGATGCAGTGGGCCCAGGGCTTCGCCGCCGTCGTGGCCGATCGCACAGATCCCAATGACTTGGCGGTTCAGGCCCTGGGCGCGCGCCTGACGCCCGCCGTCGCCAAGGCGGTCTCGCGGGCCGAGACCCGCAAGGAGGCCTTCGCCCTTCTCGTGATGAGCCCGGAGTTTCAACGCCGATGAACGCTCGAATGAACCGCCGCTCGCTGCTGGGCCTGGCCGCCGGTCTCGGGATCTCCGTCAACGTCCTGGGATCCCAGGCCTTCGCCGCCTCGGAGGGCGATCTCGCCAAGAAGAAGCTGGTTGTCGTCATTTGCCGGGGCGGCATGGACGGGCTGTCGGTTTCGCCGCCGGTCGGGGATCCCGACTACGCGGCCCTGCGCGGCTCGATCGCCATGAAGCCCGAGGACGTGCTGAGACTGGACGACACCTTTGGCCTGCATCCGGAGCTTCGGACGGTCCACGCGCTGGCGCGGAAGGGCGAGGCCCGCATCGCCCCGGCCATCGCCAGTCCCGACCGCGCCCGCTCGCACTTCGAGGCCCAGGACGTGCTGGAGACCGGCGCCTCGGGCGTCTATGGCGCCGACACCGGGTGGCTGAATCGCACGCTGGAGGCCCTGGCCCCTGTCCGCAAGGTCGAGGGCCTGTCGGTCGGCGCCACCGCGCCGCTGATCCTGCGCGGCAAGGTGCAGGCCGCCAGCTGGTCACCGGGCAAGGGTGTCGACGAAACCGCCCGCCTGCCCACCCTGTTGCAGGACCTCTACAAGACCGACCCGCTGCTGGGGCCGGCGTTCGCGCGGGGCCTGGAGACCGAGACCATGGCGCAACAGGCCATGACGGCGATGGCCGCGACGCCGGCCATGAACGTCGCCGCCGCCTCGACGCCGTCGATGGGCGCGCCAGCCTCGACATCCGCCACCATGGCCAAGGACCGCCAGAACCGCGCCGGCTCCGAGGTTGCGCGCAAGCTGGGCTCGACCCTGGGCGGCTTCATGATCCAGCCCGCTGGGCCTCAGATCGCCGCCATCTCCCTGGACGGCTTCGACACCCACGCCGGCCAGCCCGGCCAGATCGCCACCCGCCTGACCTATATGGACGCGGTGCTGGACGGCCTGCGCACGGGGCTGGGCGCGGAGTGGAAGAACACCGTGGTGATCGCCGTCACCGAATTCGGCCGCACCGCCCGTATCAACGGCACCAGCGGCACCGACCACGGCACGGCCTCGACGGGCCTGATCCTGGGCGGCGCGCTGAAGCCCGGCGGCATCGTCGGCGACTGGCCTGGCCTCTCGCAAAACGCGCTGTTCGAGAACCGCGACACCGCGCCGACGCTGGACATGCGCGGCCTGTTCAAGGGCGTGCTGGCCGACCACATGGGCGTCGACCGCGCGGCGCTGGAGAGCAAGGTGTTTCCGGATAGCGCGAGAGCGAAGGTGGTGACGGGGTTGGTGTAGAGGTCGAAAATTGGTTTCATCCCGGACGAAGCGTAGCGGAGACCCGGGACCGCAAGAAACGCCGAGCTTCCGGCGGTCCCGGCTCCGCGCGCTATGCGCTTGGCCGGGATGACAGTTTTCGCTGCCTACCGTCGCTTCGTCTGGCGCCGCGCGAACGGCTCCGCGTCCGCCTCGTCTTCCGAGAAGCCGAACTTGCGGAAGCCTTCCTTCATCTCGGGACTCAGCGGCGCCTCGATGTGCAGCATGCCGGCCGAGGGGTGCGGCAGCAGGATCGAGCGAGCGTGCAGCTGCAGCTTCAGGCCTTCGGACAGC
>NZ_DATFAV010000155.1:0-19175 GCF_035254145.1 Caulobacter sp. | reverse complement strand
GCCTCGCCGCGTGGATAGGCGTCGAAGTCCTCGTGCGGCGCGAACTGCTTGGGATTGACGAAGACGCTGGCGATCACGCGGTCGGCGTTCTGCTGGGCCAGGCGGATCAGCGACAGGTGCCCCTCGTGCAAGGCGCCCATGGTCGGGACCAGGGCCACGCGCTGGCCGGCGGCCTTCCAGGCGCGAACATGCTCGCGCATCTGCGCGACGGTGCGGACGATGGTCGGTTGGCTCATGACGGCCTCCACGCATACAGGCGAGCCTGTCTGGGTTAGATGGGACCATCTAACCCGGATAAACAGGCTCGAATTCATAGACTTAGAGCGCGTTTGATCGGTTTAGCCGCTCAAACGCGCTCTGGGGCTTATGGCCCCGGCGCGCGCGAAGGTCCACCGCGACGCGGCGGAAACCCAAAACCGGCGCTGCGACAATTAGGTCTGTGGATTGAAGCCGTTGACCCCATGAGGCCGGGGTAACATCGTGTTAACCTTCAGTCCAAGGTCGCGCGAGTCGCGACGTATCAAGGATCGAACTCATGGCCGAAACGCGGGTCATCGTCGTCGGCAACGAGAAGGGCGGGGCGGGCAAGTCGACCATCGCCGTCCATCTCGTGACCGCGCTGCTCTACGGCGGCGCCAAGGTCGCGGTCATCGACCTCGACCTGCGCCAGAGCACCTCGGCGCGGTTCTTCGAGAACCGTCTCGCGTGGCTCGCCGCCAAGAAGCTCGAACTGCCCGAACCGCTGCTGTTGCGGTTGTCGGAGGACGACATCGCCCTGGCGGAGAAGTCGGAAGACGAGCAGGTCGCCGGCTTCGAGGCCGCCTTCGCCAAGGGCCTGGCAGAGTGCGACTTCGTGCTGATCGACACCCCAGGGGGCGACACCGCCGTCTCGCGCCTGGCCCATGGCCGCGCCGACCTGATCGTCACGCCGATGAACGACAGCTTCGTCGACTTCGACATGCTGGGCCACGTCGATCCTGTGAGCATGGAGCTGACCAAGCCCAGCCTCTATTCGCTGACCGTCTGGGAAGCGCGCAAGCAGAGGGCGCTGTCGGGCCAGCGCCAGGCGCTCGATTGGGTCGTTTTGCGCAATCGATTGGCCACCACCGAGGCCCGCAACCGCAAGCGCCTGGAAGACCGTCTGACGGCCCTGGCCAAGCGCGTGGGCTTCCGCATCGGGCCTGGGCTGCGCGACCGCGTGATCTATCGCGAACTGTTCCCGTTCGGCCTGACCATCGCCGACCTATCGCCGCAGGTGCGTCCGGTGCCGGTCTCGCTGCAGCACCTGGCCGCGCGTCAGGAGCTGCGGGCCCTGATGCACAGTCTGGGCCTGTCGGCCTATTCGGGCGAGACCTTGCTGGCGGCGCAGTAGTCCAAGAGCTACATGGTTTGATGAGCGGGCGGCCGGGGAGACCTCGCCGCCCGTTTTCGTGTCTGGAGTCGTGATGATCTATCTGCTGCTGGGCGCGGCCATCCT
The DNA here is from genome assembly GCF_035254145.1 of Caulobacter sp. Lineage (GTDB taxonomy): Bacteria > Pseudomonadota > Alphaproteobacteria > Caulobacterales > Caulobacteraceae > Caulobacter. The sequence continues at coordinate 17,698 of NZ_DATFAV010000155.1, read as the reverse complement.
GGCCTTCCTGCTCTGGCCGCGCCGCCGGACCCTGCTGAAGGGCGACGGCTGGCGAGTGGGGGCGGGCGTGGCCGCGATCGTCGCCTTCGCCTTCGCCGCCTACGCCACCATAAGGGGTTCGTGGGGCACGGGGATCGTGCTGGGCGTGGTCGGTCTTTGGAGCATCACCGAGGCTCGCCGGCGCCCGGTCATCCGGCGGGAGCTCGTCCATCCGCCGCGCCCCGAACTCAGCCTCTCCGAGGCCCGCGCGATCCTGGGCGTGGGTCCCGAGGCGACGCTGGCCGAGGTCAAGGCGGCCTATACGCGCCTGATCCAGATGGCCCATCCAGACAAGGGCGGCACCGAGGGGCTGGCCGCCCAGCTGAACGCCGCGCGGGATCGTTTGATCAAGAGGCGCAGCTGAGCTAGGACTTGCGACCATGATCAACCGCGAACGCTTCTGGCGCCGCCGCTTGCCGAACCTCTTCATGAGGGGCGGCCCGACCTGCTCGGTATGACGCCCTGATCCTCGCTCAGGCGAGCCGCTTCCTCTCGTGAGGATGGGCGCGGCTCAAGGACGTCAATTCAGTTCGGACTTCGATCACCCCATGACCAATCACACCCACGACTGGGCCTCGCGCTTCAGCGACCGCATGACCCGCGTCCGCGCCAGCGAGATCCGCGAGCTCCTGAAGCTTCTGGACCAGCCCGACATCCTGTCGTTCGCCGGCGGCATCCCCGACCCGGGCCTGTTCCCCGCCGAAGAGATCCAGAAGGCCTACGAGGCGGTGCTGGCCGATCCGGCCCAGGCCGCCCAGGCGCTGCAATATTCGGTCAGCGAGGGCTATCTGCCGCTGCGCCAGTGGATCGCCGAGCGCATGAGCCGGGACGGCATGCCGTGCGAGCCGCACAACATCATGCTGACCGCCGGCTCGCAGCAGGCGCTCGACCTGATCGGCAAGCTGTTCATCTCGCCGGGCGGCACGGTGATGGTGGCCCGTCCGACCTATCTGGGCGCTCTGCAGGCCTTCAACGGCTACGAGCCGGCCTATCTCGACCTGCCCGAGGGCGCCTTGAGCCAGGGCGTCGACGCTGGCGCCTTGATGGCCGGCCGGACGCCGCGCCCGCTGGGCTATTTCGTCCCCGACTTCGCCAATCCCACCGGCGTCAGCCTGACCCTGGCCGAGCGCGAGGCCCTGCTGGGCCTGGCCGATCAACTGGACATGACCCTGGTCGAGGACGCCGCCTATCGCGAACTGCGGTTCGAGGGCGAGTCGACGCCGACCCTGCTGGCGCTGGACATCGCCCGCTCGGGCGGCATCGACCACTGCCGGACCATGTTCCTGGGCACGCTGTCCAAGACCCTGTCGCCGGCCTTGCGGATCGGCTGGGTCTGCGGCCCCAAGGCGGTGATCGAAAAGCTGGTCCTGCTGAAGCAGGGCGCGGACCTGCACGTCTCGACGATCAACCAGATGGTCGCCCACCGGGCGGTCTCCGAGGGCTATGACCAGCACCTGCACCGCCTGCGCGGCGCCTATGGCCACAAGGGGCGGGTGATGCTGGCGGCCCTGGAGCGGACCATGCCCAAGGGCGTGACCTGGTCGCATCCGGAGGGCGGCATGTTCGTCTGGATCGACCTGCCGGAAGGGATCGACGGCGCGGCGCTGCTGGCGCGGGCGATCAAGGAGGAGCGCGTGGCCTTCGTGCCGGGCGCGCCGTTCTTCGCCGAGGTCCCGAGGGCCAACGCCATCCGCCTCAGCTATTCGCTGCCCACGGACGCCCAGATCGAAGAAGGCGTCGCGCGCCTAGCCCGCCTGATTGGGCGGGTGCTGGCGGAGGCAAAATAGGTCGTCATCCTGGCCTCAGCGCGACGGCCCCTGGGACCCGGATAGCCTCTGCGAGGCTTCCGGGATGACGAGAAAATTGTAAGCAGCCATGAATGAGAAGGGCGCTGCGTGAAGCCACGCAGCGCCCTTCGTTTGATCTGGACCCCCGGCGTTCGCCGGGGAGGTCGGCTCAATCAGCGCGGCGACAGCACCATGCAGGGCACGCGCTTGGCCTTGAGGGCCGAGCAGGCGCTGCGGGCGGCGTCGGCCGTCAGGCCCTGGAACTGGGCGCGGAACGTGCCGCCGGCGCCTTCCACGGCGGCCTCGGCGTCGGCGACGACCTTGGCGAAGCGGCCGCGCACCAGCTTCAGCTGATCGTTGGCCAGCGACTTGGACTTGAAGGCGCCGACCTGAACGGCCCATTCGCCTTGCGGCTTCTTCGAAGCCTTTTGGGAGGCCGGCTTGGCGGCGGCCTGGGCGGCGCGCAGGGTGGGGGAGACCTTCACCGGGCCCGGATTGCGCGGGTTCTCGGTCAGCACGATCTTCAGGCCGGCCTGGTCGCCGTCGCCCTGTTCGACCGACGGACGATCGATCGGACCCGAGGGCTCGTCTTCGTACATGTTGGCCGCGATGGTGGTGCGTTCGCCGTGCGAGCGGCGCTTCATTACGTCGAAGCCGGTCAGCAGCAGGTCTTCCATGTTGTTGTCGCGCCAAGCGGTGGACGGTCCGCCCAGCACCACGGCGATCAGGCGGCGGCCGTCACGCACGGCCGAGCCGGCCAGGTTGAAGCCGCTGGCGTTGGTGTAGCCGGTCTTCAGGCCGTCGAAACCTTCCATGCTGTCGAGCAGGCGGTTGTGGCCCTTGATGTAATTGCCCCGGAACGTGAAGCCCTTCACCGAGAAGTAGCTGTAGTACTGGGGAAAGTCGCGCATGGTGGCGCGCGACAGGATGGCGAGGTCGCGAGCCGTCGAGATCTGGCGGCTGTCGGGCAGGCCCGAGGCGTTCACGAAGCGGCTGTTGCGCATGCCCAGTTCCTGACCGCGCAGGGTCATCAGGGCGGCGAATCGCGACTCGCTGCCGGCCAGGCGCTCGGCCATGGCCACGGCGACGTCGTTGGCGGACTTGACGGTCATGGCCTTGATGGCCTCGTCGACGCTGAGGCTATCGCCGGGGCGCAGGCCGATCTTGGTCGGCGCCTGGGCGGCGGCGCGGGGCGACATGACGACGCGGTCGGTCAGCTTCAGCCGACCCTCGCTGAGCGCCTCGAAGGTGAGGTACAGGGTCATCACCTTGGTCACCGAAGCCGGGTAGCGAGGGCTGTCAGCCCTTTTGTCGTAAAGGACTTCGCCCGAATTGGCGTCGACCACGATCGCCGCGTACTTAGGCTCCGAAGCGTTCAGTTGCAGATAGGGTATGGTCGCCGAGGCGGTGGTCGGCGTCAGGGCGCCAACGAGGCCCGCCAGCGCCAGGCCGGCGGCGACGAACATGGAACGAGCGGCGTTAAGCTTGGCGAACATGATGGACGTCCGTCATTTGAACTGAGCGGTTCCGCACCGCCACACGCGTGTCCCTACCATGATGGACGGTCCCTTTCGCTAAAGTAAACAAGTGGTGAGCGAACTTGCCGCGGTCGCGAAAAAATTGAGCGCGTGGTTCCAATGCTGCAGCTTGCCCTAGGGTTATGGTGCGCTGCACAAAATTCTTGACTGCTGCAGTGCAACATGGCAAACCATTGTTGTCCCAAACGTAGATGGGCGAGTTGCAGCTCGGCCCTCACGCCCCGCCCTCCGTCCTCCCCAGGAGTTTCCCATGGCCGCCGCCGAAACCATCAAGACCACCGTCGAGCAATTCACCTCGGCCTCGAACCAAGCGTTCAAGGACGGCGTCGAAAAGTCGCTCGCCGCCCTGGCCGAAGCCAACACCCATTCGAAGAAGAACCTGGAAGCCGTCGTCGCCTCGGTGACCGCCGCCACCAAGGGCGCTGAAGCCCTGGGCGCCCAGACCTTCGCCTACGGCAAGAAGGCCGCCGAAGATCAGGTCGCCGCCGCCAAGTCGCTGGCCGCCGCCAAGAGCGTCCAGGAAGCCGTCGAACTGCAGACCGCCTGGGCCAAGTCGGCCCTGGAAGCCTACATCGCCCAGGTCAGCAAGGCCTCGGAGATCGTCTCGGCCTCGATCAAGGACTCGGTGAAGCCGCTGAACGAGCGCGTCAGCGCCGCCGTCGAGAAGTTCCAAGCTGCTCGCTAAGAGCGTCAGATCGCGTCCCGCCGACGCGATCCACGATCAGGGCCCGGACCGAAAGGTTCGGGCCTTTTTTCTTTTGCGCCTCGGCCTGGCGCGTTAAGCATGCCGGACAAATCAGCGGAGCGCGTGCATGTCGAAGGTCGAGGACCGCCTGAAGGCGATTGGCGTGGAGTTGCCCCAGCCCGTGGCGCCGGTGGCCAATTACGTGCCCTTCGTCCGCACTGGGAACCTCGTCCAAATCTCCGGCCAGATCTCGCTGGACGCCGCCGGCGGCATCCGCGGCACGGTCGGCGTCGATGTCGACCTGGAGACCGCCCAGAAGGCCGCGCGGCTGTGCGGGATCAATCTGCTGGCCCAGATGAAGGCGGCCTGCGACGGCGACCTGGACCGTGTCGTGCGCGTCGTGAAGCTTGGCGGCTTCGTCCAGGTCGGCCCCGACTTCCTCGACATCCCCAAGGTCGTGAACGGCTGCTCGGACCTGATGGTCGAGGCCCTGGGCGACGCCGGCCGCCACGCCCGCTCGGCGGTGGGGGTCTACAAGCTGCCTCTCGGCTTCGCCGTGGAGGTCGACGCGGTGGTGGAGATCGCCTGATGCGCGCGCGCGAACGCCCCTCGACCGAAACCTTCGGCGAGGCGTGGGAGCGCCTGTTCGACCCGCCGGTGGCCCATCGCGGCCTCTGGACGCCCGATGGCGCGCCCGAGAACTCCCTGGCCGCCTTCCAGGCCGCCTGCGCTGGCGGCTACGGGGTCGAGCTCGACGTCCAACTGACCGCCGACGGCGAAGCCGTGGTCTTCCATGACGAACGCCTGGAGCGGATGACGGGCCGGGAAGGGCGCGTGCGCGACCATACCGCCGCCGACCTCGGGACCATGATGCTGAAGGGGACCGACGAGGTCATCCCGACCCTGGCCGACACCCTGGCCCTGATTGGTCACCGCGCCATGGTGTTCATCGAGTTGAAGACGCCCTTCGGTGAGGTCGGGCCCCTGGAAAAGCGGGTCACCGAGGTGCTGGTCGACCACAATGGCCCGACGGCCGTGATTGGCTTCAATCCCTATTCCCACGCCTGGTTCGCCGACCATCATCCGCAGATCCTGCGCGGTTTGGACAGCTATGGCTGGAACGACGAGGGCGCCCGCAAGCTGGCCCCCGAGATGCGCAAGTCCCTGGCGGCGCTGGAGCAGGTGGAGTTGGCGCGGCCCGACTTCCTGGCCCTGGGCCTGGACATGTTGCCCAGCCCGCGCGCCGACCTATATCGCGCCAAGGGTATGCCGGTGATCGCCTGGACCGTCCGCAGCCCCGACCAGTGGGAAGGCGTGCAGGACCATTGCGACAACCTGATCTTCGAGGGCTTCAACGCGTGAGTTCAGTCCGGCCGGCGGTTCGCGTCCATCGCGCGATCGCCGAGATCGGCAAGGACGCTTGGGACGCCTGCGCCGCGCCCACCGGCGATCCGTTCGTGTCCTACGACTTCCTGTCGATCCTGGAGGAAAGCGGCTGCGTTTCGGCCCGCGCCGGCTGGGCGCCGCAGCATCTGTCGATCGAGGACGAAGCCGGCGCCGTCGCCGGCGTCATGCCCCTCTATCTGAAGTCCCACAGCCAGGGCGAATACGTCTTCGACCATGCCTGGGCCGACGCCTACGAGCGCGCCGGCGGCCGCTACTATCCCAAGCTCCAGTGTTCCTCGCCGTTCTCGCCGGTGACCGGGTCGCGACTGGTCGTTCGGCCTGATGTCGACGCCGACGACGGGCGATCGGCCCTGCTGGGCGGAGCCCTGACCCTGTGCGAGCGCATGGGGGCGTCGTCGCTGCACGTCACCTTCCCGGTCGAGGATGAGTGGCGCTGGATGGGTGAGCGCGGGATGCTGCTGCGGCAGGACCAGCAGTACCACTGGGAAAACCGCGGCTACGCCACCTTCGACGACTTCCTGGCGGCCTTGTCGGCCAATCGTCGCAAAACCATCCGCCGCGAGCGGCGCGACGCCCGGGACGGCCTCGAGATCGTCGCGCTCACGGGCGGTGAGCTGACCGAGGACCACTGGGACGCGTTCTTCGCCTTCTACATGGACACTGGAAGCCGCAAATGGGGGCGGCCCTATCTGAACCGGCGCTTCTTCTCGCTGCTGCAGGAGCGGATGGCCGACAGGGTGCTGTTGATCCTGGCGCGGCGGCCGGGCGGTCCCTGGATCGCGGGGGCGCTGAATCTCCTGGGCCGCGACTGCCTCTACGGCCGCCACTGGGGCTGTGTCGAGGACGTGCCGTTCCTGCACTTTGAGCTCTGCTACTACCAAGCCATCGAGCATGCCATTCGCCTGGGCCTGCCGCGCGTCGAAGCCGGGGCCCAAGGGCAGCACAAGATCGCGCGCGGCTATCTGCCGAGCCCGGTCTATTCGGCGCACTGGATCGCCGATCCGGCGCTACGCGAGCCCGTGGCGCGCTATCTCGAGCGCGAGCGCGAGGCGGTCGCGGCGGATATCGACATGCTGACCGAGGAATATTCGCCGTTCCGGGAGGAGCGGTAGGCTCCTCCCGTGGCGGGCGCCTACTGCAATCGCACCTCGGCGACCTTGTCCTTGTAGTCCTTCTTCGGATCGGCCCCGAGCATCATCTTCACGCCGGCGAACAGGCTGTTCTCGTTCAGCCAGATCTGGGCGTCGCCCGGTTCGAAGCGCAGCAGGCGCAGCTTCGGATCGTTCTTGCCATCGTACCAGGCGGCGATGAAGGGGTTCCACAGGCGCTCGATGGTCTCGCGGTCGTTGTTGACGCGCATCCGGCCCTCGACCGTGGCGAACAGGTCGTGGCCCTTGGAGGCGAAGGTCAGCAGGGCGTCGCGCTCGCCGCCTTCAACCGCGCGGACCAGATCGACATCGACGGCGCTGAAGATCCAGATGGGGCCGGAGTGATCGCCCTCGAATACGGCGGTCATCGGCTGGGGGCGGCCGTTCTCGTCGTCGGTCAGGCCCAGCATCACGGTGCGGTCGGACTTGAGGGCCTTCCAGAACTTCTCGGCCAGATCGGCTTGATTGGACATCGCGGGTCTCCTTCGTTCGGGAGACCAACGAAGGCGGATCGCCTGCGTTCCTACCGTGAAGCTGGTCAGGAGCGCTCCCACGCCTGTTTCAGGAGCGCGGCGACCTCGTCGTCGACCTCGGCGGGCGAGGCCAGCGGCAGCTTGGCTTTCAGGCGTTCGGACCAGCCCTCGTTCTTGGGCTCGGCCAGGCGCGGCGAGGCGTCAGGCGCGACCGCCAAGCCCAGCATGGCCTTGCCGCCCCTGACGGGCTTGAGGGCGGCGAACTGCACCTTGTTCGACCAGGCCGTGTAGCCCTTGCGCTGCCCCGTCACGAGGCTGGGAAACGCCGCCACCACGGCCTCGACGGTGGCCAGGATCGCCGTGGACTGCGGATCGGTCCACAGGGCCTGGCGGAGACCGTCGGCGTCGTCCCAGCCGCCCGCCTCCGGGAAGGCGACCGCGAAGATGTGGGCGGCGCGGTTTTGGCCCACGCCATAAGCCGCCTTCAGCCATTCGGCCCGGGCCTTGGGACGCGTCTCGGGACACTCGCGCCGGACGATCTCGACCCATTGTTCGATCGTCTTGCCCGTGTCGCGCTCCAGGCTGGCCTGGACCGAGGCGAACCATTTCCGCTGACGTTCGGTGAGACCCTGGGGTTTGGCGTCGGAGCTCGTGCCGGTCGTGTTCATGCCCATGGTTGCGCGCCTGCCCTCATTTGCTACGACCGTTGCGTCACAAGGAGACGGTCATGAGCCTGGACGGACGCTACGACGCCGACAACATCTTCGCCAAGATCATCCGCGGGGAGATTCCCAGCGTGAAGGTGTTCGAGGACGACAAGGTCCTGGCCTTCATGGACGTCTTCCCGCAATCGCGCGGCCACGCCCTGGTGATCTCCAAGGTCAGCCAGGCGCGTAACCTGCTCGAGGCCGAGCCCGAGGTGCTGGCCGAGCTGATCGCCGCCACCCAGACGCTGACCCGGGCGGTGGTTTCCGCCCTGAAGCCGGATGGCGTGATCGTCACCCAGTTCAACGGCGCGCCGGCGGGACAGACGATCTTCCACCTGCACTTCCACGTGATCCCCCGCTACGAGGGCCAGCCGCTCGGCCGGCATGGGGAGGGCGGCATGGCGAATACCGACGAACTCAAGGCCCTGGCGGCGAAGATCGCGGCGGCGCTTTAGCGGCTCAACTCTAATGGATTAGTTTCGGCAGGGCCGTGTAGAGCGCCAACAGCAAGGCCATGCCGCCGAGCAACCGTTTGTTCTCGTTCGCCCGCAATTTTCGGGCGAGGCATGAACGAAAAAGGCCCGGATCGCTCCGGGCCTTTCCGTCTAGTCCGAGGCCGGGGCCTTACTCGGCCAAGGCCGGTTCGGCTTCGTCGGCCTTCGGCTTGGCGTCGCCGCCGTGGCTGTCGATCTCGAACTCGATCTTGCCGTTCACCAGCACGACCTTGACGTGACCGCCGCGGACCAGACGGCCGAACAGGATGTCGTCGGCCAGCGGCTTCTTGATGTGCTCCTGGATGACCCGGGCCAGCGGACGGGCGCCGTAGAGCTCGTCGAAGCCGTTCTTGGCCAGCCAGTCGGCCGCGTCGTCGCTGAGTTCGATCGTGATGTTGCGGTCGGCCAGTTGGGCCTCCAGCTGCATGACGAACTTCTGCACCACCTGGCGGATGATCTCCGGCGTGAGCGGCTTGAAGGCCACCACGGCGTCCAGGCGGTTGCGGAACTCCGGCGTGAACAGGCGCTTGAGGGCGGCTTCCTCTTCACCCTCGACCTTCGAGCGGCCGAAGCCGATCGAATTGCGTTGGGCGTCCGAGGCCCCCGCATTGGTGGTCATGATCAGGACCACGTTGCGGAAGTCGACCTTCTTGCCGTTGCTGTCGGTCAGGGCGCCGTTGTCCATCACCTGCAGCAGGATGTTGTAGACATCCCCGTGCGCCTTCTCGATTTCGTCGAGCAGGACGACGGCGTGCGGGTGCTGGTCGACAGCGTCGGTCAGCTGACCGCCCTGATCGAAGCCGACATAGCCGGGAGGGGCGCCGATCAGGCGGCTCACGGTATGGCGCTCCATGTACTCCGACATGTCGAAGCGCAGCATCTCGATGCCCAGGGTCTGAGCCAGCTGCTTGGCGGCTTCGGTCTTGCCGACGCCGGTAGGGCCGCTGAACAGGTACGAGCCGATCGGCTTGTTCGGTTCGCGCAGGCCGGCGCGGGCCAGCTTCATGGCGGCCGACAGCTGGGCCAGCGCCTCGTCCTGGCCGAACACCGCGCGTTTCAGGTCGGTCTCGAGTTCCTTGAGGGCCTCGGTGTCCGACTTGCTGACCGACTTGGGCGGGATGCGGGCGATCTTGGCGACGACCGTCTCGATCTCCTTGACCCCGATGGTCTTCTTGCGACGGCTTTCCGGCAGCAGCATCTGGCTGGCCCCGGCCTCGTCGATCACGTCGATCGCCTTATCGGGCAGCTTGCGGTCGGTGATGTACTTGGCCGACAGCTCGACCGCGACCTTCAGGGCCTCGGCCGTGTACTTCAGCTTGTGGAAGTCCTCGTAATAGGTCTTCAGGCCCTTGAGGATCTTGATGGTGTCTTCCACCGTCGGCTCGTTCACGTCGATCTTCTGGAAGCGACGGACGAGAGCCCGATCCTTCTCGAAGTGCTGGCGGAACTCCTTGTAGGTGGTCGAGCCCATGCAGCGCAGCGAGCCGGAGGCGAGGGCGGGCTTCAGCAGGTTCGAGGCGTCCATAGCCCCGCCGCTGGTCGCGCCGGCGCCGATCACGGTGTGGATCTCGTCGATGAACAGCACCGCGTTCGGATGGTTCTCCAGTTCCTTGACGACCTGCTTCACGCGCTCCTCGAAGTCGCCGCGATAGCGGGTGCCGGCCAGCAGCGCGCCCATGTCGAGCGAGTAGATGGTGGCGCCTTCCAGGACCTCGGGGACCTGGTGCGTGACGATCTTGCGAGCCAGGCCCTCGGCGATGGCGGTCTTGCCGACGCCGGGGTCGCCCACCAGCAGCGGGTTGTTCTTGGTGCGGCGGCACAGGATCTGGATCGCGCGTTCCACTTCGTTCGCGCGGCCGATCAGCGGGTCGACCTTGCCCTGGCGGGCCTTTTCGTTGAGGTCGACGCAGTAGGCTTCCAGAGCCTCGCCGCCCGTCTTGGTGTTGGGCTTTTCGCCGTCGTCCTCGGTGGCGTTCGAGCCGGCGCTGGCGCCCTTGACGCTCTTGGCTTCGGAGGCGCCGGCCTTCTTGGCGATGCCGTGGGCGATGAAGTTGACCGCGTCGTACCGCGTCATGTCCTGCTCCTGCAGGAAATAGGCGGCGTGGCTTTCACGTTCGGAGAAGATGGCGACCAGAACATTGGCGCCGGTGACCTCTTCGCGGCCCGACGACTGGACGTGGATCACCGCGCGCTGGATCACGCGCTGGAAGCCGGCGGTCGGCTTGGCGTCCTCGTCGTCGTCGACGACCAGCGAGGCCAGTTCGACGTCGAGATAGTTCGAGAGGCTCTTCTTCAGCGCGGCGAGATCGACGTCGCACGCGCGCATCACTCCGGCGGCGTCCTCGTCGTCGGTCAGGGAGAGTAGAAGGTGCTCCAGCGTCGCGTACTCGTGCTTACGCTGGTTGGCGTAGGCGACGGCGCGGTGCAGGGATTCTTCCAGGGGGCGCGAAAAAGAGGGCAATGGGGGAGGCTCCTCAGTCCTTTTCCATGGTGCACTGCAGGGGGTGCTGATGGCGGCGCGCCGAGTCTATGACTTGGGCGACCTTTGTCTCTGCGACTTCGTAAGTGTACACGCCGCATACGCCCACGCCGTTCTGGTGGACATGCAGCATGATGCGCGTCGCATCTTCGCGCGACTTGTTGAAGAACCGTTCGAGGACATAGACGACGAACTCCATCGGAGTGTAGTCGTCATTGAGAATCAAAACTCGATAAAGCGAAGGCTTCTGAGTCTTCGGCTTCACTTCCGTGACGACCGACGATCCAGCGCCGTTACCTTGTCCGCCTTGCTTCCGCTCGGCCATCGACTTGTTCTCTCCCGGCGAGCAAATCACCCGCCTGCCTGAATTAGATATGGAAACGCGACAGCTTTGGAAGAGGCCGATGCGTCGCTGCGCCGCTTTAGCACAGGGGCGCCTCGGTTTTCGGCTTCACGATTGGGAGAGCGAAGGCCGTAGCGAACGGTTCCACGGGGGAGACGTCCAAGTGGTGAACCCATGGCCGCACCGCAAGAGGCGCGAGTCGCGACTCAGCGGCTCTTCAGCGCTCGCCCCGTGACGACGGCCGCGGCGCCGAACTTGCCGCGCAAGGCGTCGATGGCCGTCTCGCTCTTCAGCGACCGGCGCTCCTCGTCGGCGAACATGTCCGAGCCGGCGGTCTCGGCGTCGACGAACTCGGTCAGGCCCGCGCCGATCAGGCGATAGGACAGGCCGCGGGGCTCGGCGGCCAGCAACTCGCGGGCCACCTGGAACAGCGTGCGGGCCGTCTGGGTCGGGATCGCCAGGGTGCGGCGGCGGGTGTGGATCTTGAAATCGGGCGTGCGCAGCTTCAGCGTCGCGACCCGGCCGGCGACGCCTTCCTTGCGGGCCTGCTTGGCGACCTTCTCGCAGAGCGGCCAGAGTTCGTCCTCCAGGTCGTCGCGCTTGTGCAGGTCGTCGTTGAAGGTGGTCTCGGCGCTGATCGTCTTGCGCGCCTGGTCGGGGTCGACGATGCGGCTGTCCTGGCCATGGGCCAGCCTGTGAAGGCGAAGGCCTCCGGAGCCGAGGCGATTGGCCAGCAGCTTGAGGTCGGCGGCGGCGATGTCGCCGACCGTGCGCAGGCCGATCTCGGCGAGGCTGGAGACGGTGGCGGGCCCGACGCCCGGCAGGATGCTGACCGGCTTGTCGGCGAGGAAGTCTTTCGCCTCCGCCGCGCCGATGGCCGAGAAGCCGCGCGGCTTGTCCAGTTCCGAAGCGATCTTGGCCAGGAACTTGTTGGGGGCCAGGCCGATCGAGACCGTCAGGCCGATGTCGCGCTCGATCTCGGCTTGCAGCCTCGCCAGCATCGCCGCCGGCGTCGCGCCGTGCAGGCGTTGGGTGCCCGTCAGATCGATCCAGGCCTCGTCCAGGGAAAGCGGCTGGATCAGCGGCGTCAGCCGGTCGAGCTTCTCGTGGATGCGCCGGCTCTCTTCCTTGTACTTGTGGAAGTTGGGCTTGATGACCACGGCGTCGGGACACAGTTTCAGCGCCTTGAACATCGGCATGGCCGACCTGGCGCCGCTCATCCGGGCGATATAGCAGGCGGTGGTCACCACCCCGCGCTTGCCGCCGCCCACGATCACCGGCTTGTCACGCAGGGACGGATCGTCCCGCTTCTCGACCGAGGCGTAGAAGGCGTCGCAATCCAGGTGCGCGATCGAGAGGGTCCCCAGCTCCTCGTGAAACACGGTGCGAGGCGAGCCGCAGGACGGGCAGCGCGCGGCCTTGGCCTGGCCCGTCCATCCGCAGTCGCGACACAGCGCCTTCATGCAGCGTCCCTAGATCTCCGCGGGCCACAGCCACGCCGCACCGCGCACGCCGGAGCTGTCGCCATGGACGGCCTTCCTGACCGGGGTCTCGAACATGTCCGAGAACACGTGCGGGGCGATGGCGCTTGGCAGGCGCGCATACAGGGCCTCGACGTTCGACATCCCTCCGCCTAGCACGATGACGTCCGGGTCGATCAGGTCGCAGACCACGGCCAGCGCCCGGCCCAGGCGGTCGACATAGCGGTCCAGGGCCGCCAGGGCTCCGGCGTTCCCGGCCGACGCGGCTTCCATCGTCGCCTGGCCGTTCGGAAAGCCGGCGTCACGGGCGAAGCTCGGCCCGGCGATCCAGGTCTCCAGACAGCCCTTGCGGCCGCACCAGCACTCGCGGCCGGGATATTCGGCGGGGCTCGGCCAGGGGAGGGGCATGTGCCCCCATTCGCCGGCCACGCCATTGCGGCCGTCGATGATCTCGCCATCGACCACCACGCCGCCGCCGCAACCGGTGCCCAGGATGGCCGCGAACACCACCCGCCCGCCCGCGCCGGCCCCGTCGGCGGCCTCGGACAGGGCCAGGCAGTTGGCGTCGTTGCTCAGGCGCACGGGGCGCGACAGCCGCTGCTCCAGGTCCTCGCCGAAGCGCTGGCCGTTCAGATAGAGGCTGTTGGCGTTGCGGATCAGGCCGCTCCTGGGCGAGATCGAGCCGGGGATGCCCAGGCCCAGCCGCGCGCAGGTCGCGCCCGCCATGATCTCGGCGTCGGTCACCAGTTCGGCCACGGTCTCGAGCGCGGAGTCGTAGTCGCCAGGATTGGGCTTTCTGACCCGCGCCACGAAGGCGCCGGTCTCGTCGATGGCCGCGGCCTCGATCTTGGTGCCGCCGAAATCGATGCCGAAACGGATCATGCGAACAGGCGCTCCTCGATGGCCTTCTTCAGCAGCGGCCACTCGTCGATACGGACATGGCGGTCGGGCGCGGACGGGGCGAGCGGGCGCAGGCGCTCGTCGCTGACCATCTGGAAGCGTCCGACGGCGGGCGCCCTTTCCGCCACCGATTCCAGCTGCGGCAAAAGATCGTCGATGAAAACCGCCGATCCCGAGGTGCGGCCCGACAGGTCGGCCGCCGCGGGACCCTTGGGGCCGGCGTTGATGATCAGCGGATAGTCGAAGCCATGGGTCTTGAGCCATCGCGCCCGCGACAGGCGGCCATGCTCGGGCGCATTGGTCAGGATGACCACCTCGGCGCGGGTCGAAAGGTCGGCCAAGGCGTCGGCGGCGCCGGCCGCCGGCGGCAGGTCCTCGGCCCCGTCGCGGAAGAAATCGTCGAACAGCGCCTTGCCCGCGATCAGATCGAGGTGTTCCGTCTCTCCAGGGCGATAGATGTTCTGGAACAGGGCGAACCGATCCACCCGCAGTTCGAATCCGTGCCGCGCGATGAACGCGCCAAAGCCCAGCATGAACTGGGCCAGCACTTCGTCGACGTCGACGATGACCAACGGTGCGGTGGGGCTGACCGCGCAGGTCTGAAGATCGGAGTAGCGAGGTTCCATGAGCTCTGGTTGGCCGGTCTAAACGCGATTAGCGCGGGCTTAAGGATATTCGTGCGATCAACTTCTGGAAGACGGCGCGAATCCGTGGGCGTCGCCACATGACCGTATGGTCGGGGTAAGGATGACGAAGAAGGTCCTCATCGTGGAGGATAACGAGCTGAACATGAAGCTCTTTCATGATCTGCTCGAGGCCCAGGGTTACGAGACCCTGCAGACCCGCGAGGGTCTGTCGGCGCTGTCCATTGCCCGTGACAACAAGCCCGATCTGATTCTGATGGATATCCAGCTGCCCGAAATCTCGGGGCTGGAAGTCACCAAGTGGCTCAAGGAAGACGACGAGCTGGCGCACATTCCGGTGGTGGCCGTGACGGCCTTCGCCATGAAGGGCGACGAGGAGCGCATCCGCGAGGGCGGGTGCGAGGCCTACATCTCCAAGCCGATCTCGGTGGTCCACTTCCTCGATACGATAAAGCGGCTCCTCGAGAGGCAGCCTGCATGAGCGCTCGGATCCTCGTCGTCGATGACATCGAGGCCAACGTCCGCCTTCTGGAAGCCAAGCTGGCGGCCGAATACTATGAAGTCTCCACCGCCATGGACGGGCCGACCGCCCTGGCCATGGCGCTTCGCGACCTTCCCGACATCATCCTGCTGGACGTGATGATGCCCGGCATGGACGGCTTCACCGTCTGCCGCAAGCTGAAGGAAGATCCCACCACCCGCCATATTCCCGTGGTGATGATCACGGCGCTGGACGGCCGGGCCGACCGGATCCAGGGCCTGGAGGCGGGGGCCTCGGACTTCCTGACGAAGCCGATCGACGACGTCATGCTGTTCGCCCGCGTGCGCAGCCTGACCCGTTTCAAGCTGGTCATCGACGAACTTCGCCAGCGCGAGGCCTCGGGCCGGCGCATCGGCGTGATCGCCGGCGCCGCCGCGCGCCTGGACGGCCTGGGTGGCCGCGTGCTGGTCGTCGACGACAACGAGCGCCAGGCCGAACGGCTGGCCGGCGAATTGGCCGCCGAACATCGTCCCGTGGTCGAGACCGATCCCGAGAAGGCCAAGATCAGCGCCAGCGGCCCGGTCGACCTGGTGATCGTCAACGCCGCCTCCAAGGGCTTCGACGGCCTGCGCTTCACCGCCTCGCTGCGGTCCGACGAGCGCACGCGCCACTTGCCGGTCCTGGCCATGGTCGATCCCGACGACCGCGCCCGCATGGTCAAGGCGCTGGAGATCGGGGTGAACGACATCCTCACCCGGCCGATCGACCCGCAGGAGCTGGCCGCGCGCGCCAAGACCCAGATCCAGCGCAAGCGCTATACGGACTATCTGCGCAACAACCTCGACCATTCGCTGGAACTGGCCGTCACCGACCAGCTGACCGGGCTGCACAACCGCCGCTACATGGTCGGCCAGCTCGATTCGCTGGTCCGGCGCGCGGCCTTGGGCGGATACGAGGTCTCGGCCCTGCTGATCGACATCGACCACTTCAAGAAGATCAACGACACCTTCGGCCACGACATCGGCGACGAGGTGCTGCGCGAGTTCGCCCTGCGCCTGGCCTCGAACGTCCGGGCCATCGATCTGCCTTGCCGCTATGGCGGCGAGGAGTTCACGGTGATCATGCCCGAGACCCAGATGGCCGACGCCCTGCGTATCGCCGAACGCATCCGCAAGCATGTCTCGGGCTCGCCGTTCAAGGTCGCCCACGGTCAGGAGATGCTGACGGTCACGGTCTCGGTCGGCGTCTCGGCGACCGGCGGCCCCGACGACACGCCCGAGGCCCTGCTCAAGCGCGCCGACGAGGGCGTCTACGAGGCCAAGGCTTCAGGCCGCAACATGGTGGTCGGCAAGGCGGCCTGACGGCGCCCTGTTCGAAGCGCGCGATCCACATTTCAGTCGCGAAACCGTTCCATCCTTGCACGGACGAACCATTCGGGCGAAATCGCTGGGATGAAGAAGACGCTCATCCGCGGCGCGCTCGCCGCCGCCGTCCTGTCGGCCGCGTTCGCCGCGCAGGCCCAGACAAAACCCGATCCCAAGCTGGTGGTCGTGATCTCGATCGACCAGTTCAGCGCCAATCTCTACGCCCAGCACCGGCCCGAGTTCGTCGGCGGCCTGGCGACGCTGAGCCAGGGGATCGTCTATCCCAACGGCTACCAGTCGCACGCCTTCACCGAGACCTGCCCCGGCCACTCGACCCTGCTGACGGGCAAGCACCCCAACAAGACCGGCATCAGCGCCAACGACTGGTACGACCGCGCCACGGGCAAGACCGTCTACTGCCTGGCCGATCCCAGCGTCACGCCGGCCGATGATCCCAAGGGCAGGGCGGTTTCGCCCGCCAATCTGGTCGCCACCACCTATGGCGACTGGCTGAAGGCCGTCTCGCCCCAAAGCCGGGTGTTCGGCGTCTCGGGCAAGGACCGTGGCGCCATCACCATGTCGGGCCACAAGGCCGACGGCCAGTTCTGGTATCAGCCGGGTTTCGGCTTCACGACCTGGGTCGCGGCGGACCAGACGGCGCGGGAGCGCCTGAAGCCCGTCGCCGCCTTCAACGCCAAGCTGGCGGCGGATCTGAAATCGCATCCGGTCACCTGGGACTACGACAAGGCCTCGGCCAAGCGCTGCAAGGCGCTGGAGGCGTCCTACGAGACCGGCGGCCGCCAATGGCGCGCGGCCCTGCCGATCCCCGCGGCCGCCAGCGAGGCCGACCGGCAGCGCGACCTCTACGCCAGTCCGTACACCGACCAGGTGACCCTGGAGCTGGCGACTCGGCTGCGCGAGACCTATCGCCTGGGGGACGGTCCGCAGGTCGATCTGCTCACCGTCAGCCTGTCGGCGACCGATTTTATCGGCCATCGATACGGCACGCGGGGGCCGGAGATGTGCGACCAGATCGCACGCCTCGACCAGCGCCTGGGCGTCTTTCTGAAGAGTCTGGACCAGGTGAAGGGTGGGGTTCTGATCGTCCTGGCCGCCGATCACGGCGGCGCCGATTTCGCCGAGCGACTGGCGGGCGAGGGCTACGGAACCGAGCGCGTGATCGGCAAGCCGTGGATCGTCAAGCTGAACGCCCAGCTGCGCGCCGACCTCGATCTGGCCTGGGATCCGCTGATCGCCGACGGCGGCGTCGACCAGATCTATGTCGTCGGACCGGACCGCAAGACGCCGTCGATCACCGATCACGCCCGCATCACCGCCGCGGCCCTGGTCCTGATCAACCGCGACCCGGCCGTGGCGGAAGCCTTTGATTCCAATGCGATCTTCACGATGGCCCCGGCGCCGGCCGACGCTTCGCCGGAGGAGCTGACGGTCGCCGAGCGCGTGCGCCGCAGCGCCTATCCCGGTCGGGTGGGCGACATCCTGGTGGCCTTCAAGCCCGATCGCGTGCCGGCCACGGCCGGGGCGACCTATGTCTCCACCCACGGCAGTCCGTGGGATTACGACCGGCGCGTGCCGATCCTGTTCTGGTGGAAAGGGGCGACCCCGCACGAGCGCGTCCTGCCGCTCGATACGGTCGATATCGCCCCGACCCTGGCGGCGGTCACGGGCGTGCCGGCGCCGGCCGACATCGACGGCGCCTGTCGGCCG
>NZ_DATFAV010000154.1:0-10756 GCF_035254145.1 Caulobacter sp. | reverse complement strand
TTTCCAAAAGGCGACCCCAGGGGGAGTCTTGCCTATCCAGGAGGAACTATGTGGCGCGTAAAATCGCTTGATGCGATCCTAGCGACGGCTGAGAAGAAATCCCTTCATCGCTCGCTGGGCCCCGTGCAGCTAACGCTGCTGGGTGTGGGCGCGATTATCGGCACCGGCATCTTCGTTCTGACCGCCGCCGCGGCGCAGAAGGCCGGTCCGGGCATGATGTGGAGCTTCGTGATCGCCGGCGCCGTCTGCGCTTTCGCCGCGCTCTGCTATTCCGAATTGGCCTCGATGGTGCCCGTCTCGGGCTCGGCCTACACCTATTCCTACGCCGTCATGGGCGAACTGCTGGCCTGGATGGTCGGCTGGGCGCTGATCCTGGAATACGCGGTCGCCGCCAGCGCCGTGTCGGTCGGCTGGTCCGGCTATTTCCTAGGCCTGATCGAGAACGCCTTGGGCTTCCACTGGCCCGATCTGTTGCGGCAAGGTCCGACTTGGTCCCTGCACGGCTGGATGCCGGTGGCTGACTTCAGCGTCGGCATCGTCAACGTGCCGGCCATCGTCGTGGCCCTGGCCGTGACCGCCCTGCTGGTGATCGGCACCACCGAGAGCGCCACCGTCAACGCGGCCCTGGTGGCGATCAAGGTCACCGCCCTGACCGTGTTCATCTTCCTGGCCCTGCCGGTGCTGAAGACCGGCAACTTCTCGCCTTTCACCCCGAACGGCTGGTTCGGCCCCGCCGGAACGACCGGCATGGGGGTCGTCGGCGCCGCCGCCTCGATCTTCTTCGCCTATGTCGGCTTCGACGCCGTTTCGACCGCCGCCGAGGAGACCAAGAACCCACAGCGCAACGTGCCGATCGGCCTGATCGGCTCGCTGGCCATCTGCACCATCTTCTATCTGCTGGTCGCCGCTGGCGCGATCGGCGCGATGGGCGCCCAGCCCGTCGTCGGCGCCGACGGCTCGGCCGTCCAGCCCGGTTCGGCCGCCTTCACCGCCGCCTGCTCGCTGGTCGAGAACAAGGACCGTCTGGTCTGCTCGAACGAAGCCCTGGCCCACGTGCTGCGCCAGATCAACTTCCCGTTCGTCGGCAACCTGCTGGGCCTGGCCGCCAACCTGGCCCTGCCCTCGGTCATCCTGATGATGATCTACGGCCAGACCCGGATCTTCTTCGTGATGGCGCGCGACGGCCTGCTGCCCGAAAAGCTGGCCGCGATCCATCCCAAGTTCAAGACGCCGCACGTCGTGACGATCGTCACCGGCCTGTTCGTCGCCCTGGCGGCCGCCTTCTTCCCGGTGGGCCAACTGGCCGATATCTCGAACTCGGGCACCCTGTTCGCCTTCTTCATGGTGGCGATCGCGGTGATGGTGCTGCGCAAGAAGGATCCGACCCGCCATCGTCCGTTCCGGACGCCGTTCATTTGGGTCGTGGCCCCGATCGCCCTGATCGGCTGCGCGGTGCTGTACTTCAACCTGCCCTTCGAGGCGATGATGGTGCTGCCGGTCTGGGGCGCGCTGGGCCTGGTGATCTACTTCGCCTACGGCTACCGCAAGAGCCATGTCGGCCGTGGCATGTTCGACGTTCCGGAACTGGATCCGAGCGCGCCGGCCACGGGCGTGGCCCCGATGCCGGGCGCCCCGGCCCCGGGCTCGAAGGAAGAGCGCCAGTAAAAGGCTTGGCTTGATCTTCGGCCGCCAGAGTCAGTCTACTCCTGATGCTCCATCAGAAGTAGACTGGATCCGTCGATTTAATCTTGGAGCGTAACAGCCGAAACCGCTTACACTTTCGGCTGTTACGCTCTAAGCCTTTAGGTCGGAAGGGCGGGCGCTTCGGCTCCCGCCCTTTTTCTTTGGAGTCTTTTATGACCCAGCCCATCGCCGCCATGATCGCCCCGGTCACCCCACTGCAGCAGAACTGCACGATCGTCTGGTGCACCAAGACCATGAAGGCCGCCGTGATCGATCCGGGCGGCGAGGTCGACCGCCTGATGAAGGCGATGACCGACAAGGGCCTGACGCTGGAGAAGATCTGGATCACCCACGGCCACATGGACCACGCCGGCGGCGCGGCCGAGCTTAAGGCTCGCACCGGCGTCCCCATCGAAGGCCCGCACAAGGACGACCAGTTCTGGATCGACCGTATCCAGCAGAGCGGCGAAATGTACGGCATGCCCGAGGCGCGGATCTTCGTCACCGACCGCTGGCTGGACGACGGCGACAAGGTCACCCTGGGCGAGACCGAGTTCGAGGTCTTCCACTGCCCGGGTCACACGCCCGGTCACGTGGTGTTCTTCCACCGCGAGACCAAGTTCGCCCAGGTGGGCGACGTGCTGTTCCAGGGCTCGATCGGCCGCACGGACTTCCCGCTGGGCAATCACCAGGACCTGATCGACTCGATCACCCAGAAGCTCTGGCCGCTGGGGGAAGAGGTGCGCTTCGTGCCCGGCCATGGACCGATGTCGAGCTTCGGCGCCGAGCGGCGCTCCAACCCGTTCGTCGGCGACCGCGCCATCGCCGCCATGAAGGCTCAGGGCGCGGACTATCACACGCCTGAAAACCACTCCCCGGGCTAAACCGCCTGGACCCGATCCACTAAGGGGGGTGAAGCGGATCGGGCCCCGACGCCGACGGCCTGGGATGGGGGATGGCCGCCGGTGCGACACCGGATCGCATGGCAGGGTTGCGCGCCTGTTGCAGAGGTGAAATCTGAACGTGACGGGGCCATGACAGGAAAGCTCGCATGGAAAACGCCCAGAACACCGTCCAAGGCGATGCCGATGCGCCGCGTGGCGCGGCGCCGCGCATCCTGATCGTCGATGACGATCCCGGCATTCGCGACGTCGTCTCAGACTTCCTTTCGCGTCATGGCTATGCGGTCGAGACGGCGCAGGACGCGCGGACGATGGAACAGGTGCTGGCCCGCGGCCCCATCGACCTGATCGTGCTGGACGTCATGCTGCCCGGCGAGGACGGCCTGGCGATCTGCCGCCGGCTGTCTTCCGCCAACGACGGCCCCGCGATCATCATGCTGTCGGCCATGGGCGAGGAAACCGACCGCATCGTCGGCCTGGAGCTCGGCGCCGACGACTATCTGCCCAAGCCCTGCAATCCCCGCGAGCTGCTGGCCCGCGTCCGCGCCGTGCTGCGTCGCCGCCAGGAGCCGCGCGTGGCCGACGACGCCATGGGCGCGGCCTGCGAGTTCGCCGGCTGGCGCCTGGACCTTGTGCGCCGAGAGCTGCGCTCGCCTCAGTCGGTGGTCGTGAACCTTTCCAGCGGCGAGTTTTCCCTTCTGCGAGCCTTCGTCGAGCGGCCTCAACGGGTGCTGACCCGCGACCAGCTTCTGGACCTGGCCCGCGGCCGCGACAGCGACGCCTATGACCGCGCCATCGACGTCCAGATCAGCCGGCTGCGGCGCAAGCTGGACGACGGCGGCGGCGGCGAGCTGATCCGCACCATCCGCAGCGAAGGCTACATGTTCACCGCCAAGGTCGTGCGCACCCCATGACCATGTTTCGGCGCGGCGCGCCGCTGTTCGTCCAGGCGCTGGGTCTCGTCATCATCACCCTGGTGGCGGCCCAGCTGATCGCGATCGCGGTCATCTTCAACCTGCCGCCGCCGCCGCCTGAGTTCTATCGGTCCAGCGAGATCGTCCGCGCGCTCAAGACGGGCCAGCCCGTACAGCCGCGCGATGGCCGCCTGCTGGTGGTCAAGCAGCGTGGCTCGATCCGCTCCACCGGCCCCGACAGCATCCGCCGCGCCGATTTCAAGGCCGGCATCGCCCGCGCCATCGACGTTCCGGTCAACCGCGTCGAGATGCAGATCGACAACGGCCCTCGCTTCTTCGTGCGTCGCTTGCCGGTCAATCCGCCCAAGACCCCTGAAGACGACCGGCGAGGCCCCGCGCGCGGCCCGCGCGAGCCGTTCGCGCGCGAGCCCGGTCCGGGCGGCCCGGGCGCCGCTCGCATGCAGGGACGCGACGAGCCCCTGATCTTCGGCGACTTCAAGCTTGGGGTGCGCCAGAGCGACGGCCACTGGCTGGTCGTCGAGCCCAAGCCCACCTTCCGGCTGGACAGCTGGCAGCAGCGAATCCTGCTGATTCTGCTGCTGTCGGTCATCGCGGTCACGCCGCTGGCCTGGCTGTTCGCGCGCCGACTGGCCCAGCCCATCACCGCCTTCGCCGACGCCGCCGAGCGGCTGGGCAAGGATCCGCGCACGCCGCCGCTGAATCTTTCCGGCTCCACCGAGGTCGTCGCCGCCGCCTCGGCCTTCAACATGATGCAGGAGCGCCTGCGCCGTTACGTGGAAGACCGGACGGCCATGGTCGGCGCGATCGCCCACGACCTGCGCACCCCGTTGACCCGCCTGAAGTTCCGCATCGAGGCCGCGCCCGACGACATCAGGCCCAAACTGGCCGCCGACATCGACCAGATGGAGGCCATGATCTCCGCCACCCTGGCCTTCGTGCGCGACACCAACCGACCGGCCGAACGGACCAAGCTGGAACTCTCCTCGCTGCTGGAGAGCGTGGTGGACGAAGCGGCCGAAACCGGCGGCGACGCCACGGTCGAGCGCGCCGAGAAGACCGTGATCGAGGGCGATCCGGTCGCGCTCAAGCGCCTGGTCTCGAACCTCGTGGAGAACGCCCTGAAGTACGGCGGCGCGGCGCGCGGCCGAGTCTATGCCGAGGACGGCATGGCCATCATCGAGATCGACGACGACGGTCCCGGTGTGTCGCCGGCCGAGCTGGAACGGGTGTTCGAGCCCTTCTACCGCGGCGAGCCCTCGCGCAATCGCCAGACCGGGGGCATCGGCCTT
This sequence comes from Caulobacter sp., assembly GCF_035254145.1. Lineage (GTDB taxonomy): Bacteria > Pseudomonadota > Alphaproteobacteria > Caulobacterales > Caulobacteraceae > Caulobacter. Next base: position 5,947 of record NZ_DATFAV010000154.1, on the reverse strand, counting down.
GGCCTGGCCGTCGTCCGTTCCCTCGCCCGCGCCCATGGCGGCGACGTCACCCTGGCCAACCGTCCCGGCGGCGGCCTGCGAGCCAGCGTGCGCCTTCCGGCCTGAATCCCGCCCGGCCTGAATCCCACCCAGCCTGAATCCCACCCGGCCCCAATCCCGCGAAAGCGTCACGATTGTTGCGCCCCTGCAAAGCCGCCTCCGTTCGCTGACATTGCCGGGCAATCCGGACGGTCTTCAAAGCTTGGCGATTGGAGACCCCCGCATGACGCCTCGCGCCCTTGTCCTGACCACCGCCCTGGCCGCCGTTCTTGCCGCCTGCGGCCATACGCCGGACGGGCCCGGCGGACCGGGCGGACGCGAGATCGGACCGCCAGGCGCGGACGCGCGCGGACCGATGGGCGGCGGCCCGCAGCTGTTCATCAGTCCGGCGGGCGAGCCGTTCCGCGCGCCGGGCGATCAACCCTACCCCGTCGCGGCGTGGTTCGCGGGCGCCGACGCCAATCATGACGGCGCCTTGAGCCGCGACGAATTCGTCGCCGACTCCCTGCGCTTCTTCGCCGTGGTCGATGTCGACCACAACGGAGTCATCGATGGCTTCGAGGTCTCGGCCTACGAGAACCGCATCGCGCCCGAAATCGTCGGCGGCGCCGCGCCCGGCGTGATGCGTCGCGGGCCGATGGGCCAGGGCCCCGGCGGCGGAGATGGCCCGCCCGGCGGCGGACGCGGACCCGGCGGCGGGGGTCGCTCGGGCGGCGCGATGGGCAATGCCCTGCAGGGCGCATCCCTGTACGGCCTGATCGCCGAGCCCGAACCCGTCATGGGCGCGGACGCCGACTTCAATCGGCGCATCACCAAGGATGAGGCGACCAGGGCGGCCAAGACGCGCTTCGCCCTGCTCGACGTCGACAAGGACGGCGTCCTCAAGCTCGCGGAGCTGCCCAAGACCCCCGCCCAACTGCGGTTGAAGGGCGGCAAGGATCGTGGTCCGCACGGGGGGCGTCAGCGCCGGCGCTGAGCCCTGGCCCTAGCCGCCCACCATGCTGGCGATGATGTTGATGCCCAGCGCCAGCACGGCGGTGTTGTAGAAATAGGCCGCCGCGGCGTGGGCGGTGACAAGCCGGCGCAGTCGCGAGGTCAGGATATTGTTGTCCGAGACTTGGAACGTCGCCCCCACGCTGAAGGCCAGATAGGCGAAATCGAGATAGCTGGTGGGCTGCTCGCCGGGAAACTGGATGCCGCCCTTGCTCTTGCCCTCGCCGAAATGGCGGTGGGCGTAGTGCAGGACGAAGACCGTCTGCAGCACCAGCCATGACAGGATCAGGGTGGCCACGGCGCTGCCGACGACCACGGCGCGCGCGCTTCCCGGCGCGTCTTTCGAGACGATCATCGCGTCGACCACCGCCACCAGGCTGGCGAGGATGGCGGCCAGTACGATCAGCATCAGCGTCGGCACGCCCTCGTCGTACTGCGCGGCGCGCGATCGCATCTCTGCTTCGTTCGATCGAATGAACAACGTCCACATCGTCAGTAGATAGACGAAGGCGGCGGTGTCCCAGGCCAGCAACAGATGCGAACCCCGCGGCGCGCCGAAATATTTGGCCACCGCCCAAGCCACGATTCCCACGACCGAAGCGGCCGCCAAACGCCAATGTGACATGGCGCGGTTCAACGTCTGCTTGGGCGTGCGGGCCATCGTCTGGCGACTCCTCGACCGGAGAACTTTCCCGGTGCGGTGTAATTAGTGCGGCTTCATGGTGAACCGAAAGCGACTTCACTGGTTACTTCACCGGAACGTGCAGGAAACGACGCCAAGTGACCGACCCAGACGCCCCGCCTCCGCCCGAGCCCAAACCGCCCGAGTACGAGCCCGGCGTCATCCCCGTCGAGGAACCTCCAACCTCGCCGCCGGTCGATCCTGGGGACGATCGTCCCTATGACGCCGCTGTCTCGCTCGTACCGCCTGTGACCAGTCCCGACTAGGAGCCCCAAATGGACATCGATAGCGAACGTCCCCGCGGTCGTCGCGGTTTCGCCGCCATGGACCCGGAACGCCGCCGCGAGATCGCCAGGAAGGGCGGAGCTAGCGTGCCCAGCGAAAAGCGCAGCTTCGCCAAGGATCGAGACCTGGCGGCGAACGCCGGCCGAAAAGGCGGATCCTCCTCGCGTGGCGGTCGTCCCGGCGAACGCGAACTCTAGAGCCAATCCCCTCGAATTACGTCGGTTCCGAAAACGGTCGGAACCGACGCCTTTTCGCGTCTTGAGCGCCGTCAGGCCGTGAGGGCGTAGACGGCGAAGGCCGGGTCGGGGCTGATCCAGCGCTGATCCACCGTCCACCCCGCGCGGCGAGCGATGGTCTCGAACGCCTCCGGCCGATACTTGTACGAGTTCTCGGTGTGGATGGTCTCGCCGGCGGCGAAGCGGAAGCCGTAGTCGCCGACCATGACGATCTGGTCGCGCACGCTTTCCAGATGCATCTCGATCCGGCTTTCCTCGGCGTTCCACACGGCCTTGTGCTTGAAGGCCAGGGGATCGAACGTTCCACCCAATTGGCGGTTTATGTGCGTCAGCACATTGCGGTTGAAGGCGGCCGTGACGCCTTGGGCGTCGTCATAGGCCGGGATCAGCACCTCCGGGTCCTTAGCGACGTCCGCGCCCACGATGAACAACGCCCCCTCGCCCAGCAGCATCCGCGCCTGACGCAGCAGCGCCTCGGCCTCCGCCGGCGCGAAATTGCCGATCGTCGAGCCCGGGAAGAACCCGACCAGCGGGCGCCCCCGCGCGCCCTCGGGCGCGTTGAGCGCCTTGGTGAAATCCTCGACCAGGGGGGCGACGCTCAAGGCCGGATAGTCGACCCGCAGGCTGGAGGCGGCCTCCTCGAGAGCGCTGGGGCTGATGTCGATCGGCGCGTAGACGGCGATCTGGGGCGCCGCGTCCAGAACGATCCGGGTCTTGGTGCTGGCGCCGCTGCCGAACTCCAGCAGCGCCGCGCCATCGGGGATGCGAGCGGCGATCTCCGGCGCGATCTGGCGCAGGAGAGCCGTCTCGGTCCGGGTCAGGTAGTATTCCGGCAACTCGCAGATCGCCTCGAACAGGCGCGAGCCCTCGGCGTCGTAGAAATATTTGGCTGGCAGGGTCTTGGGCGTGGCCGACAGGCCCGCCACCACCTCGTCCAGGAACGGATCGCCCGCCGTCACCTCGGCCAGGCGATCGTCGTCGGCCAGACGCACGCCGGCGAACATCCAGCGCCGATCCGGATGGAAGAAATTGCGGTAGGTCGGCCGCGAATGGTCCGGCGGCGTGGCCTCGCATCCGCCGCGCAGCACCATCTGGTTGACCATGAACTTGCCATTGTACTCGCCAAGCGCCCCCGGTCCGGGCTTGAAGCCGGGATAGGCGGCATAGGCGCTGGCGGTCCATTGCCAGGCGGCCCCGTAGAGCTGTCGCAAGGCGCTCACCCCCGAGGCGGTGGCGGCGGCCTCCCATTCTGCCTCGGTCGGCAGCCGACGTCCGCTCCAGGCGGCGTAGGCGGCGGCCTCGTAGTAGCTGACGTGGACGACCGGGGCGTTGGGATCGACCGGGTGACGCCCGCGCAGGGTCATGGTGGTCCAGCCGCCGTTCTCGGACGGCCGCCAGTAGGACGGGGCCGTCCAGCCCTCTTCCCGCACCTTGGCCCAGCCTTCCGACAGCCACAGATCCGCGCGGGCGTAGCCGCCGGCTTCGATGAAGGCGATCCACTCGCCGTTGGTCACCAGCCGATCGGCCAGCCGGAACGGCGCGACGTAGGTGCGATGGCGCGGACGCTCGTTGTCGAAGGCGAAACCCGCTTCTTCGGCGCCGATCTCGACAAGACCTCCGGCGAAACGGTGAAAGCGCTGCGGACCCGGATCGGGACGCGGCGCGACCGAACCCGCCTGATAGGCGGGGCTGAGCGGCGACTGGGCGAACAGATGCAGGATGTCCATCAGGATCAGTTCCTGGTGCTGCTCCTCGTGCGCCAGGCCCAGGTCGACCCGTTCGCGGATCTCGGGCGTCATTGGGCCTTCCAGCAGGCGCTGCATGGCGGCGTCGACGTGAGCGCGATAGGCGCCGACGGTCTGGCACGAGGGACGGGTCAGCAGTCCCCGCTCGGGTCGCGGCTGCCGAGGTCCGACCGCCTCGTAGTAGGAATTGAACAGATAGCCGAAGTCGGGATCGTAGACCGTGTAGTCCGGCAAGAACGGAACCAGCAAAAAGGTCTCGAAGAACCAGGTCGTGTGGGCGCGATGCCATTTCGTCGGACTGGCGTCCGGCATCGACTGGGCCAGCTGGTCCTCGGGCGACAGCGGGGCGGCCAAGGTCTCGGTTCGCCCCCGCACCCGCTGATAACGATCCGTCAGCGCGTCGACCGCGGTGTTGGCGAGATTCATCGCGGGCAGATCGTCAGGGGTCATGTTGGCTCCCGTAGGCTGCGGTGGCGCTCGTCAGCCCAGGCGACGACAACGCCCCCGGAACTTCGGTGTTCCAACCTCCGCTGGCAAGTCGGCGCGGCTCGCGCTGCTGACAGCCTGTGTCAGGACGGGCCTTTCAAGGGCGTGGCTCAGACAACCCATTCCGGGGCGAGCCAAGACCACGGATTGGAGGGTAAGCGCCACCGTCGCCGTCTATTGATCGTAGGACGCCGATCGCCCCTTACGTTCGGCGCTCCGCCGGCCGGGGAATTGAGCAGCCTCGGCCGGCCCCCTACCGGCCCGCCGGTTCCGCCAGCAGGCCTGAGATCATCGCGCGCAGAACCTCCGTCGCCCGTGACGGCGAAAGTTCCTGGTCGCGGCGCAGGCGATTCCAGGCGTCGAAGCTGAGCAGCAGATCGATGGCCTCGAAGCGGACGGGATCGCGAGCGACCTCGACCGGCAGCTCCCGCCGCAGAATGTCCCTGCCGACGCCGACCAGCTTGGCGTTGTCCAGCGCCAGGGCCGGCGACTGATGACGGTGAGCCTCCGAGGCGCGCTTGAAAGGCCCGATCCGCTCGTAGGCCCAGCCTCGCCGCTCGACCAGCTCCAGCACCCGCTCGCGCCAGGTCGCGCCCTTGAACGGCGTGTCGGCCAAAGCCAGCAGCTCGCCCTCGATCACGGCGGACATCTCGCGAAAGAGGCTCTCGAGATCCTTGAAGTGGCGAAAGACGGTGCGCAGCCCGACGTCGGCGCGCGCGGCGACCAGTTCCGCCGAGGGCGAGACGTGACCCTCCCGCACCAGGTCGAGCATGGCCTGGACGATGCGATCGCGGCTGTCCTGCCCGCGGCGGCGGCGACCATCGGCGGGCGGATCGCCATCCGGTCGGGGGCGAAGATAACGCACGGTTTCCAAGCCAGGACTCTCCTTCGCCTCTTGCTTAGCCCTGGACGATATCGACCGCCACCGTCGCGCGACGCATCGGGCGTTCTTGACACCGATCGATATATTGGCACTCATTGTGTCAATAATTGAAGACCGGAAGGGAGAACGCCGTGGACGTGTTGCGAACGCCGGATGAGCGGTTCGAGGGGCTGACCGACTGGGCCTTCGCACCGCGCTATACCGAGGTCGAGGACGCCGACGGGACGCCCCTGCGCATCCATCACGTCGATGAAGGACCGCGAGGCCAGCGTCCGATCCTGCTGATGCACGGCGAGCCGTCGTGGGCCTATCTCTATCGCAAGGTGATCGCCGATCTCGTGGCGCGGGGGCGCCGGGCCGTCGCGCCCGATCTCGTGGGCTTTGGCCGATCGGACAAACCCGCGCTGCGGACGGACTACACCTACGAACGCCACGTGGCCTGGATGAGCGACTGGCTGGTCCGCAACGACCTGAAGGACATAGTGCTGTTCTGCCAGGACTGGGGCGGGCTGATCGGCCTGCGGCTGGTCGCGGCCTTCCCCGAGCGGTTCGCCGCGGTCGTCGTGTCGAACACCGGCCTGCCCGTCGGCCTCGGCAA